>NZ_CAJPHP010000003.1:0-391975 GCF_905339975.1 Burkholderia sp. BCC1999 | reverse complement strand
CGTGCCGATGGGCGCGGTCGGCATTCACGAGCGCGTGGCACGGCCGATCATCGACAACGGCGAATTCAATCACGGGCTCACGTACTCGGGCCACCCGGTGGCGGCGGCCGTCGCGGTCGCGAACCTGAAGCTGCTGCGCGACGAAGGCATCGTCGAGCGCGTGAAGAACGACATCGGGCCGTATTTCCAGCGCCGGCTGCGCGACGCGCTGGGTGATCATCCGGTCGTCGGGGAGATTGCGGGCACGGGGCTGGTCGCGGGCGTTCAGCTTGCGCGCGATCGCGGCCGGCGCGAGCGCTTCGGTGCGGATGTCGATATCGGCACGATCTGCCGCGACTTCTGCTTCAACGGCAACCTGATCATGCGCGCGACGGGCGACCGGATGCTGCTGTCGCCGCCGCTCGTGATTCGCGAGGCGGAGGTCGACGAGATCGTCGACAAGGCGAAGCGCGCGTTCGATGCGACGGCGGAGCGGGTGGGGTAGGCACGGTAAGTCCGCGCAGCGTGCGTGGTGTGGTTCCGGGACGGCATTGCCGCCCGGATGCGCACGCTTTGACGAGTGCGGCACCAAAACGAAAAGGCCCTGTGTCGTGAGACGCAGGGCCTTGAATTCTTTGGTGGGCGGTACTGGGATCGAACCAGTGACCCCTGCCGTGTGAAGGCAGTGCTCTACCGCTGAGCTAACCGCCCAAAGAAGCTGAAATTATGTCAGTGCTTTGAGGGTCTGTAAAGTACTTTCTGCAAATATTTTTCAGGCCCGCGCAACGATCGGTCAGCCGGCCGTCGACGGCTCGACGAGATCCAGGATCGATCCGTCGCGCTTGAGCGTCGCGAGCACGATGCTCGAGTTGATCGACATCACGCCCGCGGCTCGGTGCAGCCGGTTGATCACGAAATCCGAATAGTGATCGAGGTCGCGCGCGCGAACCGTCAGCACGTAGTTCGACCCGCCCGTGACGATCTGCGCCGCGATGACCTCTGGCCACTGCTGGATCGCTTCCACGAACCGGTCGTGCCACTCGGGCACGTCAGGCCGCATCGACACATGCACGAGCGCCTCGAACGCGACGCCGACTTTCTTCGGCTCGATCGCGCAGCGATACCCGGCAATGGCGCCGCGTTCCTCCAGCAGTTTCACGCGCCGCAGGCATGCCGACGGCGACAGCGCGACCGCGTTCGCGAGGTCCTGATTGCTGATGCGTCCGTCCCGTTCCAGGTGCCGAAGGATCCGCATATCGGTTCGATCGAGAGTCATTTCGCAGAATCCGGTGAATTTTGAGATTGGATCCGCAGACTCTACTGCAATCGGGCGAGTTCGTCATCGAAAAGTGAAGCTCATTCTATTTCGTCCTCGATAACATGCGCCCCATGTCCCGACTGCTCGTCCCGGCGCAACGCGATGCCGCCGGGCGCGCCGCCGCTTTCAACCTCTACCGCCATTTCGCCATGTACGAACACATTCCCGCCTACCCGGGCGATCCGATCCTGTCGCTGTTCCAGGCCTTCCAGCAGGATGCGCATCCGCACAAGGTCAACCTGAGCATCGGCCTCTACTACGACGACGCGGGCCGGATTCCGGTTCTCGACAGCACGCGCATCGCGGCCGAGCGTCTGCGCGAAGCCGGCGCGCCGCATACCTATCTGCCGATGGAAGGGCTGGCCGTGTACCGGCAGGGCGTGCAGCGCCTCGTGTTCGGCGACGACTGCGCGGCGCTCGCGGAAGGGCGCATCGCGACGCTGCAGACGCTCGGCGGTTCGGGCGCGATCCGGCTCGGCGCGGAATTCGTGAAGCGCTATTTCCCCGACAGTGCGATCTGGATCAGCGACCCGACGTGGGACAACCACCGCGTGATCTTCTCGGCCGCCGGCCTCGACGTGCATACGTATCCGTACTACGACGCATTGCGCAATGACATCCGCGTCGACGCGATGCTCGCCGCGCTCGATGCGTTGCCGGCGCGCAGCGTCGTGCTGCTGCAGCCGTGCTGCCACAATCCAACGGGTCTCGACCTTGGCCGCGACGCATGGCGCGCGGTGATCGACATGCTCGCGCGGCGCGGGCTGATTCCGTTTCTCGACATGGCGTACCAGGGCTTCGGCGACGGTCTCGCCGACGACGCGTGGGCCGTGCGCGCGATCGTCGATGCCGGGTTGCCCGCGATCGTCGGCAATTCGTTTTCGAAGAACTTCTCGCTGTATGGCGAGCGTGTCGGCGGCCTGTCGGTCGTCTGCGCGAACGCGGGCGAGGCCGCAACGGTACTGAGTCAGTTGCAGGCCGGCGTGCGCCGCACCTATTCGAGCCCGCCGCTGTTCGGCGCGCAACTCGTGTCGACCGTGCTGAACGACGACGCGCTGCGCGCGCGCTGGGAAGACGAGGTCGCGCAGGTGCGCACGCGCATCAAGCGGATGCGCGGCGAACTGAAGGCGCGGCTCGATGCGCGGCTGCCGGACCGTGCGTTCGACGCACTCGTCGCGCAGCGCGGGATGTTCAGCTACACGGGCATGGCCGCGACCGACGTCGACCGCCTGCGTGCATCGCATGGCGTCTATCTGCTGCGCTCCGGCCGCATGTGCATCGCGGGCCTGAACGATGCGAACGTCGACCACGTCGCGAACGCGATCGCCGATGTGCTCGGCGGTGCGTCGCGGCAGGCCGCCTGAATATCCCGGCCCCGATCACAAGGAGGACACGATGGCTGAAACGATCCCGGTCGACCTGCCGCAGCTCGCACAACCATTCTCGTGGGCGACCCGCGCCGGAGGGTTGATGTTTACGGGGCACGGGCCGGTCGACGCATCCGGTGCGATCGCCGGCGACACGATGACCGAACAGGCGCGCGTCACGCTCGCGAATCTCGCCAAGGCCGTCGCGGCGGCCGGCGCGACGATGGACGACGTCGCGCAGGTGCTCGTCTACCTGTCCGACGTGAAGGCGATGCCCGAATTCGACGCCGAATACCGGCGCCACTTCCGCGAACCGTATCCGAACCGGACATGCGTCGGCGTGCAGGGTTTCGCGCATCCGGCGATGCGCGTCGAACTCGTCGCGTACGTCGCGCTGCCCGTGGCACGCACCTAGCAGGAACACCGCATTGCGCGGTGCGCAGTCGCGCAATCATCGACAAACGACAACAGGACTGGAGGAGAACATGAGGACAATCCATAAATTCGTACTGCCAATGATGTCCGGTGCGCTTGCCGCGAGCGGCGCGATGGCTCAGAACAGCGTGACGCTGTACGGAATCGTCGACCAGAGCATTCGCTACACGACGCATGCCGACGCGTCGAACGGTGCGAGCGTGCAGATGACCAACGGCGCGATCACGAACAGCCGCTGGGGGCTGAAGGGCAGCGAAGCGCTCGGCGGCGGGCTGAAGGCGATCTTCCAGCTCGAGAGCGGCTTCGAGCCGCAGAACGGGCAGCTCGACGGCGCGCTGTTCGGTCGCTACGCGTATGTCGGTCTTGCGAGCGACTGGGGGACCGTGAAGCTCGGCCGCCAGGCGACCGAGGCGTTCAACCTGTTCGGCGATCTCGATCCGCTGACGGTCGGCAACTACACGGCCAACATGTGGCCGTATTTCCTCACGCAAGGCCGTGCGAGCAACGTCGTCAGCTACGACGGCACGTTCGGCGGGTTGAACGTCGGCGCGAGCTACGGCTTCGGCGGCGTCGCGGGCAGCCTCGGCGCGAACGCGTACTGGGGCACGCACGTGTCGTACACGCAGGGCGGGCTGATGGTCGGCGCGACCTACCAGCAGGTGCGGGACCTGAACAGCCGCGCGCAGCAGGCGTGGGGCGCGGGCGCGCGCTACGCGTTCGGCGCGGCGACGCTGTACGCGGGCTATCTCGGCGGCATCGACCGCACGGGCATGCTCGACCAGCAGCTGCTGAACGCGCCGGGCCGCGACGTGACCTACGGTGCGTTCGCGGACAACCCGCGTCGCGACGCGATCTTCTATACGGGTGCGAGCGTCAATGTCACGCCGGCCGTGTCGGTGACGGGCGTCGCGTATTACGACGACATCCGCAACGTCAACGGCGTGGCCGGTAACGGCGGCAAGCGCTACACGGGCGTGCTCGAGGCTGAGTACGCCTTGTCGAAGGCAACGCAGGTCTACGCGACGGTCGACTACAACCGCGTGACGGGCGGCGCGTTCACGGAAATGCCCGGACGCGGCAACCAGACGGGCATCGCGGCCGGCCTGCGCCACGTGTTCTGAGCCCGCGGCGCGCGGCGGCCGGCCGTCCGGCGCCGGGCCGCGCGCCGTCGACATTCCGACCGGACAATCGCTTTCGAACGAGGTCATTCGATGCAACCAGAAGGGCAATTCCAGCATATCGCGGCGCGCGAGCAAGGCTTGCGCCGCACGCTTTCCGCACGGCAGATGGCGATGATCGCGATCGGCGGCGCCATCGGCACCGGCCTCTTTCTCGGCAGCGGCTTCGCGATCGGCTTCGCGGGTCCGAGCGTGCTCGTCAGCTACGCGATCGGTGCGTTCATCTCGCTGCTGCTGATGGGCTGTCTCGCCGAGATGACGGTCGCGCACCCGACATCCGGTTCGTTCGGCGCGTACGCCGAACATTACGTGAGCCCGTGGGCCGGGTTCCTCGTGCGCTATGCGTACTGGGCGTGCATCGTGCTCGCGGTCGGCACCGAGGTCACCGCGATCGCGCTGTACATGAAGTACTGGTTGCCGGGCGTGCCGGGCTGGCTGTGGATCGTCGGGTTCTCCGCGCTGCTGGTGTTCGTCAACGCGCGTAGCGTCGATGTGTTCGGCGCGGTCGAGTACGGCTTCTCGGTCGTGAAGATCGCGGCGATCGTCGGCTTCATCGTGCTCGGCGCCTATGTCGTGTTCGGCAATCCGGGGCTGGTCGGCAACGGTGCGGCACGCGCGGGATTCCATCACTACACGGATCACGGCGGCTTTTTTCCGAAGGGGGCGTGGGGTACCTGGGTCGCGGTGATCGTGTCGATCTTCAGCTACCTGAGCATCGAGATGATCGCGGTCGCGGCCGGTGAAGCCGAGGATCCCGAGCGCGCGGTCACGCGTGCGTTCCGCTCGACGATCGTGCGGCTCGTGCTGTTCTACCTCGTCACGCTCGCGCTGATGCTCGCGATCGTGCCGTGGACGGCGGCAGGGCGCGACGAAAGCCCGTTCGTGAAGGTGATGGAGGCAATCCACCTGCCGGGCGCGGCCGGACTGATCAACTTCGTCGTGCTGATCGCCGCGCTGTCCGCAATGAACAGTCAGCTCTACATCACGACGCGGATGATGTTCAGCCTGTCGCGTGCGGGGCATGCGCCGAAGGCGCTCGGAGAAGTGAACGCGCGCGGCGTACCGTTCGGCGCACTGATGCTGTCGACGCTCGGCATCGCGCTTGCGACCGTGCTGAGCGTGTTGTATCCGGACGCGTCGTTCACGATCATGATGGCCGTGTCGATGTTCGGTGCGCTGTTTACGTGGATGATGATCTTCGTCACGCACTACTGCTTCCGGCGGCGTCGCGCGGCGCTCGGTCTGCCGGCGCCCGCGTTCCGGATGCGTGGTTTTCCGCTGCTGACGCTGCTCGGCGCGGGCCTGATGCTCGCGGTGATGGTGACGACCTACTTCACGGCGGAATTCCACATGACGCTGATCTTCGGCATTCCGTTCCTGGTTGCGCTGTCGTTCGTGTACGCGGTGTGGTATCGACGCGCACAGCCGGTGCTGCAGCCCGGCGCGAAGTCGTGACGTAGCGGCGGGCGAGCGCGCTCAGCCCGCGAGCGCGGGCAACCCGTCGATCGATGCGCGCACGTAGTCGGCGAAGCGCAGCGCAACCGGCTCGGCGGTGCCGCTGCGCTTCAACGCGAGCGTGCGCGATTCGAGCGACGCATCCTTCAGCGGCCGGAACGCGAGCCGGTCGCTCTTCGCCTGCTGCAGCACGCGCGGCACCAGCGCGACGCCCATCCCGAACTCGATCATCGACAGGATCGTCTGCCACAGCCGCGCTTCGTGGCGGATCAGCGGACTGAATCCCGCGTTCACGCATTGCGCGATGATCAGGTCGTGATAGTGCGGCGCCGCTTCGCGCGGAAACAGGATGAACGGTTCCGCAGCGAGCGCGGCGAGCGCGACCTGCTTGCGCCGGGCGAGCGGATGCGCGGCCGGCAGGCAGCACACGAACGGCTCCGCATAGACGGAGACCGATTCGACCTCGGGCGGGAAGTGGCCCCAGTGCGCGTAGCCGAGATCGATCTGGCCGCGCTGGATGGCCTGCACCTGCGCCTGCGTGTTCATCTCGCTCAGCACGACCTCGACGCCCGGGTAGTCGGCCTCGAAGCGCCGCACCGCATCGGGCAGCCCGCGATACAGCATCGAATGGACGAAGCCGATCCGCAGCCGGCCCGCGAGGCCCGATGCGGAGCGCACCGTCAGGCGCTCGGCCTCGGCCGCCTGCAGCAGCAACCGGCGCGCTTCGCCGAGCAGCACCTCGCCCGCGTTGGTCAGCGCGACGGTCTTGTTGGTGCGCGAGAACAACTGCACGCCGAGCGCCTCCTCGAACTTGCGGATGTCGAAACTCAGCGCCGGTTGCGAGATGAACAGGCGCTTCGCTGCACGCCCGAAATGCAGTTCCTCGGCGACCGCCACGAAGTAGCGCAACTGCCTCAGTTCCATGGTGTCTCCTCCCGGCGTCGGCATCGATAAGCGATATCTATCGTACCGGACAAATCCTGTATTGGACGCTTATCGATCGCGCGCCTACGCTCTGCGGAAGGCTTTGCGCGGGACTGGCCGGGCGCCGCGGCGGCGCCTCCAGCCGACGTGCAGGCATCCCAGGAGACGCACGCATGAACGACACCGCTCGCACGCCGGACGCCGGCGCATCCAACATCCCCGACAGCCGGGGCATCAATTTCTTCACCGCCGATCCCGATCTCGGCGCGTTGCTGAAGCTGCATCTCGGCGACGCGCACTATGCCGAACTCGAGCCGCGGCTGCGCGCGCTCGGCGCACGCGTGTCGGGCGAACTCGACGAATGGGCGTCGCGCGCGGACAAGCACCCGCCCGTGCTCGAGCACCGCAACCGGCGCGGCGAGGCCGTGCAGCGGATCGACAAGGATCCCGCGTACGTCGCGCTCGAACGCGTCGCCTATGCGGAGCTCGGGCTCGCGTCGCTGAGCCATGGGCCGGAATCCGTGCCGCCGCTCATCAAGTACGCGCTGACGTTCCTGTTCGTCCAGGCGGAGTTCGGGCTGTGCTGCCCGGTCAGCATGACCGACTCGTTGACGCGCACGCTGCGTCGCTTCGGCGATCCGGCGCTTGTCGCGCGTTACCTGCCGATGCTCGCGTCGCGCGACTTCGACACGCTGTACCAGGGCGCGATGTTCATGACCGAGCAGGCAGCGGGCTCCGACGTCGCCCGGATCGCGACGCGCGCAGCGCGCGAGACGAACGCACACGGCGAGACCGTCTGGCGCCTGACCGGCGACAAATGGTTCTGCTCGAACGCGGACGCCGATCTCGCGATGCTCCTCGCGCGGCCCGACGGCGCGCCGGACGGCATCAAGGGTCTGGCGCTGTTCCTGCTGCCGAAGACGTTGCCGGACGGCACGCGCAACCGCTACCGGATCGTGCGCCTGAAGGACAAGCTCGGCAGCCGTTCGATGGCGAGCGGCGAGATCGCGCTTGAAGGTGCACAGGCGTTCCTGATCGGCGAGATCGGCCGCGGTTTTCACCAGATGGCCGACATGATCAACATGTCGCGGCTGTCGAACGGCGTGCGCGCGGCGGGGCTGATGCGGCGTGCGTTGAACGAGGCGCTGCACGTCGCCGCGCATCGCGAGGCGTTCGGCCGCAAGCTGATCGAGATGCCGTTGATGCAGCGCCAGCTGATGAAGATGCTGCTGCCGGCCGAGGCCGCGCGCGCGATGTTCATGCAGATTGCGCTGCTCCTGCCGCAGGCCGACGCGGGTGACGAGCAGGCCGCGCGCTGCGTGCGGATCCTGACGCCGCTGATCAAGTTTCGCGCGTGCCGCGATGCGCGCCGCGTGACGGGCGATGCGATGGAAGTGCGCGGTGGCACCGGCTACATCGAGGAATGGAGCGACGCGCGCCTGGTGCGCGATGCGCATCTCGGCTCGATCTGGGAAGGCACGAGCAACATCGTCGCGCTGGACGTCGCGCGGGCCGCGCAGCGCGAGCACGCACTCGATGCGCTGCGCGCGTTCCTGGGCGACCGGCTCGGCGCGGCACCGCTGCCCGATGCGAGCCGCGCGGCGCTGCGGCGCATTCTCGCGCGCGCCTGCGATGCGCTGGCGCGGGTCGCGGCGGAAGGCGACGACGCACGCGTGCGTCAGGCCGCGTCCGCGCTGTACTACGCGAGCGCGGCCGTGCTGATGGCCTGCGAGGGCGTACGCCTTGCGCCGGACTTCCGGCGTCTCGCGCTCGCGCACCTGATCGTGCGCCACAAGCTGCTGCCGGTCGATCCGCTCGCGCCGGCGTCGCGCGACGACGAATCGGCCGCATTCGATGCATTGCTGTGCGGTACGCCGGTCGCGCTCGACACGGCGCTCGACCTGTTGCCGGAGGTCGAACGATGAGCGCGACGAACGCGACGAATGCGACCGGCGGCGCACTGGACGGCCTGAAAGTCGTCGACCTGAGCCGTGTGCTCGGCGGCCCGTATTGCACGCAGGCGCTCGCCGACCACGGGGCGACGGTGGTCAAGATCGAGCCGCCGGACGGCGACGAAACACGCGGCTGGGGGCCGCCGTTCCTCGGCGATACCGCGTGGTATTTCATGGGCGTCAACCGCAACAAGGAAGGGCTCGCGCTCGACCTGTCGCGCGACGAGGGGCGAGCGATCCTGTGGCGCCTGCTCGAAGAGGCCGACGTGCTCGTCGAGAACTTCAAGCCCGGCACGCTCGCGCGCTGGGGGATGGACTATGCACGCGACCTGCAGCCGCGCTTCCCGCGGCTGATCCACTGCGCGGTGACGGGCTTCGGCGACGAGGGCCCGCTCGGCGGGCTGCCCGGCTACGACGCGGTGATCCAGGCGATGGCCGGGCTGATGAGCGTCAACGGCGAGCGCGACGGCGATGCGACGCGCATCGGTCTGCCGATCGTCGACATGGTCACGGGGCTCAATGCGCTCGCCGGCATCCTGCTGGCGCTGGCCGAGCGCGAGAAGAGCGGGCGCGGACAGTCGATCGACATTGCGCTGTACGACTGCGGCGTGTCGCTGCTGCATCCGCACCTGCCGAACTTCTTCGGCTCCGGGCGCGTGCCGGAGCGCAGCGGCAACGCGCATCCGAACATCGCGCCTTACGACAGCTACCGCACGGCGACCGTGCCGATTTTCCTCGCGGTCGGCAACGACCGGCAGTTCGCGCGGCTCGTCGCGTATCTCGGTGCGCCGGCGCTCGCCAGCGATCCGCGCTTCGTCGACAACCGCAGCCGCTGCGCGCACCGGCCCGAGCTGAAGGCCGAACTGGAAGCGCGGCTCGCCGCGCACGCGTGCGAGCCGCTCGCGCACGACCTGATGGCGGCCGGCGTGCCGTGCGGGCCGGTACGGACGGTGGCCGACGTCGCGCACGATCCGCATGCGCTGCACCGGAACCTGTTCGTCGAGATCGGCGCGTATCGCGGCACCGCGTCGCCGGTGAAGCTGTCGCGCACGCCGGCGACCTATCGTTCGCCGCCGCCCGCGCTCGGCGGCGACACGCGTGCCGTGCTCGACCGGCTCGGCGTCGATCGCGCGCTTCAGCAGCAACTGCTCGAGGCCGGTGTTCTGAGGGCTGCGCCCGACCAGACGTGACCGGCCGACGAGGCCCGCAGGCGAGCATGACGGGCCGGCGGACGGCAACGAAAAGCAATGAAAAGCAGCGCAACACAGGGCAACGCACCCTGGAGCAACCTCGCCGGCCGGCGGCGTAGAGCCGGCCACCCGGAAAAGGCGCGCGACAGTCGCGCCACCGATCACAGACATGGAGACATCGATGAGCCGTCCGCAATCCCCGTTCGCCGCCCAGCCGCAGCCGCGGCCTGGCCGCGCCGCCTTCGCGGCGTTCGTCGGCACCACGATCGAGTGGTACGACTTCTACATCTACGGCACGGCCGCGGCGCTCGTGTTCGGCAAGGTGTTCTTTGCGAGCACGATGGACCCGGGCGTCGCGACGCTGCTTGCGTTCGTCACGTTCTGGGCCGGCTTCGCCGCGCGGCCGCTCGGCGGCATCGTGTTCGGGCATCTCGGCGATCGTGTCGGCCGCAAGACCGCGCTCGTGATCACGCTGGTGATGATGGGGCTGGCGACGACCGGCATCGGCCTGTTGCCCGGCTACGCGCAGATCGGCGTCTGGGCGCCGGCCGGCCTCGTCGTGCTGCGCGTCCTGCAGGGCATCGCGGTCGGCGGCGAGTGGGGCGGCGCGGTGCTGATCGCGAGCGAGAACGCGCCGAAGCATCGCAGCATCCTGTATGCGGCATTCGCGCAGCAGGGTTCGCCCACCGGCAACCTGCTGGCCACGGCCGCGTTTTTCGTGCTGAGCGCGCTGCCGACACCGTCGTTCCTGATGTGGGGCTGGCGCATTCCGTTCCTGCTGTCGGCCGTGCTCGTGATCATCGGCATGGTGATCCGGCTGAAGCTCGAGGAGTCGGCCGACATGCAGCGCGTGCTCGCGCGCAAGCGCACGGTGAAGCTGCCGTTGCGCGACGTCGTGCGCGATCACTGGGTGGTCGTGCTGCTCGCGGCCGGCACGCTGCCCGTGATCAACGTCACGTATTTCCGCAGCACGTTCGCGCTGTCGTGGGCGACCAAGGAACTCGGCTATGCGCAGGGCACGTTCCTCGGCATCCTGTCGATCTCGCTCGTCGTGCAGTTCCTGATGCAGCCGGTCGGCGCGTGGTTCGTGTCGAAGGTCGACATGCGCCGGGCGATGTGCTGGATCCTGATTCCGGAAATCGTGCTGATGCCCGTGATGTTCCATGCGCTTGCGACGCGGTCATACTGGGTGGCCGTCGCGGGCATGTGCATCTCGACGATTCCGTCGGCCATGTTCTATGGCGCGGTCGGCGGCGTGCTCGCGCGGGTGTTCCCGGCCAACATCCGCTACACGGGCCTGTCGCTCGCGTATCAGTTGAGCGCGCTCGTCGTCGGCGGCGGCACGCCGGTGCTCGCGCAGGCGATCCTCAACGCGACGGGCAGCATCGTCGGCGTCGCGGTCGCATCGGGGCTTTACGCGCTCGTGTCGCTCGCCTGCATGCTGGCGCTGCTGAATCGCACCGGGTATCGCGCGGACGAACTGTCGACGGCCGAACGCAGCGATGCGGCCGAATGGGGCGCCGAAGGCGGCAGCGCGGAATCCGCGGCTGACGGGAATGCACAGCCGGGCGAGGGCGGTGCGCTGAAGCCGGCCGGCTGAGCGGCACGCAACGCTGCCGCGCGGGAGGCCGGAGCGCACCTGATGCGTATCGCCAAAAGAAAACGGCACCGTGCGAATCACGGTGCCGTCTTTCCTGGAGCGCGTGGCCGGCAGGCTGCCAACCGCGCGCGTCGAGTCATCAGCCTTCCGTCGGCGGCACGTAGCCGGACGCCTGGTCCGCGCCGTCGCCGAAGAAGTACTTTTCCGTCTGCTTCATCAGGTACTGGCGCGCGCGCGGGTCGGCCATGTTCAGGCGGTTCTCGTTGATCAGCATCGTCTGCTGCTTGAGCCAGCCCTGCCACGCTTCCTTCGAGACGCTCTCGTAAATGCGCTTGCCGAGTTCGCCCGGCAGCGGCGGGAAATCGAGGCCTTCGGCTTCCTTGCCGAGCTTCGCGCATTGGATCATTCGAGCCATCGTGTACTTCTCCTGTAATCGAACTGGGGGGAGGGCAGTCGTGCCTGCGCTCAGAGCTGTTTCATCAGCACGAGCGACTTGCGCTGCCAGTTATAGAGTTTGCGGCGGTCTTCCGGCAGGTCGTCGACGCTGACCTTGACGAAGCCGCGCTTGAGGAACCAGTGCTCGGTGCGCGTCGTGAGTACGAAGATGTGCGTGAGGCCGCGCGCGCGGGCGCGCTGCTCGATGCGCTTGAGCAGGCGTTCGCCGTCGCCCGAACCTTGCGCTTCCGGCGCGACCGTCAGGCACGCCATCTCGCCGATCTTCTCCTGCTGGTACGGGTACAGCGCCGCGCAGCCGAACAGCACGCCATCGTGCTCGATCACCGAGAAGTGGTCGATGTCGCGTTCGATCTGGTGGCGGCCGCGTCGCACCAGCGTGCCGTCCGACTCGAGCGGCTCGATCAGCGACAGGATGCCGCCGACGTCGTCCGGCGTCGCCTCGCGCAGGCTTTCGAGGTTCTCGTACGAGATCATCGTGCCGACGCCGTCGTGCAGGAACAGTTCGAGCAGCATGCTGCCGTCGAGCGACTGCGGGATCAGGTGGGCACGGGTCACACCGCCGCGGCACGCGCGGATCGAGTGCTTCAGGAAGAACGCGTCGTCGCCCTGGACGTTGCCGGAATCGAGCAGTTCGGCGGCCGCGTCGAGCGACATTTCGCGCACCAGCTCGCCTTCGTCGTCGACGATGCCGGGCGCTTCGGTCAGGAAGATGATCTTGTCGGCGCGCAGCGCGATCGCGGCCGCCGACGCAACGTCTTCCATCGACAGGTTGAATGCTTCACCGGTCGGCGAGAAGCCGAGCGGCGACAGCAGCACGAGCTTGCGGCTCGCGAGCGAATGACGGATCGATTCGGCGTCGATCTTGCGCACGATGCCCGTGTGCGCGAAATCGACCCCGTCGAGAATCCCCACCGGCCGGGCGGTCACGAAGTTGCCCGACACGACGCTGATGTGCGCGTGCGCCATCGGCGAGTTCGGCAAACCCTGGCTGATCGCGGCCTCGATGTCGAGACGCACTTCGCCGGCCGCTTCCTTCGCGGATTCGAGCGCGCGCGCATCGGTGATGCGCAGGCCGTGCGAAAACTCGGATTCGACACCATGCAGGCTCAGCTGCTCCTCGACCTGCGGGCGCGAGCCGTGCACGAGCACGATCTGGATGCCCATCGCCTGCAGCAGCGCGATGTCGGACACGAGCGCGTTCAACAGCCCCTGCTGCACCACCTCGCCGCCAAACCCCACGACGAACGTGCTGTTGCGGAACTTGTGGATATAGGGCGCGACGGAGCGCATCCAGTCGACGAACTGCGCGTGACTGGCGGCCGAATCGTCGGCGGCCGGCGGCGTCGCGGCGCCGGTCTGGGCGGGAGGGAGGTCGGTTTGGGAATTCATGGGCGGGATTATAATGCGCCCCCATGTCGAATGTTTCTAAAAGTCCCGCGCCGACGCGGGCCAATACGCCGTCGGCCCGGCACCCGGATGGTGCGGCCGATGCACGCGGGCAGCAGGGCCAGCCGCCGCGCCAGCAGCAGGACCAGCCGGCGGGCACGCCGGCACACGCGCCGCGCGGTGACGAACGGCGCGGCGATGCGCGCCAGCCGGCCGCGAAGGGCGCACCGCAGGCAACGGGCGAGCGCCCTCCGCGCCGCGAGCGTCCGCCGCGCGCCGTCGTCGCGCCGAATCCCGTCCCGCCGATCACGTACCCCGAAAGCCTGCCCGTGTCGGGCAAGCGCGACGAAATCGCGCGCGCGATCGCCGGTCATCAGGTTGTCATCGTCTGCGGCGAAACGGGCTCGGGCAAGACCACGCAGTTGCCGAAGATCTGTCTCGACCTCGGTCGCGGCCTCGGCGCCGGCGGCACGGGCCTGATCGGCCATACGCAGCCGCGCCGGCTTGCCGCGTCGTCGACCGGCCGCCGGATCGCCGAGGAGCTCGGCACGCCGTTCGGCGAGGTGGTCGGCTACAAGGTGCGCTTTACCGACAATCTCGCGCCGGGCGCGTCCGTGAAGCTGATGACGGACGGCATCCTGCTCGCCGAGACGCAGACCGACCCGCTGCTGAAGGCGTACGACACGCTGATCATCGACGAGGCGCACGAACGCAGCCTGAACATCGACTTCCTGCTCGGCTACCTGAAGGAAATCCTGCCGCGGCGGCCGGACCTGAAGCTGATCGTCACGTCCGCGACGATCGACGCTGATCGCTTCGCGCGCCATTTCGGCACCGACGAGCGCCCGGCGCCCGTGATCGAGGTGAGCGGGCGGCTGTATCCGGTCGAGATGCGCTACCGCCCGGTGGCCGAGGATCGCCCGGCCGTGAAGCATGCCGAAGGCACGGGCGGCCGCGATCGCGTGAAGACCGCGCGCGAAGCCGAGCGCGACCTGATGGACGCGATCGTCGACGCGGTCGACGAGCTGTGCCGCGAAGGCCCCGGCGACGTGCTGGTGTTCCTGCCCGGCGAGCGCGAGATCCGCGAGGCGGCCGAGGCGCTGCGCAAGCACCATCCGCCGCACACCGAGATCCTGCCGCTGTTCGCGCGGCTCTCGGCGGCCGACCAGGACAAGGTGTTCAAGGCGTCGAATGCGCGCCGGATCGTGCTCGCGACCAACGTCGCCGAAACCTCGCTGACGGTGCCGGGCATCCGTTACGTGGTCGACACGGGCCTCGCGCGCGTGAAGCGCTATTCGTACCGGAACAAGGTCGAGCAGCTGCAGGTCGAGTCGATCTCGCAGGCGGCCGCGAACCAGCGCGCGGGCCGTTGCGGCCGCGTGGCCGACGGCGTCTGCATTCGCTTGTACGAGGAAAGCGACTACCAGGCGCGCGCGCGCTTCACCGATCCGGAAATCCTGCGCTCGTCGCTCGCGTCGGTGATCCTGCGGATGAAGTCGCTGCACCTGACGGCGATCGAATCGTTTCCGTTCCTCGAGCCGCCACCCGGCCGCGCGATCGCGGACGGCTATCAACTGCTCAATGAACTCGGGGCGGTCGACGACGACAACGCGCTGACGCCGCTTGGCCGCGAACTCGCGCGGCTGCCGCTCGATCCGCGCGTGGGCCGGATGATTCTCGCCGCGCGCGACCAGCAGTCGCTGCGCGAGGTGCTGATCATCGCGAGCGCGCTGTCCGTGCAGGACCCGCGCGACCGCCCGATCGAGGCGCAGGAGCAGGCCGACCAGGCGCACCGCCGGTTTGCCGACGAGCGTTCCGAGTTCCTGCAGTGGCTGAAGATCTGGGCGTGGTTCGAAGAAGCCGTCGCGCACAAGAAGTCGAATCGCCAGCTCGTCGACGCGTGCCGGCAGAACTTCCTGTCGCACCTGCGGCTGCGCGAGTGGCGCGACGTCCATTCGCAGCTGCTGACCGTCGTGCGCGAGCACGGCTGGCGGCTGAACGAAGTCGAGGCGACCTATGAACAGGTCCATCTGGCCCTGTTGACGGGCCTGCTCGGCAACCTCGGCCTGAAAGCCGACGACGATCCGCACTATCTCGGCGCGCGCGGGATCAAGTTCTACTTGTGGCCGGGCTCCGTGCTCGCGAAGAAGGCCGGCCGCTGGGTGATGGCGGCCGAGCTCGTCGAGACGAGCCGGCTGTACGCGCGCTGCCTCGCGAAGATCGAGCCCGAATGGGTCGAGAAGATCGGCGCGCACCTGCTGAAGAAATCGCTGTCGGAGCCGCACTGGGAAAAGCGCCCGGCGCAGGTCAGCGCGTACGAACGCGCGACGCTGTACGGGCTGCCGATCTACCACCGCCGGCGCGTCGCGTTCGGCAAGCAGGATCCGGCACGCGCACGCGAGCTGTTCATCCGTGGCGCGCTGGTCGAAGGCGAATTCGACACGAAGCTGCCGTTCTTCGCGCACAACCGCAAGCTGCTCGCCGACATCGAGCAGCTCGAGCACAAGTCGCGCCGCCAGGACGTGCTGGTCGACGACGAGCTGATCTACGCGTACTACGACCAGGCGATCCCGGAAGGGATCCACACGGGCGTCGCGTTCGAGCGCTGGTATCGCGACGAGGTGAAGAAGGGCGGCCAGTCGGAGGACAAGCAGCGGCTGCTGTACCTGTCGCGCGACGACCTGATGCGCCACGAGGCGGCCGGCGTGACGACCGAGCTGTTCCCGAAGCGCGCGACGATGGCCGGCGTCGAGATGGCGCTCACGTATCACTTCGAGCCCGGCACGCCGCGCGACGGCGTGACGCTCGCGGTGCCGCTGTACGCGCTGAACCAGGTCGACGCGCGCCGTTGCGAGTGGCTCGTGCCGGGGATGCTGAAGGAAAAGGTGCAACTGCTGCTGAAGTCGCTGCCGCAGAAGCTGCGCCGGCACTGCGTGCCTCTGCCCGAGTACGCGGCCGGTTTCGTCGAGCGGATGGGGCGCGAGCGCTTCGGCGCGGGCGGGCTCGTCGAGGCGCTGATCGCCGACGTGCGCGGCGAGACCCAAATCGCGATGAAGACGGCCGACTTCAAGCTCGAGACGCTGCCCGCGCACCTGTTCATGAACTTCAAGGTGATCGACGAGCACGGCCGCCAGCTCGCGATGGGGCGCAATCTCGCGCAGCTTCGGCAGGAGCTTGGCGCGCAGGCGCAGCAGCAGTTCCAGAAGATCGCGGCGGCGTCGACGATCGCGACGGGCGGCGATGCCGATGCAGGTCAGTCGGTCGGCCAGACGCCGGCGGCGGCTGGTGCGGCTGGTACGGCCGGTGCCGCCGGTCGCGGCGCGAAGGCCGGCAAGGGCGCGGCGCCGCAGACGGCCGCTCCGGCGGAAGCCGGCGCGACGGCGCTGTACGAGAACCTGACGACCTGGAATTTCGGCAAGTTGCCCGAGCTGCTGGAAATCCGCCGGCGCGGCCAGACGCTGTACGGCTACCCGGCGCTCGTCGACCGCGGCACGCATTGCGACGTCGAGGTGTTCGATTCGCCGGAGGAGGCCGCGCGCATCCACCGGGCCGGCCTGCGGCGGCTGTTCGCGTTGCAGCTGAAGGAGCCGATCAAGTTCCTCGAGAAGAACCTGCCGGGCCTGCGCGAGATGGCGATGCAGTACATGTCGCTCGGCACGCAGGACGAGCTGCGCGACCAGCTGATCGACACGGCGCTCGACCGCGCGTGCCTGCAGGACCCGCTGCCCGACGACGACGCGAGCTTCCACGCGCGCCGCGACGAGGGCCGGAGCCGCCTGAACCTGCTCGCGCAGGAAATCGCGCGGCTGGTCGGCCAGGTCCTGGCCGAATATGCGGGGCTCGTGAAGAAGCTCGCGCAGGCGAAGCCGTTCGCGCAGGCGCACGCGGACCTGCAGCAGCAGCTCGCCGCGCTGGTCGGCAAGCGCTTCGTGATCGACACGCCGTACACGCAGCTGGCGCATTTCCCGCGCTACCTGAAGGGCATCGCGCTGCGGATCGACAAGCTGAAGGCCGATCCGGCGCGCGACGCGAAGCAGTCGGCCGACCTGCTGCCGCTTGCCCAGCAGTACCAGCGCGCGGTGTCGCAGCGCGGCGGCGTCGCCGACCCGCGGCTCGCGGAATTCCGCTGGCTGCTCGAGGAACTGCGGATTTCGCTGTTCGCGCAGGAACTGCGCACGCCGATGCCTGTCTCTGTGAAGCGCCTGCACAAGGTCTGGGAATCGATGCAGCGTTAGCGCAACATCGGCTTCCCGGGCCCGTACCGGCGGCCGGCCCCGGCCGGCCGCGCGGGACCTGCCGCGGCGGCTCATCCGGCCGCCGCGGCGTGCGTCGAAGTGGCGCAATGCCGGCCGCCGTCAACCGGTGCGGCCGGTTGAACGTTTTACAATGACGGTTGTTCCACGACGTGAGTCTTCATGCGCACTTTCCTTTCCCTCGGCCGCACGCTCGCGCTGGCCGCCGCCGTACTGGCGCCCGCCGCACACGCGAATAACGTGATCGTCCTCAATTCGGCCGAAGCGACGCTTTCCCTGATCGACCAGCAGACCCGCGAGGTCGTCAGCACGATGCCGACCGGCAAGGAGCCGCATCACCTGATGGCGACGCCCGACAATTCGTCGCTGATCGTCGCAAATTCGGTCTCGAACAGCCTGATGTTCCTCGATCCGAAGACGGGCAAGCTGCAGCGTACCGTCGAAGGGATCGACGATCCTTACCAGCTCGGCTTCTCGCCCGACCGCAAGTGGTTCGCGGCGGCCGGCCTGCGCCTCGATCGCGTCGACATCTACGGCTACGACGGCCGCGACCTGAAGCTCGTGAAGCGCGTGCCGCTCGCGGTGATGCCGAGCCACCTCGCGTTCACGAAGGACAGCAAGACACTGCTCGTGTCGCTGCAGGTGTCCGGCGAGATCGCGGCGATCGATCTGCCGACGCAGACGGTCAAGTGGAAGATGAAGGTCGGCAAGGTGCCGGCCGGCCTGTGGCTCACGCCGGACGACAAATTCCTGCTCATCGGGATGACGGGCGCGGATTACGTCGCAGTCGTCGACTGGCGCAACCAGAAGGTCGTCAAGCAGATCTACACGGGCAAGGGCGCGCACAACTTCCGCTCGCTCGCCGACGGCACGCATGTCGCGGTGACCAACCGCGTCGCGAACACGATCAGCATCATCGACGAGAACACGCTCACCAACGTCGGCGACATCACCGGCCTGCTGCCGGGCCCCGACGACATGGAGCTGTCCGCCGACAAGAAGACGCTGTGGGTGACGTTCCGCTTCGCGAAGAAGGTCGGGATCATCGACCTGGCCTCGCGCAAGCTGGTGCAGACGATCGCCGTCGGCCGCTCGCCGCACGGCATCTACTTCTACGACCGCGCGCCGTGGAAGGCGGCGAACGGCGCGTGACCGGCGGAGGCGAACGATGCTGCACCTGATCGATGCGTTCGTGTCGGACATCCAGACCTGGCTGTACGTCGACGTCGTGCAGCCGCTCCTCTTCAAGTTCAACCTGATGGACTATGACGAGGACACCTACGACGCGCTGTACTGGGTGATCATCGGCGCGTTGCAGATGGTGCTGATGTTTGCGTTGCTGCGCCCGCTCGAGGCGTTGCTGCCGGTCGAACGCTGGAAGAACCGCCGCGCGGTGCGGGTCGACGTGATCTACACGGCGATCTCGAAGCTCGGCATCTACACGCTGTTCTTCTTCTTCGCGCTGCAGCCGGTGTTCGACAACTTCCAGGCGTGGCTGCGCCTGCATGGCGTCGCGAACGTCAACCTCGACTATCTGTGGCCGGGCGTGACCTCGAAGCCGATCATTTCGTTCGCGATCTACCTCGTCGTGCTCGATTTCGCCGGCTACTGGTATCACCGCTGGCAGCACAAGTTCGGCATCTGGTGGGAGCTGCACGCGGTCCATCACAGCCAGCGGCAGATGTCGCTGTGGTGCGACGACCGCAACCACCTGCTCGACGACGTGCTCCAGTCGTGCTTCTTCGCGGCGATCGCGCTCGTGATCGGCGTGACGCCGTCGCAGTTCGTCGTGCTGACCGCGTTCACGAACTTCATGCAGAGCATCCAGCATACGAATGCGCGCCTGTCGTTCGGCTGGCTCGGCGAGCGCCTGCTCGTCAGCCCGATCTTCCACCGGCGCCACCACGCGGTCGGCTACGGTCACGAAGGCACCAAGTACGGCTGCAACTTCGGCGTGCTGTTCCCGTGGTGGGACATGATGTTCGGCACCGCCTCGTGGAACCGCACGGTCGAGCCGACCGGCATCCGCGAGCAGGTCGAGGGCGTGTCCTACGGCGACGGCTTCTGGTCGCAGCACGGCCTCGCGTTCGTGCGGATCTTCCGGCGCCTGTTCCCCGCCAAGCGCGGCGCGGCGTCGGCCTGACGCGATTCCGCTCCCGTTGAACGGCATTCCCACACGGCCCGCATGCGCTTCGGCGCATGCGGGCCGTGTGGTTTATCCTTTCCCCGTTTTTCACCGTCGATACAGGCTCGCATGAACGACTTGCTGCGCTCTTTCGTCCGGGCGCTCGCCAGCGCGCTGCACCCGCGCATGCTGTGGCTCACCCTGATGCCGTTCGTCGTCTCGGCGCTGCTCTGGGGCGCCGTGCTGTGGTTCTCGTGGCAGACGCTGCTGGATATCGCGCGCGGCGCGCTCGACGGCTTCGTGCTGACGGCCATGCTGTATCGCGCGTTCGACGCGATCGGCATGTCGCAGCTGCATGCGGTCGTCGCGCCGTTCGTGGTCGTGTCGCTCGCGATCCCGCTGATCGTGCTGACGGTGCTGCTGCTGATCGCGACGATCTCGATGCCGGTCGTGATCAAGCACCTGTCGAACCGGCAGTTCGCGGCGCTCGAATCGAAGCGCGGCGGCACCTTCTTCGGCAGCGCGTTCAATTCGCTCGGCGCGGCGCTCGTCGGCGTCGTGCTGCTCGTCGTCACGATCCCGCTGTGGCTGATCCCGCCGTTCTTCGCGCTGCTGCCGCCGGTGATCTGGGGCTGGCTCACGTACCGCGTGATGACCTACGATGCGCTCGCGCTGCACGCGAGCCGCGACGAGCGCCGCGCGCTCGTGCGCCGGCACCGCTGGCCGCTGATCGGCATCGGCGTCGCGACCGGGCTGCTCGGCACCGTGCCGACCTTCGTGTGGGTTTCGTCGGTCTGGATGATGGTGCTGTTCCCGTTCGTCGCGGCCGCCATGATCTGGGTATACGCTTTCATCCTCGTCTTCTCGGCGCTGTGGTTCGGGCACTATTGCCTGCGCGCGCTGGAAGACCTGCGCGCGAGCGCGCGCGCCACCGCAATCGACATGGGGCAGGCATGAGCATCGGCATCATCATCATCGGCGACGAAATCCTTTCGGGCCGCCGGCAGGACAAGCATCTGGCGAAGGTCATCGAGCTGCTCGGCGCGCGCGGCCTCGCGCTCGACTGGGCCGAATACGTCGGCGACGATCCGGCGCGCATCACGGCGACGCTCGCGCGTGCGATCGCGTCGGGCGACATCGTGTTCTCGACGGGCGGAATCGGCGCGACGCCGGACGACCACACGCGCCAGTGCGCGGCCGCCGCGCTCGGCGTGGCGCTCGAACTGCATCCGGAAGCGAAGGCGCTGATTTCGGAGCGGATCCGCGAAACGCACACCGATCCGGCCACGCCGGTCGACTTCGAATCGCCGGAGAACCAGCACCGCTTCAACATGGGCGTGTTCCCGGTGGGCGCGACGATCATCCCGAACGGCTATAACCGGATTCCCGGCTTCTCGGCCGGCGACCTGCATTTCGTACCGGGCTTCCCGGTGATGGCCTGGCCGATGATCGAATGGGTGCTCGACACGAAGTACGCGCACCTGCATCACGCGACGCCGCACGCGGAGCGTTCGCTGTACGTGTTCGAGCTGCCGGAATCGACGCTTACGCCGCTGATGGAGCGCATCGAGCGCGATTTCCCGGGCGTGCGCGTGTTCAGCCTGCCGAGCGTCGGCGATGCGGAGCGCGGCGGCATCTATGCGCGCCGTCACATCGACCTCGGCGTGAAGGGCGAGCCGGAGGCCGTCGCGGCCGCGTTCGTGAAGCTGCGCGAAGGCGTGCACCTGCTCGGCGGCGACGTCGTCGAGCCCGACACGCCGCGCGTCTGAGCGGCCGGCCAGGCGGCCGCACAAAAGCCGCGGGCCGCGCAACGCGGCCCGTCATCGGCATGTCATCGCCCGGCTCGACGATGAGGTTGTCGTAGCCGGTGAACGTCGTACGCCGTCAGGCGCCGATCCACGGCAGTTTGCGGAAGCACCAGCCGTCGACCGTCTTGCGGTGGCCTTCGGCGTCCTTGGCACCCTCGAAGCCTTCGAGCAGGTCGAACGCCTTCGTGAAGCCGGCCTGCGCGGACGCGACCGCGGCGAGCTTCGAGCGCGCGGCGCTGCGGCACAGGAACAGGATCGGCGTATCGGCCGGGAGGGCCGCCTTCAGTTCGTTGACGAATTCGGCGTTCGGCACGCCGCCCGGGTAGCGCGTCCATTCGAGGTGCAGGTACTGGCCGTCGCCGACGAGCGGGCGGCCGATCCAGTCGAGTTCGGCGCGCGTGCGCACGTCGACGAGGCGCGCGGACGGGTCGAGCTGCAACAGTTCGAATGCCTCGACCGGTAGCAGGGCGCCGGCGTAGTTGAGCGCGTTTTGTGCGCGGCGTTCGTCGGCCTTCGCGTAAAGCTGGTCGAGCGTACTCATGGCAGGGAGTCTCCGTATCGGTCAAACGAACATTCTAGCGCGGCGTCGCGGCACGGACGCCCGCATGCGGTGTGGTGCACGCGTGGCCCACGCGTTCACCAAAAGAGTGCAGAATGGTGCGCATGCACCAGAATGATTCGGTGGCTGCGGCGGACTGCCGTGATTGCACCATTGGGGTGCTTTCGGCGAGCGACCGGTGCGGCGCAAGGCCCCGGAATCGCGCAGCACAGCCCCGTCGTGGCGAGCTCTGGCGCGATTTGCGCCCGTCGTTCGCAAAGGTGGCACGGAAGCTGCTATATAGAACTCGGTCGAATCGGGGCGCGCTGCGCCAAAAGCAAGACCCCGGTCAGCTCGATAAACGAGGCGGTTCCCAGTCCGCCGGAATTGTTCAATCAGGAGAAGAGGTTATGAGTAAAACCGTCGCCGACGTCATGCAACTCGTGAAGGACGAGGACTGCAAGTTTGTCGATTTCCGCTTCACGGACACGCGCGGCAAGGAACAGCACGTGTCGGTGCCGGTTTCGGCGTTCGACGAGGACAAGTTCGAAAGCGGCCATGCATTCGACGGTTCGTCGATCGCGGGCTGGAAGGGCATCGAGGCGTCGGACATGCTGCTCATGCCGGACCCGAACGCAGCGTTCGTCGACCCGTTCTATGAAGAGTCGACCCTCGTGCTGACCTGCGACGTGGTCGAGCCGGCCGACGGCAAGGGCTACGAGCGCGATCCGCGTTCGCTCGCGAAGCGCGGCGAAGCGTACCTGAAGAGCACGGGCATCGGCGACACGGCCTACTTCGGTCCGGAACCGGAATTCTTCATTTTCGACTCGGTCCAGTGGAACACGGACATGTCGGGCTGCTTCGTGAAGATCAACTCGGAAGAAGCACCGTGGTCGGCCGGCAAGGAATTCGAAGGCGGCAACACGGGCCACCGTCCGGGCACGAAGGGCGGCTACTTCCCGGTCGCACCGGTCGACACGTTCCAGGACATGCGTTCGGAAATGTGCCTGCTGCTCGAACAGCTCGGCATCCCGGTCGAAGTGCACCACCACGAAGTGGCGGGCCAGGGCCAGAACGAAATCGGCACGAAGTTCTCGACGCTGGTCGAGCGCGCCGACTGGACGCAATGGTCGAAGTACATCATCCACAACGTCGCGCACTCGTACGGCAAGACGGCGACGTTCATGCCGAAGCCGGTCGTCGGCGACAACGGTTCGGGCATGCACGTTCACCAGTCGATCTGGAAGGACGGCCAGAACCTGTTCGCGGGCAACGGCTACGCCGGCCTGTCGGAACTGGCGCTGTTCTACATCGGCGGCATCATCAAGCACGCCCGTGCACTGAACGCGATCACGAACCCGACGACGAACTCGTACAAGCGTCTGGTCCCGCACTTCGAAGCACCGGTCAAGCTCGCCTACTCGGCGCGTAACCGTTCGGCATCGATCCGCATTCCGCACGTGTCGAACCCGAAGGGCCGCCGTATCGAAACGCGCTTCCCGGATCCGATGGCGAACCCGTACCTGTGCTTCACGGCGCTGATGATGGCCGGTCTCGACGGGATCCAGAACAAGATCCATCCGGGCGAAGCAGCGGACAAGAACCTGTACGACCTGCCGCCGGAAGAAGATGCAAAGATCCCGACCGTCTGCGCGGGCCTCGACCAGGCACTCGAAGCGCTCGACAAGGATCGCGAGTTCCTGACGCGCGGCGGCGTGTTCACGGACGGCATGCTCGATGCATACCTCGCGCTGAAGGAGCAGGAGCTGGCGAAGTTCCGCATGACGACGCACCCGATCGAGTTCGAGATGTACTACTCGCTCTAATCGGCGATGGCGCTTCGATTCAGCGCCGTTTTGCCGGTTCGTTCCCGTTGCACGGCCTGCGGCGGGAACGGCGGAGTCTGAAAGGGGACGGCGTCCAGCCGTCCCTTTTTTGTTCCGGTGATTTTCATTTTCTGGCCCGGTGAGGCGCGACAAGCACGCAGATGGTTCTGAAGAATCTGATCAAGGCGAAAACGGGGCAGCCCGAGCGACTGACGGACGACGAGCGGCTCGCACGCTCGGGCCTGCTGGCGGGGCTGGAAGCGCTGCCGACGGTCGTGATCGTGCTCGACCGCAAGACGCTGCGGATCGCGTTCGCGAACCCGTCGGCGGAGGCGATGCTCGACATCTCGCGCCGGCAGCTCGCGCAGCGGCCGTGGGGCGAGATTTTTCCGAACGCGAACGAGCTGGCGTCGACGATCACCGCGATCGGCGAGGAACGCTTTCACGCGACGCACCTCGATACCGTGCTCGACCGGCCCGGCCGCGAACCGCTGCACGTGCACGCGATCGTCGGCTTCCTCGAGACCTCGCCCGATTTCGTACTCGTCGAGCTGTTCGAGAACGAACGGCAGTCGCGTACCGATCGGGAAGAGCGGATCCACGACCTGACCGCGGTCAACAAGCAGCTGATCCGCAACCTCGCGCACGAGATCAAGAACCCGCTCGGCGGCATTCGGGGCGCAGCCCAGCTGCTCGAATTCGAACTGGGCGAGCGCGAGCGTGGCGAGTTGCGCGAATACACGCAGGTGATCATCAAGGAGTCCGATCGCCTGCAGACGCTCGTCGACCGGTTGCTGGAGCCGCACCGGCATCCGCACATCGTCGGCGACGTGAACATTCATGAAGTGTGCGAACGCGTGCGCGCGGTGATGCTCGCGGAATTCCCGCGCGGGCTCACGATCGAGCGCGACTACGACGTAAGCGTGCCGGACCTGCGCGGCGACAAGGAGCAGCTGATCCAGGCGCTGCTCAACATCGTGCGCAATGCGGCGCAGGCGCTGCGCGAGCGGATCGCGCAAGGCGACGCGAAGATCGAACTGCGCACGCGCATCGCGCGCAAGGTGACGATCGCGAAGCGCCTGTACCGGCTGGCACTGGACTTGCACGTGATCGACAACGGGCCCGGCATTCCGGAAGAGATCCGCGACCGGATCTTCTATCCGCTCGTGTCCGGGCGCGAAGACGGCAGCGGTCTCGGCCTCACGCTCGCGCAGACGTTCGTGCAGCAGCACGACGGGATGATCGAGGTCGAGAGCCGGCCCGGACGTACCGAATTTCAGATTCTGCTGCCGCTCGACCATTGAGCGGCGACATTGCGATTCACCGGATTCACCCAAACCTGACCGACCTATGAAGCCGATCTGGATAGTAGACGACGACCAATCGATCCGCTGGGTGCTTGAAAAGGCACTCGCCCGTGACAGCTTCGCGACGAAGAGCTTCGCGAACGTGCGCGACGCGCTGGCCGCGCTCGACCACGAGACGCCGCAGGTGCTCGTGTCCGACATCCGGATGCCGGGTGGCTCGGGCCTCGAGTTGCTGCAGGCGATGCACGAGCGCCTGCCGGGCCTGCCCGTCATCATCATGACGGCGTTCTCCGATCTCGACAGCGCCGTCGCGGCGTTCCAGGGCGGCGCCTTCGAATATCTCGCGAAACCGTTCGACGTCGACAAGGCCGTCGAGCTGATCCGCCGTGCGGTGGAAGAAAGCCTGCGCGGCGGCGCGCCGCAGGACGAGCGCGTGGCCGAAGCGCCCGAGATGCTCGGCCAGGCGCCGGCGATGCAGGACATGTTCCGCGCGATCGGCCGCCTGTCGCATTCGGCCGCGACCGTGCTGATCACCGGCGAGTCCGGCACCGGCAAGGAACTTGTCGCCCGCGCGCTGCATCGTCACAGCCCGCGCGCGAACGGTCCGTTCATCGCGCTGAACACGGCGGCGATTCCGAAGGACCTGCTCGAATCCGAGCTGTTCGGCCATGAGCGCGGCGCGTTCACCGGCGCGCAGACGACGCGGCAGGGCCGCTTCGAGCAGGCCGAGAACGGCACGCTGTTCCTCGACGAAATCGGCGACATGCCGTTCGACCTGCAGACACGCCTGTTGCGCGTGCTGTCGGACGGGCAGTTCTATCGCGTCGGCGGCCACAACCCGCTGCGCGCGAACGTGCGCGTAATCGCCGCGACGCACCAGAATCTCGAATCGCGTGTGCGTCAGGGGCTGTTCCGCGAGGATCTTTACCACCGCCTCAACGTGATCCGGCTGCGCTTGCCGCCGCTGCGCGAACGCAGCGAGGACATCGCGCTGCTCACGCGCCACTTCCTGCAGAAGAGCGCACGCGATCTCGGCGTCGAGCCGAAGCGCGTGTCCGACGACGCGCTCGCGTACCTGACGTCGCTCGCGTTTCCCGGCAACGTGCGGCAGCTCGAGAACCTCGCGAACTGGCTGACCGTGATGGCGCCCGCGCAGACGGTCGAGATCAAGGACCTGCCGCCCGACCTCGTGCCGGCCGGTGCGCCGGTCGTCGCGACGGGCGACGGCGCGGATGCGCCCGGCAGCGTGCCGGCCGCGCCGCTCACGATCGGTGTGACGCCGGTGGCGAGCGCGCCCGTCGCGGCCGCGCCGAACGGCAGTGCGCCGGCCGGCTACCCGCTGTGGGAGCATGGCCTGCGCACCGAAGTCGCGCGGCTGTTGCGCGAGAATTCGGCCGACGTGATGGACGAGCTCGCGCGCCGCTTCGAGGCGGCCGTGATCCGCGAGGCGCTCGACTTCACGCGCGGTCGCAAGGTCGAGGCCGCGGAGCGGCTCGGCATCGGCCGCAACACGATCACGCGCAAGATCCAGGAACTCCACCTGGAGCCCTGAGCACGATTTGCGGCATGCGCGGGCGTCGCGCATGCCGCGATCGGACATAATCGCGGTTTGCACGCCGTTTGCCATTCCGCCGATCCTCAATGTCCGATTCCTTCCGCTGGCCCGCCGGGGCCGACCCGTTCCGTTTCCTCGAAGCGCTCGACAGCAAGCGCGCCCGCACGTGGGTCGACGAGCAGAATGCGCGCACGCGCGCCGCGCTGCGCGATGACGACGCGTATCGCGCGCTGACTGCGCGTCTCGCCAAAGCGTATCTGCCGCGCGAACGTCCGGTGATTCCGACCCGTTGGCGCGACTGGGCGTATGACCTGTGGCAGGACGATCTCCATCCGAAGGGGCTGTGGCGCCGCACGCGCTGGGACGACTGGCGTGCCGGTCAGCCTGTATGGGAAACGCTGCTCGACGTCGACGCGCTCGGTGCCGAGGAGGGCGAGTCGTGGGTGTTCGAGCAGGACGCGATCCTGTATCCGGACGGCGATCGCGCGCTGCTGTCGCTGTCGCCGGGCGGCGCCGACGCGGTCGTCGTGCGCGAATTCGATCTCGTCGAACGCCGTTTCGTCGACGGCGGCTTCACGATCGACGAGCCGGGCCATCACACGGTCGGCTGGATCGACCGCGACACCGTCTACGTGAGCTGGGATCGCGGCGAAGCGCATGCGACCGCGGCCGGTTATCCGTATGAAGCGTTGCGCTGGGTGCGTGGCACGGCGCTCGCCGATGCGCCTGTCGTCTTCAGCGGCGAACCCGACGACATCAGCGCGGGTGCGTGGTTCGATCCGATCGACAACCGGCATGTCGCGTGGCGCAGCGTCGACTTCTTCGATGCGCACGCGTACTGGCTGACCGAAGCGGGCGAGTGGGCCCGCTACGACGTGCCGACGCATGTCGAGGTCGGGTTCTGGGAAGGCTGGCTCGTGCTGGAGCCGCGTCTCGACTGGGACTGCCAGGGGGCGCGCCATGCGGGCGGTTCGCTTCTCGCGATCCGCGAGCAGGCATTCCTCGCGGGGGCGCGCGAATTTACGACGCTGTTCGCGCCGCAGCCGACGACGTCCGCGTGCACGTGGACGCACACGCGCACGACGCTGATCGCGAGCTGGCTCGACGACGTGCACAACCGCACGATGTTGTGGCAACCGCGACAGGCCGACGACGGCAAGTGGACATGGGATGCGCGGCCGTTCGAGTGGGCGGGCGACGCGCAGATCGACGTCGAGCCCGTCGAGGCGACGCTGAACGACGAAGTGTACGTCGATGTCGACACCTATCTCGATCCGCCCGAATGCTGGCTGGCCGACCTGGCCGATCGCGCGGACGATGCACCGTCGCGCCGTGTGCTGCTCGACCGGCCGCCGGTGCAGTTCGATGCGGCCGGGCTCGTCGTGCGCCGCGCGAGCGCGCGCTCGCAGGACGGCACGGTGGTGCCGTACACGCTGATCGGGCCGCGCGATGCACTCGATCCGGCCGAAGGCGCCACGCGCGTCGCGCGGCCGTGCCTGCTGTCGGGCTATGGCGGCTTTGCGATTCCGAACCTGCCGGGCTACAGCGACGCGTTCGGCATCGGTTGGCTCGAACGCGGCGGCGTGATGGCGTTCGCGCATATCCGCGGCGGCGGCGAGTTCGGGCCGCGCTGGCACGTCGACGCGCAGCGCGAACACCGGCAGCGCTCATTCGACGACTTCATCGCCGTAGCCGAGGATCTCGCCGCGACCGGCGTGACGACCGCCGCGCAACTCGGGATCGAGGGCGGCAGCAACGGTGGATTGCTGGTCGCCGCGTGCATGATGCAGCGCCCGGAGCTGTTCGGCGCGGTGCTGTGCCGCGTGCCGCTGCTCGACATGCAGCGCTATCCGAAGCTGCACGCGGGCGCCGCGTGGCTCGACGAATACGGCGACCCGGACGATCCGGGCGAGGGCGCGGCGCTGGCGGCGTACTCGCCGTATCACCGCGTGCGCGAAGGTGTCGCGTATCCGCCGCTGTTGCTGACGACGTCGACGCGCGACGACCGCGTGCATCCTGCGCACGCGCGCAAGATGGCCGCGCGCATGCATGCGCTCGGTCACGAACGGGTGTGGTACTGGGAGAACACCGACGGCGGCCACGGCAGTGCCGACGATCTGGAGCGTGCGGAGGCCGATGCGGCCGAGTTCGGCTTCCTGTGGGCCCATCTCGGGCCGGCGCCCGCGCGGCGTTGAGCGCGCGGGCGGATTGGACGATCAGCCGACGACCGCGACGACAGGTGTGTGGTCGGACGGCTGTTCCCACGTGCGCGGCGTGCGATCGACCTCGCACGACGTGCAGGTCTCCGCGAGCGCCGGCGACAGCAGGATGTGGTCGATGCGCAGCCCGGCGTTGCGACGGAACGCCATCATCCGGTAGTCCCACCACGTGAAGGTCTTCTCGGGCTGCTCGAAGCGGCGGAACGCATCGACGAAGCCCAGCTCGATCAGTTGCGCGAAGTGCGCGCGCTCCTGTGGCGACACGAGATTCTGGCCTTCCCATTTCGCGGGATCGTGCACGTCGCGGTCTTCCGGTGCGATGTTGTAGTCGCCGAGCAGCGCGAGCTTCGGAAAGCGCTGCAGCTCGGTGCGCAGCCACGCCTGCAGCGCGTCGAGCCATTGCATCTTGTAGACGAACTTGTCGGAGTCGGGCGCTTGGCCGTTCGGGAAGTACGCGGACACGATGCGTACGCCGTCGACCGTCGCGGCGACCACGCGCTGCTGTGGATCGTCGAAGCCGGGGATGTTGCGCACGACGTCCGATTCGTCGACGGTCAGCGACTCGCGCGTGAGGATCGCGACGCCGTTGTAGGTCTTCTGGCCCGTGAACCAGCTGCGGTAGCCGGCCGCCTCGAGATCGGCGCGCGGGAATTTCTCGTCAGGCAGCTTCAGTTCCTGCAGGCACAGCACGTCGGTGCCGCTTTGCGCGAGCCAGTCGAGCACGTGCTGCTTGCGGACGTTGAGCGAGTTGACGTTCCAGGTGGCGATTTTCATGAACGGGAGTGTGTGTGCGGCGTGAATGCGAAGGCCGCCATCTTACCGCGTGCATGCGGTGCGAACGCGCGTCATGCGTGACGCGGAGCAGCGGGCATGCCACGCTATCTGGAAGGGGGGGAGAAGAAATTGTGACAAAAGTGTTGACGTGAGTACTTCATCACCCTATAATTTATTTCTCTGACGCGGGGTGGAGCAGTCTGGCAGCTCGTCGGGCTCATAACCCGAAGGTCGTAGGTTCAAATCCTACCCCCGCAACCAAGCACACCAGACGATGTGCAGCGCAAGTGACCGATGCGCGCTTCGTCGACAGGAACCCGGCCTCGTGCCGGGTTTTTTGTTTTCCGTGCGCGAAATCGTCGTCGCGGTTATCGCGCGGCCCACTCCACGGCCGCCTTCGCATGCAGCGCGGTCGTGTCGAACACCGGCAGCGAAGAATCGTCCGCGCCGATCAGCAGTGTGATCTCCGTACAGCCGAGGATCACGGCCTGCGCGCCGCGCTGCGCCAGTTCCTCGATGATCGACACATAGGTCGCACGCGATTCCGTCGTGATGACGCCGTGGCACAGCTCGTCGTAGATGATCCGGTGCACGTCGTCGCGCCCGCGTTCGTCCGGCACGAGCACGTCCATCCCGAATTTGTCGCGCAGCCGCTCCGCATAGAACGGCAACTCCATCGTGTAGCGCGTGCCGAGCAGCGCGACGCGCTCGACGCCTGCGTCGCGCAGCGCGCTGCCGGTCGGATCGGCGATGTGCAGGAAGGGCAGCATCACCGCGGCTTCGATCGCGTCGTGCACGCGATGCATCGTATTGGTCGTCAACACGACGAGGTCGGCGCCGGCCGCTTCGAGCTGCCGTGCCGCATCGGCCATCCGCTCGCCGAGCGCCGCCCAGTCGTGCGTGCGCTGCAGCGCTTCGATTTCCGCGAAATCGACCGTGACGAGCACGCTCTTCGCGTTGTGGTGGCCACCATGCAGCGCCTTCGAGTGCCGGTTGATCATCCGGTAGTACTCGGCCGACGATTCCCAGCTCATGCCGCCGATCAGTCCGATCGTCTTCATCCGTCACCTTCTCGTTTCGTGTGTCGCGGCCGACGAGTATAGGCGCCGCTGCCCATGCCCGGCCGGTACGATCCGCGCAAAGCGGGCCGGTACGGCGCAGCCGGGCGTGGCCGCACGCGACAGTTGAAACCGGCACTGTGTTTTTGTACAGTATCGGCACCGTGAACCCGACCACCATTCCGCCTGCCGATCCGCACGTGCCGCCGCCGGGCGACGCGCTGCCGCGCATGCGCAAGATCATTCACTGCGACTGCGACTGTTTCTACGCATCGGTCGAGATGCGCGACGACCCGTCGTTGCGCAACCGGCCGCTCGCGGTCGGCGGCCGGCCCGACCAGCGTGGCGTGATCGCGACCTGCAACTACGAGGCGCGGCGCTATGGCGTGCATTCGGCGATGTCGTCGGCGCTGGCGATGCGCAAGTGCCCGGACCTGCTGATCCTGCCGTCCGCGATGGACAAGTATCGCGCGGCGTCGCGGCAGATCATGGCGATCTATCGCGACTACACGCCCGACGTCGAGCCGTTGTCGCTCGACGAGGCGTACCTCGACGTCAGCGGGTCGGACCGCTGCCAGGGCAGTGCGACGCTGATCGCGCGCGAGATCCGCCAGCGCGTGTTCGATACGGTCGGCGTGACCGTGTCGGCCGGCGTCGCGCCGAACAAGTTCATCGCGAAGATCGCGTCGGACTGGAACAAGCCGGACGGCCTGTTCGTGGTGCGGCCGCACGAAATCGACGCGTTCGTCGCGGCGCTGCCGGTGCGCAAGCTGCACGGCGTAGGCAAGGTGACGGCCACGCGGCTCGACCGGCTCGGCATCCAGACCTGCGCGCAGTTGCGCGACTGGCCGCTGATCGACCTGCACCGCGAGTTCGGCGCATTCGGGCGGCGGCTGTACGAACTGGCGCGCGGAATCGACGAACGGCCCGTGCAGGCCGACCAGGAGCGCAAGTCGGTCAGCGTCGAGACGACCTACGTGACCGACCTGACGACGCTCGAGCAATGCGCGGACGAGATCCGCCGCCTCGTCGTGCAGCTCGACGCGCGGATCGCGCGCGCGGGCGCCGCGCGGTCGATCCGCAAGCTGTACGTGAAGATCCGCTTCGCCGATTTCCAGCGCACGACAGTCGAATGCGTGGCCGACGCGACGAACGCGGAGACGGCCGTCACGCTGCTCGCGAAGGGGCTGCAGCGGCGCGCGCAGGCCGTGCGGCTGCTCGGCGTCGGCGTGCGCATCGACGAGGACACCGCCGAGCGGCACGGGCAGTTCTCGCTGTTCGACGACGACGTGCCCGCGCCATGAAAAAAGGCACCGCCGAAGCGGTGCCTGTCGATGCGACCGGAAGGGCCGGGCGGCGCGCTCAGTGCGCGGGCGTGGCCATCCCGTTGTGGCGCAACAGCGCATCGATTTCCGGCTCGCGGCCGCGGAACGCCTTGAACGAATCCATCGCCGGGCGGCTGCCGCCGACCTCGAGGATCTCGCGGCGATAGCGCGTGCCGGTGGCCGCGTCGAGCACGCTACCGCTCTTGGCGGCCGCTTCCTCGAATGCCGCGTACGCGTCGGCCGACAGCACCTCGGCCCACTTGTAGCTGTAGTAGCCGGCCGCATAGCCGCCCGCGAAGATGTGGCTGAACGTGTTCGGCCAGCGCGAGAATGCCGCCTGCGGGATCACGTGATAGCGCTCGTTGATCTCGCGCGCGAACGCGGTCACGCCGGTGGCGCCGGCCGGGTCGAAGTCGACGTGCAGCAGCATGTCGAACATCGAGAACACGATCTGGCGCAGCGTGCCGAGCCCGCTCTGGAAATTCTTCGCGGCGATCATCTTGTCGAACAGCTCGCGCGGCAGCGTGGCGCCCGTATCGATGTGCGACGACATCGACGACAGCACGTCCCATTCCCAGCAGAAATTCTCCATGAACTGCGAAGGCAGCTCGACCGCATCCCATTCGACGCCGTTGATGCCCGACACGCCGAGTTCGTCGACGCGCGTGAGCATGTGGTGCAGCCCGTGGCCGAACTCGTGGAACAGCGTGATGACTTCGTCGTGCGTGAAGCACGCGGGCTTGCCGCCGATCGGTGCCGAGAAGTTGCAGGTGAGGTACGCGACCGGCGTCTGCACGCCGCTGCCGCGCTTCGCGCGCGAGCGTGCGTCGTCCATCCAAGCGCCGCCGCGCTTGCCTTCGCGCGCGTACAGGTCGAGGTAAAACTGCGCGACGAGCGAGCCGTCGCGGTTCTCGACGCGGAAGAAGCGCACGTCCTTGTGCCATACCGGCGCGTCGTCCGCCTTGATCCGCACGCCGAACAGCGTCTCGGTGACGGTGAACAGGCCCTTCAGCACGGCCGGCTCGGGGAAGTACTGCTTCACCTCGTTTTCCGAGAACGCGTAGCGCTGCTGGCGCAGCTTTTCGGCCGCGTATGCGACGTCCCACGGCGCGAGTTCGGTCAGGCCGAGTTCCTTCGCGGCGAATGCGCGCAGCTCGTCCCAGTCCTTGTCCGCGTGCGGGCGCGCGCGCGTCGCGAGATCCTCGAGGAACGCGATGACCTGCTGCGGCGATTCGGCCATCTTCGGCGCGAGCGACACTTCGGCGAAGTTGCGGTAGCCGAGCATCTGCGCCTCTTCGCGGCGCAGCTTCAGCTCGTCGGCGACGATCGCCGTGTTGTCCCATTCGGCCTTGCCGTCGCCGTGCTGCGGCCCGAGCTCCGATGCGCGCGTCGCATAGGCGCGATAGAGCGTCTCGCGCAGCGCGCGGTTGTCGGCGTACTGCAGCACCGGGAAGTACGACGGGAAGTGCAGCGTGAATTTCCAGCCGTCCTTGCCGTCCTTCTGCGCGGCTTCACGGGCGGCTTCGATCGCGTCGCCGGGCAGCCCGGCGAGGTCGGCTTCGTTATCGACGAAGTACGCGTACGCGTTGGTCGCGTCGAGCACGTGGTCGGAGAACGCCTTCGACAGGGCGGCCTGCTGTTCCTGCAGTTCCGCGAAGCGCGGCTTCTGGTCTTCGGGCAGTTCGGCGCCCGACAGGCGGAAATCGCGCAGCGCGTTGTCGAGGATCTTCTTGCGCTCGGCGGACAGCGTCGCGTATTCGGCGCTCGCGGCGATCGCCTTGTACTTCTCGTACAGCGCGAGATTCTGGCCGACGCTCGACCAGAACTCGGTCACGCGCGGCAGGTTTTCGCCGTAGGCGGCGCGCAGTTCCGGCGTGTCGGCGACCGCGTTCAGGTGGCCGACGATGCCCCATGCGCGGCCGAGCGGCTCCGTCGCGTGCTCGACCGTCTCGACGACGGCGGCCCAGGTCGACGGCGTCGCGCTTGCGCTCGCGGCTTCGACCGCGCGGCTGGCTGCGTCGAGCAGCGTATCGAGCGCGGGCGTCACGTGTTCCGGGCGGATCTCGCCGAAACGGGGCAGGCCGGAGAAGTCGAGGAGCGGGTTGGTGTTGGCGCTGGCGGACATAAGACTCCCTGTCTGTTGCCGGATGAACCGGGATGAAAAGGGTAACGGCGGCGGGGCGCGATGGCGCCCGATACCGACATTATTGGGGCGCATCGTGCGCTTTCCAATCGTTAGTTTCTAATGACGCGATTGACGCAGGGGCGGATGCGGGCGACGGGCGACCGGCGACGGGCGGCCGGCGCGGTGCAGCCGCGGCGATGCGGCTGGCGAGACGCCGGCGCACGGAACCGCGCGCCGGCTGAACGGGCAGGGGGTCAGGCGGCCGCGTCGGCGGCGCGCTCGGCCGCTTCGATCGTGTTGATCAGCAGCATCGTGATGGTCATCGGGCCGACACCGCCCGGCACCGGCGTGATGTGGCCGGCCACTTCCTTCACGCCCGCGAAATCGACGTCGCCGCACAGCTTGCCGGCGTCGTCGCGGTTCATGCCGACGTCGATCACCGTCGCACCCGGCTTCACCATGTCGGCGGTCAGGATGTTGCGCTTGCCGACCGCGGCGACCACGATGTCGGCCTGCCGCGTGTGCGCGGCGAGGTCGCGCGTCTTGCTGTGGCAGATCGTCACGGTCGCGCCGGCGTCGAGCAGCATCATCGCCATCGGCTTGCCGACGATGTTCGAACGGCCGATCACGACCGCGTTCGCGCCCTGCAGCGCGATGTCGTGCGCCTCGAACATCTTCATCACGCCGTACGGCGTGCACGGGCGGAACAGCGGCTTGCCGGTCATCAGCGCGCCGGCGTTCGCGACGTGGAAGCCGTCGACGTCCTTCTCCGGCGCGATCGCCTCGATCACCTTGTGGCTGTCGATATGCGCGGGCAGCGGCAATTGGACGAGGATCCCGTGGATCTTCGGGTCGCGGTTCAGTTCGTCGATACGCGCGAGCAGGCCGGCTTCCGACAGCGTGGCCGGGTACGCATCCTTCAGCGAGAAGAAGCCGTTGTCCTCGCACGCCTTGATCTTGTTGCGCACGTAGACTTCGCTCGCCGGGTTTTCGCCGACGAGGATCACCGCGAGACCGGGCTGGTGGCCGCGTGCGGTCAGGGCGGCGGCGCGTTCGGCGGCCTGAGCGCGCAGGGTCTTCGAAAGGGCGTTGCCGTCGATGAGGAGGGCTGTCATGGTGGTGGGTCCTGCCGGGAAGTTGGAATGCGGGCGTGCGACGCGCGAAGCGCCGCAGCAAAGCACGCAATTATACCGGTCGCCTGCTGTCGTCCGACAGGGAATACAAGGAAAGCGTCATGGCGCCGGTGCCGGCGCTCCGGGAGGAAGCGCCGGGCCATGCCGCGCGAGTGGGCCGCATCGCGCGGCGCGGTAGTCCGATGGTGCGGCCGGCCGGGCAGGGCTGCCCGGCACCGCGCGCAACGCTCAGGCCTGCTTCTTCGACAGCGCGAGGCGCAGCAGGTCGGCCACCGTGTTGACGTTGAGCTTTTCCATGATGTTCGCGCGGTGCGCTTCGACCGTCTTGATGCTGATGCCGAGATCGTCGGCGATCTGCTTGTTCAGGCGGCCCGCGATGATGCGTTCGAGCACCTGCTGCTCGCGCGCGGTCAGCTTCGACAGGCGTTCGCTTGCGGCACGCTGCTCCTGGACGCTCTTGCTTTCGCTTCGGGCCTTGTCGAGCATCCGCTCGACGAGCTTGCGCAGCTCGGCTTCGTCGAACGGTTTCTCGATAAAGTCCATCGCACCCTTTTTCATCGTCGATACGGCCATCGGCACGTCGCCGTGACCCGTGACGAAGATGATCGGCAGCGCGGCATTGTCGGCGATCAGGCGTTCCTGCAGCTCGAGACCGCTCATGCCCGACATCCGCACGTCGAGGATCAGGCATGCGATCTGGCCGGCCTGTTGAGCCGGCTGGTAGGCATCGAGGAACTGCTCCGCGCTCGAAAAGCATTGCACGCGATAGCCGTTCGCCTCCAGCAGCCAGCGCAGCGAGTCCCGTACGGCCTCGTCGTCGTCGACGACAAAGACGGTTTCCTGAGTGGTGGTGACAGGGCTATTCATAGTTCTCCCGTAACGGTATGTGATGCCGATGCCTCGCGCCCCCCTTGGCCGAGATCAGCGGGTTCCCCAATGGGCAGGCTGCAGTGGAACGTCGCGCCGGAAATGCGGCCATCCGGCTCGACGTTGTTGACCACCCACAGACGCCCCCGATGCGATTCGATGATCGAACGGCAGATGTTCAGCCCCATGCCCATGCCATCGGACTTGGTGCTGTAAAACGGTTCAAACAGGCGCTCGGCGGTCGCTTCGTCGACGCCCGGACCCTGGTCGATCACGCGGATGTCGACGAAGCCCGCATCGATGTCGGCGACGACGCGGATCACGCCGTCCGCCGACGCCGGCTTCACGTCGGCCATCGCCTCGGCCGCGTTCTTCATCAGGTTCATCAACACCTGCTCGATCAGCACGGGGTCGACATAAATAATAGGCATTCTTGCGAGGATTTCCGTGACGATCCGGATCCTGCGCTTCCTGGCCTCGATTTCGGCAAGCCCGACTGCGTCGGCGACGATGTCCGCAACCCGCGCCGGCTGGCGTTTCGGCTCGCTGCGCTTCACGAATTCGCGGATCCGCTTGACGATCATCCCGGCGCGCAACGCCTGCTGCGCGGTCTTTTCCAGCGCGGGCTGCAGCGTCTCGGGCGTGCCGCGGCCGCTCTTGACGAGCGCGAGCGTGCCCGAGCAGTAGTTGTTGATCGCGGCGAGCGGCTGATTCAGTTCGTGCGCAATCGACGACGCCATTTCGCCCATCGTCATCAACCGGCTCGTGAACTGCAGCTTCTCTTCCTGCTGGTGTGCGAGTTCCTGCGCCTTCTTGCGGGTCGTGATGTCGGTCGCGATCTGCATCTGCGCGAGGTGGCCGTCGACCCACTGGATGTACTGGCGGCGTACTTCGAACCATTTCTGGATGCTCTCGACGTACACCTCCTGCGCGTCGGCCGTGCTGCTCGTCAGCGCGGCGGCCGGCAGGCCCGCGAACGCGTCGACCATGTCGATCGAGTCGGACGATGCCTGCGCGCGGTCGAAGCCGCCGCCCGACAGCTCGAGGTGGCCGTCCGGGCGGATGCCGAACAGGTGGCGGTAGTAGCGGTTCGCGAACAGCAGTTCGGCTTCGTCGGCGGCCAGCACCGACACCGCGGCGTCGAGGCTTTCGAGCACCGTCGTGAAGCGCTCGTGCGCGGCCGCGAGTTCCTCGCGCGCGCGCTTCGGTTCGGTGATGTCGGTCATCGACGACATCCAGCCGGTCTGGCGGCCCGAGCTGTCGATCAGCGGCGACACGTACAGGCGCGCATGGAACAGCGTGCCGTTCTTGCGCCGCACGCGGAGTTCGAAGCCCGAGCTCGGCGCCTTGCCGCGCAGCGTCATGTCGAGCTGGCGCTGCATTTCCGGGTACGCATCGCGCGGCCAGTACGGGAACGGCGCGACCTTGCCGACGAGGTCGGTTTCGTCCCAGCCCGTCATCCGGCAGAACGCGGGGTTCACGTGCGTGATGCGGCCGTGCATGTCGAGCACGCGCATGCCGATCAGCACCGAGTTTTCCATCGCGCGACGGAAGAACGCTTCCGCGTACAGCGCCTGCTGCGCCTCGAAGCGCTGGCGCGTGTGCTTCCACAGGCTCCAGAGGCTCCACAGCACGAAGCACGACAGGCCGGCCACGAGCCACACGAGTGTGTTGTTGGTCAGGTTCGTGAGCTGCGGGAACGCGTACACGCGCACCGTCAGCCCCTGGCCGGGCGGATCGAGCGGCAGGTCGTAGTGCGAGTCGCGCGGCAGGCGCGGGCGTGTCGACGTGGACGACAGCTCGCGGTTGTTCGAGTCGGTGATCGAGATCTTGTACTTCGACGACAGTTCCTGCGGGATGTCGTGCTTCAGGATGCCTTCGACCGAGAACACCGCGGCGATCGAGCCGAGATATTCGCGGTCGCCGCGCATCACGGGCGTCTGCAGCGTGATGAAGCCGTTGCCGAAGTCGTCGTAGATCAGCGGCGAGTAGGCCTGGCGGCGCGTGCTGCGCGCTTCGTCGTACGCGCCGCGCACGGCGTCCTGCATCTGTGCGTCGCCGGGTTTCGCGAGCCGCTGCCCGAGCAGTGGCGGATGCACGGTCGGCCAGCGCTGCACGCCGGGTGCGGTGTACCAGTTCAGGTAGAGGATTTCCGGATGCGTCTGCATCACGTCCGCGACGGCCATCTGGAACGCGTTCTGGTCGAGGCGGCCCGACGCGAGATCGCGCGACAGCGCCTGCAGTTGCTCCTGCGCGCCCGTCATCGACAGGCGGATCTGCTGCTGCGCCCACGCGACGTTACGGAAGAGGGTGTCTTCCTGCTGTTGCTGTTCGCGGCGATTGAGGCTCCACAGGATGAGGCTCATCACCACCAGGAACACCAGGATCGACAGCAGCGGCGTCAGCAAATAGGAATTGGACCACCACGGTCCGTGGTGCCAACGGGACGGCTGCGACTCCGCCGGCGGGCCCGACGGTCGCGCCGAGCGTGCGAAAAGCCGATCGGTCAACATGGCAGGATTGTAGCGCAGCGCAATACATGGAAAACCTATACCGGATATGTTGAACGGAAACGGATTTGTTCCGCCGCGGCGTGCCGGAGCGCCCCGAAACATGGGTGCAGCGCAGCAATATTCCGCATTACGAGAAAAGATCTCACAATTCGAAAATTATGTTGCGCGGGCCCGCGCACGCTCATTACAATCCGCTGGAGCTTGCCCGCAGCCGGCCGCGTCGCGACGTCTGCACGAGAGCGATCCTCACATTCCAGGACCCAGGAGACGAGAATGTCCGCTGTACCGAACGAAGTGATGAAATATGTCGCCGCCGAACGTGACGACGACCCGCAAGAAACCGTCGAGTGGCTGGAGTCGCTCGATGGCGTGATCTCCTCCGTGGGCACCGGCCGCGCGCACTACCTGATCGAAAAGCAGATCGAGTTCGCCCGCATGCACGGCGAACACCTGCCGTTCTCCGCCAACACCCCGTACATCAACACGATTCCGGTCGGCGCCCAGGCAAAGATCCCGGGCGACCAGGACCTCGAGCACCGCATCCGTTCGTACACGCGCTGGAACGCGCTGGCGATGGTGCTGCGTGCAGGCAAGGACACGAACGTCGGCGGCCACATCGCATCGTTCGCGTCGGCCGCGACGCTCTATGACGTCGGCTACAACCACTTCTGGCACGCAGCGTCCGACCAGCACGGCGGCGATCTCGTGTTCGTGCAGGGCCACTCGTCGCCGGGCGTGTATTCGCGCGCGTTCCTGCTCGGCCGCCTGAAGGAAGAGCAGCTCGACAACTTCCGCCAGGAAGTCGACGGCAACGGCATTTCGTCGTACCCGCACCCGTGGCTGATGCCGGATTTCTGGCAGTTCCCGACCGTGTCGATGGGCCTCGGCCCGATCATGGCGATCTACCAGGCGCGCTTCATGAAGTACCTGGAGGCGCGCGGCATCACGAAGACGGAAGGCCGCAAGGTGTGGGCATTCCTCGGCGACGGCGAGACGGATGAACCGGAATCGCTCGGCGCGATCGGGATGGCGAGCCGCGAAAAGCTCGACAACCTCGTGTTCGTGATCAACTGCAACCTGCAGCGTCTCGACGGCCCGGTGCGCGGCAACGGCAAGATCATCCAGGAACTCGAATCGGAGTTCCGTGGCGCCGGCTGGAACGTGATCAAGGTCATCTGGGGCAGCCGCTGGGATGCGCTGTTCGCACGCGACAAGTCGGGCGCGCTGATGCGCCGGATGATGGAAGTCGTCGACGGCGAGTACCAGACGTACAAGTCGGAGTCGGGCGCGTTCGTGCGCGAGCACTTCTTCAATACGCCTGAACTGAAGGCGCTCGTCGCCGACTGGTCGGACGACGACATCTGGGCGCTGAACCGCGGCGGCCACGATCCGCACAAGATCTACGCAGCGTTCCACGAAGCCAGCAACACGAAGGGCGCGCCGACCGTCATCCTCGCGAAGACCATCAAGGGCTACGGGATGGGCGAGTCGGGTCAGGCGATGAACATCACGCACCAGCAGAAGAAGCTGCCGGTCGAGCAACTGAAGAAGTTCCGCGACCAGTTCCGCCTGCCGATCACCGACGAACAGATCGCCGACGTGCCGTACCTGAAGTTCGAGGAAGGCTCGAAGGAACTCGAATACATGCGCAAGCAGCGCATGGACCTCGGCGGCTACCTGCCGCACCGCCGCGAGAAGGCGACGTCGCTGCCGGTGCCGGCGCTCGATGCATTCGAGCCGCTGCTGAAGGGCACGGGCGAAGGCCGCGAGATCTCGACGACGATGGCGTTCGTGCGGATCCTGAACATCCTGCTGAAGGACAAGGCGCTCGGCAAGCGCGTCGTGCCGATCGTCCCGGACGAATCGCGCACGTTCGGCATGGAAGGCCTGTTCCGCCAGATCGGTATCTGGAACCAGCAGGGCCAGAAGTACGTGCCGGAAGATTCCGACCAGCTGATGTTCTACAAGGAATCGGAAACCGGCCAGATCCTGCAGGAAGGCATCAACGAAGCGGGCGGCATGTGCGACTGGATCGCGGCGGCGACGTCGTACTCGACGCACGGCGAGATCATGGTGCCGTTCTACATCTTCTATTCGATGTTCGGCTTCCAGCGGATCGGTGACCTCGCATGGGCCGCAGGCGACATGCGTTCGCGCGGCTTCCTGCTCGGCGGTACCGCGGGCCGCACGACGCTGAACGGCGAAGGCCTGCAGCACGAAGACGGCCACTCGCTCCTGTGGGCGGCATCGGTGCCGAACTGCGTGAGCTACGACCCGACGTTCGGTTATGAACTCGCCGTGATCATCCAGGACGGCCTGCGCCGCATGGTGCAGGACCAGGAAGACGTGTACTACTACATCACGGTGATGAACGAGAACTACGAGCACCCGGCGATTCCGCAGGGCGAGCACGTGGCGGCCGACATCATCAAGGGCATGTACGCGTTCAAGAAGGCCGACGCCGACAAGAAGGCGCCGCGCGTCCAGCTGCTCGGCGCGGGCACGATCTTCAACGAAGTGATCGCCGCGGCCGACCTGCTGAAGAACGACTGGGGCGTCGCTGCCGACCTGTGGAGCGTGCCGAGCTTCACCGAGCTCGCGCGTGAAGGCCACCAGGTCGAACGCTGGAACCTGCTCCATCCGACCGAAGAGCGTCGCCTGTCGCACGTGCAGAAGTGCCTGAAGGATACGCAGGGCCCGGTCATCGCCTCGACGGACTACGTTCGTGCGCTGGTCGACCAGATCCGCGGCCAGATCGATCGCCGCTTCGTCGTGCTGGGCACCGACGGCTTCGGCCGTTCGGACACTCGCGAGAAGCTGCGTCACTTCTTCGAAGTCGACCGTCACTGGGTCACCGTCGCCGCGCTCAACGCGCTGGCCGACGAGGGCACGATCGAGCGCAAGGTGGTCGCGGACGCGATTGCCAAGTACAACCTCGATCCGTCCAAGCCCAACCCGATGACCGTTTAACGCACACGCCGTGTGATGCCGCGCGTCGCTCCCGCGAGGAGCGCGCGCGGCCATGGAGACAGAAACAGATGAGTCAAGCGATCGAAGTGAAGGTGCCGGATATCGGCGATTACAAGGACGTGCCGGTCATCGAGATCGGCGTGAAGGTCGGCGATACGGTCGAGCCCGAGCAGTCGCTCGTCACGCTCGAGTCCGACAAGGCGACGATGGACGTCCCGAGCCCGGTAGGCGGCGTCGTGAAGGAAATCAAGGTCAAGGTGGGCGATTCCGTGTCGGAAGGCTCGCTGATCATCCTGCTCGAAGGCGGCGCTGCAGCGCAGGCCAATGGCGCGGCTGCGCCGGCCGCTGCACCGGCTCCGGCGGCAGCGCCTGCGCCGGCCGCGGCGGCACCGGCTGCCGCCCCGGCAGCAGCCGGCGGCACGCTCGAAGTGAAGGTGCCCGACATCGGCGACTACAAGGACGTTCCGGTCATCGAGATCGGCGTGAAGGTCGGCGACACGGTCGAGAAGGAGCAGTCGCTCGTCACGCTCGAGTCCGACAAGGCGACGATGGACGTGCCGAGCCCGGCCGCCGGCGTCGTGAAGGACATCAAGGTCAAGGTGGGCGATTCGGTATCGGAAGGCACGCTGATCGTGCTGCTCGAAGCCGCAGGCGCACCGGCTGCCGCCCCGCAGGCGAGCGCACCGGCTCCGGCCGCCGCCGCGCCGGCGCCGGCTGCTGCACCGGCGCCCGCGAAGGCTGCGCCGGCACCGGCTGCCGCCGCACCGGCCGCCGCGCCGTCGGGTGAATACCGCGCCAGCCACGCGTCGCCGTCGGTACGCAAGTTCGCGCGCGAACTCGGCGTCGAAGTCGCACGCGTGCAGGGTTCGGGTCCGAAGGGCCGCATTACGAAGGAAGACGTCACGGGCTTCGTGAAGGGCGTGATGACGGGCCAGCGCGCGGCACCGGGCGCGGCAGCCGCGCCGGCAGGCGGCGGCGAGCTGAACCTGCTGCCGTGGCCGAAGGTCGACTTCTCGAAGTTCGGCCCGTTCGAGGCGAAGCCGCTGTCGCGCATCAAGAAGATCTCGGGCGCGAACCTGCATCGCAACTGGGTGATGATCCCGCACGTCACGAACAACGACGAAGCGGACATCACCGAGCTCGAAGCGCTGCGCGTGCAGCTGAACAAGGAGCACGAAAAGGCGGGCGTGAAGTTCACGATGCTCGCGTTCGTGATCAAGGCAGTCGTCGCCGCGCTGAAGAAATTCCCGACCTTCAACGCGAGCCTCGACGGCGACAACCTGGTGTTCAAGCAGTACTACCACGTCGGTTTTGCCGCGGACACGCCGAACGGTCTCGTCGTGCCGGTGATCCGCGACGCGGACAAGAAGGGGCTCGTCGATATCGCGAAGGAAATGGCCGAGCTGTCGAAGGCCGCACGCGACGGCAAGCTGAAGCCGGACCAGATGCAAGGCGGTTGCTTCTCGATCTCGTCGCTCGGCGGGATCGGCGGCACGAACTTCACGCCGATCATCAACGCGCCGGAAGTGGCGATCCTCGGGTTGTCGCGCGGCCAGATGAAGCCGGTGTGGGACGGCAAGCAGTTCGTGCCGCGTCTGACGCTGCCGCTGTCGCTGTCGTATGACCATCGCGTGATCGATGGCGCGGAAGCCGCGCGGTTCAATGCGTATCTCGGCGCGTTGCTCGCGGATTTCCGTCGCATCATTCTTTGATGAGCGTGGGAGTGGCTCGCGGGGTCGTGGGTTTTGTGTCGGTCGTCCACGCCTCTTCGTTGAACCTGTTTCGCTAACGGTCTATTAGCGTCGCCCCTGCGCGGGGCGGCGGTCACTTTTCTTTGTCTTCCAAAGAAAAGTAACCAAAAGAAAGGCGCGTCCTTGGGCGGACGGCAAAGGTGGTTCTGCCCAACGTCGCGTTCTCTTGTCAGGCCGTAGTCGCGGTAACGGGTTCTTCCGCGGGTTTCTCCCCCCTCTGTCTGCAGCTAATCAAGAAGGGGACAGTAATGAGTCTCATCGAAGTCAAGGTTCCGGATATCGGCGATTTCAGCGGCGTCGATGTCATCGAAGTCAACGTGAAACCCGGCGACGTGATCGAAAAAGAGCAAACGCTCATCACGCTCGAATCCGATAAAGCCTCCATGGAAGTGCCCAGCGACGTCGCCGGCACCGTCAAGGAAATCAAGGTCAAGGCCGGCGAGAAAGTCTCGCAAGGCACCGTCATCGCCATCGTCGAAGCGTCGGCTGGCGCAGCCGCGCCCGCGAAAGCACCCGAAGCGCCGAAGCCCGCGGCAGCTGCGCCGGCACCAGCCGCAGCGGCTCCGGCGCCCGCGCCGCAAGCCGGCAGCTACGCAGGCGCCGCCGACATCGAGTGCGACATGCTCGTGCTCGGCGCCGGCCCCGGCGGCTACTCGGCCGCGTTCCGCGCTGCCGACCTCGGCATGAAGACCGTGCTCGTCGAGCGCTACTCGACGCTCGGCGGCGTGTGCCTGAACGTCGGCTGCATCCCGTCGAAAGCGCTGCTGCATACGTCGCTCGTCGTCGAAGAAGCCGCAGCGCTCGCGTCGCACGGCATCACGTTCGGCAAGCCGGAAGTCGATCTCGACAAGCTGCGCGACTTCAAGGGCGGCGTCGTCAAGAAGCTGACGACGGGCCTCGCCGGCATGGCCAAGGCGCGCAAGGTCGAAGTGGTCACCGGCGTCGGCGCATTCGTCGATCCGTTCCACATGGAAGTGCAGGGCGAAAACGGCAAGAAGGTCGTCAAGTTCAAGCAGGCGATCATCGCTGCCGGCTCGCAAGCCGTGAAGCTGCCGTTCATGCCGGAAGACCCGCGCGTCGTCGATTCGACGGGCGCACTCGAACTGCGCCAGTTGCCGAAGCGCATGCTCGTGATCGGCGGCGGCATCATTGGCCTCGAAATGGCCACGGTGTACTCGACGCTCGGCGCCGAGATCGACGTCGTCGAAATGATGGATGGCCTGATGATGGGCGCGGACCGCGATCTCGTGAAGGTCTGGGAAAAGTACAACGCGAAGCGCTTCGGCAACGTGATGCTGAAGACCAAGACGGTCGGCGCGGAAGCTAAGGAAGACGGCATCTACGTGAAGTTCGAGGGCGAGAAGGCGCCGGCGGAAGCGCAGCGCTACGACCTCGTGCTCGTCGCGGTGGGCCGCAGCCCGAACGGCAAGAAGATCGGCGCCGACAAGGCTGGCGTCGCGGTCACGGATCGCGGCTTCATCGACGTCGACAAGCAGATGCGCACGAACGTCCCGCACATCTTCGCGATCGGCGACGTCGTCGGCCAGCCGATGCTCGCGCACAAGGCAGTGCATGAAGGCCACGTCGCAGCGGAAGCCGCGCACGGCGAAAAGGCGTACTTCGACGCACTGCAGATCCCGTCGGTGGCGTACACCGATCCGGAGGTGGCGTGGGCCGGCAAGACGGAAGACCAGTGCAAGGCCGAAGGCATCAAGTACGGCAAGGCCGTGTTCCCGTGGGCCGCATCGGGCCGCGCGATCGCGAACGGCCGCGACGAAGGCTTCACGAAGCTGATTTTCGACGAGGAAACCCATCGCGTGATCGGTGGCGCAATCGTCGGCCTGAACGCGGGCGACCTGATCAGCGAAGTGTGCCTCGCGGTCGAGATGGGCGCGGACGCGGAAGACATCGGCAAGACGATCCATCCGCACCCGACGCTCGGCGAATCGGTCGGCATGGCTGCCGAACTGTACGAAGGCGTCTGCACGGACCTGCCGCCGCAACGCAAGAAGTAACGCGACCGGCACGGCCGGCCATGCGCCGGCCACGAAAAAACGCCGCCGCCCGGGTTATCCGGGCGGCGGCGTTTTCTTTTGTCTGCGGCCGATGCTGCGATCGGAACGCTTGATCGAACGAGGCGAGCGGCGGGCCGTTCGCGCAAATTCCGGCGCCAGAAACGAAAAAGCCGCGCTGGGCGCGGCTCTTTCAGGAGCAGGGGACGCTTACGCGGCCGGCTTGCTCGAACGACGTGCAGCAGCGGCGGTTGCAGCCTTCGTTGCGACGGCAGCAGCAGCGTTGAAGTTCGTTTCAGCGATTTCGACGGCTTGCTTCGTGGCCTTCTGAACCGTTTCGTACGTCGTGTTCGCGGCGTTCAGTGCCGACTTCAGCGCGGCGACAGCCGTTTCCGAACCGGCCGGGGCGTTCTTCGCGACGTTGTCGACGAGTGCCTGGACCTTCTTGTTCTGCTCTTCGAATTGCGCTTCGGCAACCTTCGCGAACTCGGCTTGCGTCGACGATGCGATTTCGTACAGGTGACGACCGTACGACAGCACCTTTTCAGCGACCGGCTGCGACAGGCTGGCTTGCAGTGCGATCAGCTCCTGAGCGTCCTTCACCGACAGCAGGCGCTGTGCGTTTTCCTGGCCTTCGGCCAGCGTCGACTTCACGACTTGCAGGTTGAGTTCGATCAGCTTTTCGACGCCTTCGAATGCCTTGGTCGTCAGACCGAACAGGCTTTCGAGGTTGGCTTTCTGTGCAGCGGCGATTTGCTCGGGGGTCAGCAAGGACATGTCCAGCTCCTGAAAAGCGATCGCGTCGATCGCAGGGTAAAGGGCACTACGACGGGGAACCTCGGATGCGCGTGCTTTGTGCAACGCAGCAATGAGGCGTATTTTAGGGCAGAGAAAACGGATGTCAAGTATTTTTTGTGCGTTGCACAATCGCGACAAATTATCGATAAAACAACGAGTTATCGTAGTCGTCCGGAATCGGTTTCATGCGCGATCCCAGATGGTGCGCACGACCGCGGGGCAAGCGTGGCGCACCATGATCATGCACAGGTAAACCTGACAGGCCCATGGAACGTTATCCTTCTGTTCCTGTCGAAAAGCGCGCCGTTTCGATGCGCGTGCCGTGGCGACGTGCCGCCGCTACGGTCGAGACCGGCGCCCTTGGCACGCCGAGCACCGGATACGTAGTTTCCCCGCTTTAAATCGCCTCCAAAGTGACGTTATCTCAATTAACCGTGTGGTAATCGGGAGACGGGCGCTGTCGGGCAGTGCACCCATGAGTTTTTTCGATGGGGGCGGGAGGGTCAATTGGTCTGAGGTTGACCGACCCTTACATTCCGGTTTAACGACGATCGGTAAGTGCCTAATATTGCTCTTTTTTTCAGCTTTAACTACACTTGCGGAAACCTCCCGCCCGCTTTGTCCAGACCCCAATGAAAGCCGAATCGTTTTCACCGCGCAGATTGTTGCAGAGCATGACGCTCGGCACGGCTGTGTCGGTCGCAGTCGCCTTGCTGGCGACCACCGCGTCCGTCGCGCCTGCTGACGCCTTTGCCGCTACCGCGAAGACCCAACAAGCCGCCAAGAAAAAGGCCGTCGCTCCTGCTTCGTCAGCGAAGAAGAAGTCGGCCAAGGCGACGTCCGATAAATCCGCCAAGGTCGCTGCGGCCGATGCGCCGCGCGCGAAGGCGTCGCGAAAGCGCGTGACGCTCGCGGCGAACAACCTGCATGGCGGCCATCGTGGCGCGGTCCGCAAGGTCGCGTTCCAGCCGCGCCGGCCGACGGTCGGCCAGGCGTTCGGCCTGCACGACACGCCCGACGCGCTCGCGCTGCGCTCGAGCGTCGCGTACGTCGTCGACCAGAATTCCGGCGAGCCGCTGTTCGACAAGAATTCGCACGCCGTCGTGCCGATCGCGTCGATCTCGAAGCTGATGACGGCGATGGTCGTGCTCGACGCGAAGGCGCCGATGACCGACCAGATTGAAGTCACCGACGAAGACCGCGACTACGAGAAGGGCACGGGCTCGCGCCTGTCGGTCGGCTCGGTGCTGTCGCGCGAGGACATGCTGCACATCGCGCTGATGGCGTCGGAAAACCGCGCCGCTGCCGCGCTGTCGCGTTACTACCCGGGCGGTCGTCCGGCGTTCATCGCCGCGATGAACGCGAAGGCGAAGACGCTCGGCATGGCCGATACGCACTTCGAGAATTCGACCGGCCTGTCGAGCTCGAACGTGTCGAGTGCGCGTGACCTCGTGAAGATGGTCAATGCCGCTTATCAGTATCCGATGATCCGCCAGTTCTCGACCGATCGCAGCTACGAGGTGTACACGGGCAAGCGCAATCTCGCGTACAACAGCACGAACGCGCTGATCCGCGGCAACGGCTCGTGGGACATCGGCCTGCAGAAGACGGGCTTCATCAACGAAGCAGGCGAATGCCTCGTGATGCAGGCGACGATCCATGGCCGGCCGATGGTGATGGTGCTGCTCGACTCGTTCGGCAAGTACTCGCGCTTCGCCGACGCATCGCGCCTGCGCAACTGGCTCGACGCCGGTGGCGGCGAGCGCCTGACGGCAGCCAACACGCCGAACGGCGGAACCTGATCGCCCCGCAGGCTGCAACAAGAAAGCCCCGCAATCGCGGGGCTTTTTTTCGTCCGGCGGAACCGGAACCGGAACCGGCACCGAGGCCGGCGAGGACGGCTTACGCCTGCCGTTGCAGCCCGTCCATGTCCTTCGAGGGCGCCGGCCGGTAGCCGAGCGATTCCGAGATGGTGAGCGCCGTGCGGCTCAACTGGCCAAGCCATGCGTCCTGCAGGCGGTCGGCCGGCGCCGACAGCGACAGGCCCGCGACGAGCTTGCCCGAATCGTCGTAGATGCCGGCCGCGATACAGCGCACGCCGAGCTCCAGTTCCTCGTTGTCGCGTGCGCACGATTGCTGGCGGACGATCGTCAGCTCGCGCTCGAGCTTCGCGATGTCGGTGATGCTGTTCTGCGTATGGCCGGACAGCCCGGTGCGCGTCGCATAGGCGCGCACCCGCGACGTTTCGTCGGCCGCGAGGAACAGCTTGCCGACCGACGTGAGGTGCAGCGGCGCACGGCCACCGATCGCGCGGACGACCTGCATCCCCGATCGCTCGGAATACGCACGCTCGATGTAGACGATCTCGTCGCCCTGGCGCACCGACAGATTCACGGTCTGCCCGGTGAGGCGGTGCAGCTCGCGCATCGGCATCAGCGCCGCGTCGCGCACCGACAGGCGCGCCTTCACGAGGTTGCCGAGCTCCAGCAGCCGCATGCCGAGGCGGTAGGTGCCGGGATCGGAGCGATCGACGAGGCGGCAGGTCACCATGTCGTTGAGGATGCGGTGCGCGGTCGACGGGTGCAGCTCCGTGCGCTGCGCCAGTTCCTTCAGGCTGACAGGATCACTGTGCGCGGCGAGCGCGTCCAGCAGCCGCATCATGCGTTCGATCACCTGGATCGACGTTTTTGAATCCGGGGTGGGTTGGCTCATGTCGGGGGAGAAATCGGTTGACGCGTCAAGCGGTGTTGCAACGATTGTATCTCGTATTGTGAAAAAAGCGAACGCCGTTCGAGGAAGTCCTCGTTTCGCGCGCGGCGGGCTTGCCTGCGAGCCGGCGTTGGTCTTGCCGGCCAAACGGCGGATAATGAGAGCCGTTTTCTCGAAGGAGCACGTATGCGAGTCGGTTTGTTCGTGACCTGCCTGGTCGATCTGATGCGCCCCGAAATCGGTTTCTCGGCGCTCAAGCTGATTCGCGACGCCGGCTACGAGGTGATCGTGCCGCCCGCGCAGACCTGCTGCGGCCAGCCGGCCTACAACTCGGGCGACCGCGCGCTGGCGCGCGATCTCGCCGAAAAGACGCTGCGCGAGTTCGAGCAGTTCGATTACGTCGTCGCGCCGTCGGGTTCGTGTGGCGGGATGATCCGCGCGCATTACGGCGACCTGTTCCGCGACGACCCCGAACTGATGGGGCGCTACACGCGGTTCCAGCAGAAAGTCTACGAACTGACCGATTTCCTCGCGAACGTCGCGAAGGTGTCGCTCGCGCCGGGCGAATTCACCGGGCCCGTCACCTATCACGACTCGTGCTCGGGCCTGCGCGAACTCGGCGTGAAGGCACAGCCGCGCGCGCTGCTCGCGCAGCGTGGCGTCGCGGTCACCGAAATGAAGGACTGCGAGCACTGCTGCGGCTTCGGCGGCACGTTCGCGATCAAGTACGGTGACATCTCGGCGGCCATCGCGGACGAGAAATGCGCGAACGTGCGCGCATCGGGCACCGGCGCCGTCGTGCTCGGCGATCTCGGCTGCATGCTGAACATCGAAGGGCGGTTGCGCCGCACCGGCGACCGCGACACGCGCGTGCTGCACGTCGCGCAGGTGCTGGCGGGCGACGTCTGACGCCCGGTTCCGCTCACTTTTCCCGATACCGCGATGCAAGTCCAATCGATGCATTTCAAGGCGCGCGCCGGCCAGAAGCTGGCCGACCAGCGCCTGCAGCAGAACCTGAAGAAGCTGTCGACGAAGTTCGTGTCCGCGCGCGCCGACGCGATGACCGCGATCGACTTCCCGGCCACGCGCGCCGCGCTCAAGGCGCGCCGCAACCGCGCGCTGGAGAACCTCGACGTGTGGCTCGAAGCGTTCGAGCGCGAGGCGACGCGGCGCGGCACGACGGTGTTGTTCGCCGAAACGACCGCGGATGCCGCGCGGCTCGTCGCCGACATCGCGCGCCGGCACGACGTGAAGAAGGTCATCAAGACCAAGTCGATGGTGTCCGAGGAGATGCGCCTGAACGCGGTGCTCGCGGAGATGGGCGTGCAGTCGATCGAGACGGACCTCGGCGAATACATCCTGCAGATCAACGACAACGAGCCGCCGAGCCACATCATTGCGCCCGTCGTGCACAAGGACAAGGACGAGATCGCCGACCTGTTCGCGCGCACGCACCACCGCGAGCGGCTCACCGAGATTCCGGACATGACGCGCGAGGCGCGCGAGGTGCTGCGCCCGCATTTCATGTCGGCCGACATGGGCGTCACGGGCGGCAACTTCGTGATCGCCGAGACGGGCTCGGTCGCGATCGTGACGAACGAAGGGAACGAGGGGATGTGCACGGTGATGCCGCGCGTGCACGTCGCGGTGACGGGCATCGAGAAGGTGCTGCCGACGCTCGAGGACCTCGCGACCGCGATGCGCCTGCTGCCGCGTTCGGCGACCGGGCAGAAGACGTCGAACTATTTCTCGCTGCTGACCGGGCCGCGCGGGACGGGCGACGAGGACGGCCCCGAGCACAACTACGTGGTGCTGGTCGACGGCGGCCGCACGGGCCTGATCGGCGGCGAATTCCAGGAGATGCTGCGCTGCATCCGCTGCGGCGCGTGCATGAACCACTGCCCGGTGTATCAGAAGGTCGGCGGCCACGCGTACGGCTGGGTCTATCCGGGGCCGATGGGATCGGTGCTGACGCCGAGCTACGTGGGGCTCGATCGCACGCTCGACCTGCCGCAGGCCGCGACGCTATGCGGCGAATGCGACAGTGTGTGCCCGGCCGGCATTCCGTTGTCGCACCTGCTGCGCACGCTGCGCGAGAAGCAGGTCGAGCGGCACCTGCGGCCGTGGCGCGAGCGGGCGGCGCTCGCCGCATGGGGCTTCTTCGCGCGGCGGCCGATGCTGTACGCGCTGACGACCAAGCTCGCCGTGCGCATCCTCGAGCGGCTGGGCGGCAACGGCGGCACGCTGCGGCGCCTGCCGATGATGGGCGGCTGGATGGACACGCGCGACATGCCGACACCCACCGGGCGCACGTTCCGCGAACTGTACGCGGCGTCCCAAAGCCACCTCGGCTGACGACTGTTCATCGGGCGGCAACAGTGCGTTCGCTATTTGCATATTTATCTCGATAGATGCGGTCTATAGAATCCTGTCTGTAGTCCCCGGAATTGGGTTTCGGGGTACGAGGTCAAGGAGGTCCGCATCATGAGAAAGACAATATCGATGTACTGGCCGCTGGCAATCGTCGTCCCGCTGGCAGCGGCAGCCTATCTGCATGCGATGGCCGATGCGCCGTCGCGTGGCCCGCTGGCGGTGCACCAGGCGTCCGCCGAACTGGCGCGCGCGGTGTCGTTCGGGCTGGTCGACGACGCGGCGAAGCCGCTGCCGGCAGCATCCGGCGACGTCGTGCTCGCCGCACCGAAGGCGTTGTAATGCATGGCGCCGTCGCTTTGCGCGGCGGCGCGATTTCGGCCGTCTTTGTATAATGGCGTGCTCTTCTCCCACGCGGTCCGCCGCAACGTTCCGATAGTGCGATGACCCGCGTTGCCATCTGTTTCGTCTGTCTCGGCAACATCTGCCGTTCGCCCACCGCGGAAGGCGTGATGCGTCACCAGGTCGACGCGGCCGCGCTGGCCGACCGGATCGCGATCGATTCGGCCGGCACCGGCGACTGGCATGTGGGCGAGCCGCCCGATACGCGGGCGCAGGCAGCCGCCCGCAGCCGCGGCTACGACCTGTCGGCGCTGCGTGCGCGGCAGGTAGGCGCGGCGGATTTCGAGCGCTTCGACCTGCTGCTCGCGATGGACGAAGCGAATCTCGCGGAATTGCAACGGCGCTGCCCGCCGCAGCATCGCGACAAGGTGCGCCTGCTGATGGACTTCGCGCCGGGCTCGACCGAAACCGAAGTGGCCGATCCGTATTTCGGCGGCGCGCAGGGGTTCGAACAGGTACTCGATCAGGTCGAGCGCGCGTGCGCGGGCCTGCTGGAGACGCTTCGGGCCCGTACGGCGGGCTGATCGCGCGGTATTCAGCGATCTGCGAATACCCTTTCAAAGACATGGATACTTGACTAAAAACGTCAAATATTTATACTTGACCAAAATCGTCAAGATTGCAGTCCCCTAGACACCATGAGACTCACCACCAAAGGCCGTTTCGCCGTCACGGCGATGATTGACTTGGCACTGCGCCAGGAGCAGGGCCCGGTGACGCTTGCAGGCATCAGCCAGCGCCAGCGGATTTCGCTCTCGTATCTCGAACAGCTGTTCGGCAAGCTGCGCAGGCATGAAATCGTCGAGTCCGTGCGCGGCCCGGGCGGCGGCTACAACCTCGCGCGTCGCGCGCAGGACGTCACCGTTGCCGACATCATCATCGCGGTCGATGAGCCGCTCGACGCCACGCAGTGCGGCGGCAAAGGCACGTGCGACGGCTCGAAGCAGCCCGACGGCCATTGCATGACGCACGAGCTGTGGTCGACCCTGAACCAGAAGATGGTCGAATACCTCGATTCCGTGTCGCTGCAGGATCTCGTCGATCAGCAGCGTGCACGCGAGGGCGCCCCTGCGGTGCTGCGCGATCGCCGCACACCGGAGCCCGTCGCCGCACCGGCCGAGCCCGTACGCACGATGCCGCTCGGCCCCAATTCGGTGTTCAACATCGCGAGTTCGTGAGCGCGAAGGCGCCCGCCATACCCCATAACGCACATAGTTAGTCCCTGCACAGAATACCCGGAGCGACAGATGACCCAAGAGACTCTCCACCTGCCCATCTACATGGATTACAGCGCGACGACGCCCGTCGATCCGCGCGTGGTCGACAAGATGGTGCCGTACCTGCGCGAGCAGTTCGGCAACCCGGCGTCGCGCAGCCACGCTTACGGCTGGGACGCGGAGCGTGCGGTCGAGGAAGCGCGCGAACAGGTGGCCGCACTCGTGAATGCCGATCCGCGCGAGATCATCTGGACGTCCGGCGCCACGGAATCGGACAACCTTGCGATCAAGGGTGCCGCGAACTTCTACAAGGGCAAGGGCAAGCACATCATCACGGTGAAGACCGAGCACAAGGCCGTGCTCGATACCTGCCGCGAGCTCGAGCGCGACGGTTTCGAAGTCACCTACCTCGACGTGAAGGATGACGGCCTGATCGACCTCGACGTGTTCAAGGCCGCGCTGCGCCCGGACACGATCCTCGTGTCGGTGATGCACGTGAACAACGAGATCGGCGTGATCCAGGACATCGAGACGATCGGTGAGCTCTGCCGCGAGAAGGGCATCGTGTTCCACGTCGACGCCGCCCAGTCGACCGGCAAGGTCGCGATCGACCTCGCGAAGCTGAAGGTCGACCTGATGTCGTTCTCGGCGCACAAGACCTACGGCCCCAAGGGCATCGGTGCGCTGTACGTGCGCCGCAAGCCGCGCGTGCGCATCGAAGCACAGATGCACGGCGGTGGCCACGAGCGCGGCATGCGTTCGGGCACGCTGCCGACGCACCAGATCGTCGGTATGGGCGAAGCGTTCCGCATCGCCCGCGAAGAAATGGCGACCGAGAACGAGCGCGTCCGCATGCTGCGCGACAAGCTGCTGCGCGGCCTGTCGCAGATCGAGGAAACCTACGTGAACGGCGACATGGAACGTCGTGTCCCGCACAACCTGAACATCAGCTTCAACTTCGTCGAAGGCGAGTCGCTGATCATGGCGATCAAGGATGTTGCGGTGTCGTCGGGCTCCGCGTGCACGTCGGCGTCGCTGGAGCCGTCGTACGTGCTGCGTGCGCTCGGCCGCAACGACGAACTCGCGCACAGCTCGATCCGCTTCACGGTCGGCCGCTTCACGACGGAGCAGGAAGTCGACTTCGTGATCAACCTGCTGAACAGCAAGATCGCGAAGCTGCGCGAACTGTCGCCGCTTTGGGAAATGCACCAGGATGGCATCGATCTGTCGACGATCGAATGGGCCGCACACTAATACCGCATTGAATGCACCCGCGGGCGGATTGACGCACGCAGACGTAACGAGTCAAGGAGTCTGAGTCATGTCTTACAGCAACAAGGTTCTGGATCACTACGAAAACCCGCGCAACGTCGGTTCGTTCGCGAAGGACGACGACACGGTCGGCACGGGCATGGTCGGCGCGCCGGCTTGCGGCGACGTGATGAAGCTGCAGATCCGCGTCGGCGCGGACGGCGTGATCGAAGACGCGAAGTTCAAGACGTACGGTTGCGGTTCGGCGATCGCGTCGAGCTCGCTCGTCACCGAGTGGGTGAAGGGCAAGACGCTCGACGAAGCACTGTCGATCAAGAACACGCAGATCGCCGAAGAACTCGCGCTGCCGCCGGTGAAGATTCACTGCTCGATCCTCGCGGAAGACGCGATCAAGGCAGCCGTGGCCGACTACAAGAAGCGCCACGACACCAAGGAAGGCGATCAGGCAGCAGCCTGAGCGGCATCGAGCGGCTAGAGAGGGAAACGCGGCGGGCCCCGGTGGCGCGCCGCAGCAAGGACATCATGGCAATTTCACTGACCGAAAAAGCAGCACAGCACGTCCAGAAATACCTCGTCCGTCGTGGCAAGGGTGTGGGCCTGCGGCTTGGCGTTCGCACGACCGGGTGCTCGGGGCTCGCGTACAAGCTCGAGTATGTCGACGAGCTGGCTCCCGAGGATCAGGTGTTTGAGAGCCATGGCGTGAAGGTGATCGTCGATCCGAAGAGTCTCGCGTACATCGACGGCACCGAGCTCGACTTCGCCCGCGAAGGCCTGAACGAAGGGTTCAAGTTCAACAACCCGAACGTGAAGGACGAGTGCGGTTGCGGCGAATCGTTCCGCGTGTGACGGGGATCTCCGCGCGATGCGGGCAAGAGGCGGCACGGGCCGCCTTTTTAATGTGCGGCGTTTGCCGCGCGACGAACCGGAATTGAACGCGACGATGGTCTCGCTGAAAGACAGCCACTTCGACCTGTTTCACCTGCCGGCGCAATTCGCGCTCGACGAAACGGCGCTCGACACCGCCTACCGGACGGTGCAGACGCAGGTGCATCCGGACCGCTTCGCGGCGGCCGGCGATGCACAGAAGCGCATCGCGATGCAATGGGCGACCCGCGCGAACGAGGCGTACCGCACGCTGCGCGATCCGCTGAAGCGCGCGTCCTATCTGCTGTCGCTGCGCGGCGTGGACATCGGCGCGGAAAACAACACGGCGATGGAGCCGGCGTTCCTGATGCAGCAGATGGAGTGGCGCGAGGGCATCGAGGATGCCGCGGCCGCCCGCAACGTCGACGCGCTCGACGGGTTGCTCGCCGAGTTGCGCGACGAGAAGCGCGTGCGTGTCGAGCGCCTCGGCACGCTGCTCGACAGCGGCGCCGACCAGGCCGCCGCGGAAGCCGTGCGCCAGCTGATGTTCATCGAACGCGTCGCGTCGGAAGTGGGCGCGCAGATCGAGCGCCTCGAAACTTAACCGCGTGCCTCGCGGCACGCGCAGCAAACGGGCCGAGCGCCCGAACGAACCAAGATGGCTTTACTGCAAATTTCCGAACCGGGCATGGCGCCGGCGCCGCACCAGCGGCGACTCGCCGTCGGGATCGATCTCGGCACGACGAACTCGCTCGTCGCGGCCGTGCGCAACAGCGTGCCGGAAGTGCTGCCGGACGAAGCGGGCCGCATGCTGCTGCCGTCGGTGGTCCGCTACCTCGAGAAGGGCGGCCGTCGCATCGGCCACGAAGCGAAGGAGCAGGCCGCCACCGATCCGCGCAACACGATCGTGTCGGTCAAGCGCTTCATGGGCCGCGGCAAGGCCGAGGTCGAAGGTGCGGCAAACGCACCGTACGAATTCGTCGATGCGCCGGGCATGGTGCAGATCCGTACGATCGACGGGGTAAAGAGCCCGGTCGAAGTGTCGGCCGAAATTCTCGCGACGCTGCGCTATCGCGCCGAGGATTCGCTCGGTGACGATCTGGTCGGCGCGGTGATCACGGTGCCCGCGTATTTCGACGACGCGCAGCGTCAGGCAACCAAGGATGCCGCGCGCCTCGCGGGCCTCAACGTGCTGCGCCTGCTGAACGAACCGACTGCCGCGGCGATTGCCTACGGCCTCGACAACGGGGCCGAAGGCCTCTACGCGGTGTACGACCTCGGCGGCGGCACGTTCGACCTGTCGATCCTGAAGCTGACGAAGGGCGTGTTCGAAGTGCTGGCCGCAGGCGGCGATTCCGCGCTCGGCGGCGACGATTTCGACCATGCGCTGTTCGATCACGTGCTCGCGCAGGCCGGCATCGACGCGAAGACGCTGGCGCCCGAAGACGTGCGCCTGCTGCTCGACCGTGTGCGTGTGCTGAAGGAAGCGCTGTCCGCCGCGCCGCAAGCGTCGCTGGATGTCACGCTGTCGGGCGGTGCGCACCTCGTGCAGGCGATTACGCATGACACGTTCGCGTCGCTCGTCGAGCCGCTCGTGCAGCGTACGCTCTCGCCGACCCGCAAGGCGTTGCGCGACGCGCAGGTCACGCCGGCCGACATCAAGGGTGTCGTGCTGGTCGGCGGCGCGACGCGCATGCCGGTGATCCGCGACGCGGTCGCGAAATATTTCGGCCAGCCGCCGCTCGTGAACCTCGATCCGGACCAGGTTGTCGCGCTCGGTGCGGCGATCCAGGCCGACCTGCTTGCGGGCAATCGCGGTACCGGCGACGACTGGCTGCTGCTCGACGTGATTCCGCTGTCGCTCGGCGTCGAGACGATGGGTGGCCTCGTCGAGAAGATCATTCCGCGCAACTCGACGATTCCGATCGCGCGTGCGCAGGAATTCACGACCTTCAAGGACGGCCAGACCGCCATGGCGATCCACGTCGTGCAGGGCGAGCGCGAGCTCGTCGCCGACTGCCGGTCGCTCGCGCGCTTCGAGCTGCGCGGCATTCCGCCGATGACGGCCGGCGCCGCGCGCATTCGCGTGACCTATCAGGTCGACGCGGACGGCCTGCTGTCGGTGTTCGCACGCGAACAACTGTCGGGCGTCGAGGCGTCGGTCGTCGTGAAGCCGTCGTACGGCCTCGCCGACGACGACATCGCGAAGATGCTCGAGGACAGCTTCAAGACGGCCGAAATCGACATGCGCGCCCGCGCGCTGCGCGAAGCGCAGGTCGAGGCCGAGCGGATGCTCGAGGCGACACAGGCTGCGCTGGCGGCCGACGGCGAACTGCTCGATGCCAACGAGCGTACGCAGGTCGATGCGCTTGCCGCCGCGCTGCGCGCGGTCGCGCAGGGCGACGATACGAACGCGATCGAAGCGGCGACCAAGTCGCTGGCCGACGGCACCGACGAATTCGCGGCGCGCCGGATGGACAAGAGCATCAAGCGCGCGCTGTCGGGCCGCCGGCTCGACGAGATCTGAACTTGCGAACCGCGCATCGGCTGGCGACGGCCTGCGCGCGATAATGAACCGTGCGGCGCCCGGCGCCGCACCCTGACTGACGGAACGGACATGCCTCAACTGGTAGTGCTGCCTCACGTCGAACTGTGTCCGGATGGCGCAGTGATCGACGCGACGCCCGGCAAGAGTATTTGCGACAACCTGCTCGATCACGGGATCGAGATCGAGCACGCATGCGAGAAGTCGTGCGCATGCACGACGTGCCACGTGGTGATCCGCGAGGGCTTCAACGATCTGACGCCGTCCGAGGAGGACGAAGACGATCTGCTGGACAAGGCGTGGGGCCTCGAGCCGACGTCGCGCCTGTCGTGCCAGGCGATCGTGAAGGAAGATTCGGACCTGGTGGTCGAGATTCCGAAGTACTCGATCAACCACGCGAAGGAAAACCACTGACCTAAACCGGAGGCAGGCGATGAAATGGACCGATTCGCGTGAAATAGCCATTGCGCTGGCGGACAAGCACCCGGACATCGACCCGCAGCGGATCAACTTCGTCGACCTGCGACAGTGGGTGCTCGAACTCGACGGCTTCGACGACGATCCCAAGCACTCCGGCGAGAAGATCCTCGAAGCGATCCAGGCACACTGGATCGACGAATCGGATTTCGACGACGAGGACTGACCGACCGGGCACCGCGTGTGCCGCACTGGCGCGTACGGCACCAATGAAAAACGGCTCGTGAGCACCTGCTCACGAGCCGTTTTTGTTTTCAGGCCGCTTGCCCGCGTACGACACGCGGGCAGGGGGCACCGATGCGATCAGGCGATTACGCGCCGACCAGCGTGCCGTTCTCGATCCGCACGCGCTGGCCCTGGCCGAACGGCGGCGGGTTGTGGTACGTGAACGTGCGCGTCGCGCCGCTCTCCATCTGCACTTGCACCTGATAGTCGGTTTCCGCGCGCACCTGCTTCTCGACCTGGTTGCCGGCGAGACCGCCGCCCAGCGCGCCGATGATCGTCATCGCGGTGCGGCCGTTGCCGTGACCGAACTGGTTGCCGAGCAGGCCGCCGGCCGCAGCGCCGCCCACGGCGCCGATCCCCGAACTCTGGCCCGGCGTGCGCGTCTGCGAAATCGCGACGACCGTGCCGCAGCTCTGGCAGTAGGTCTGGGCCGGCGCCGACGGCTGTTGCGCGTATTGCGGCGGCTGCGGTGCCGTCGCATGACGGCGGTGCACCGGCGCTGCCGGACGCGGCGCGGGCTTCGGCTCGGCCTGTGCGACGGCAGCCTTCTGCTGCGCGGCGGCCTGTTCGGCTGCCTGCTGCTGTGCTTGCGCGGCCAATGCCGCACTGGCGGCCGCAGCCGTATCGACGGCCGGCTGCGATGCGATCAGCGCAGCCTGGGTCTGGCCGTTCTGTGCGTTGCTGCTGCTCGCCTTCGGGAACACGCCCGTGATCGCGGCCGTCGCCGCGAGGCTGGCGACGATGACGGCGCCGGCTGCGGTGGCGATGAGCGGGTGGAGGCGTTGCTTTTGCGGCGTGGTCTGATTCTGGTTGTCCATTTTTTTCTCCGATGTCGATCCGGGTCGGCGCTGCGGGCCGGGCAGGATCCCACGCTCGGGAGCGAGCAGACCGGGCGTTCCTGCGCCTGGTTCTGGTCCCGTGGTCATGCGTGGTGACGCAACAGGAGTGTCGTCCAGCGGCGTGCGGCGCACCGTATCAAGGTGTAACGAATTGCAGCGGGGCGCTGGCGGTCGTGACAGGGAAAACCCGGAGAAGGCCGTCGCGACGAGGGAATAAAACGGGGTAGGATCGAAAGCCGGCGAACGCGGGCTGATGGGATTTACGCGTCGTTACAAAGCTGACGCGTGCGCGCCGCAGGGCGCGGCGCACACGCGGGCGCGGCGATCAGTCTTCGCGGCGCAGGTGGGGGAACAGCAGCACGTCGCGGATCGTCGGGCTGTCGGTCAGCAGCATCACGAGACGGTCGATGCCGATCCCGCAGCCGCCGGTCGGAGGCATCCCGTACTCGAGCGCGCGGATGTAGTCGGCGTCGAAGAACATCGCCTCCTCGTCGCCTGCATCCTTCTGCTCGACCTGCTTCTTGAAGCGTGCGGCCTGGTCTTCCGGATCGTTCAGCTCCGAGAAGCCGTTCGCGATTTCGCGGCCCGTCATGAACAGCTCGAAGCGCTCGGTGATGCCCGGCACCGTATCCGATGCGCGTGCGAGCGGCGACACCTCGACCGGGTAGTCGATGATGAACGTCGGTTCCCATAGCTGCGCTTCGGCCGTTTCCTCGAACAGCGCGAGCTGCAGCGCGCCGATGCCCGCGTTCAGGAACGCCGGCTGCGACACGTCGACGCCGAAGCGCTTCAGTTCGGTGCGCAGGAACGCGTCGTCCGACAGCTGGCCGGCGGTGTAGTCCGGTGCGTACTTCTGGATCGCCTGCGTGATCGTCAGGCGATGGAACGGCTTCGCGAGGTCGAGCTCACGGCCTTGATACTGGATCGTCGCGGTGCCGAGCGCATCGATTGCCGCCTGGCGGATCAGTTGCTCGGTGAAGTCCATCAGCCAGCGGTAGTCGGTGTACGCGGCGTAGAACTCCATCATCGTGAATTCCGGGTTGTGACGCGGCGACACGCCTTCGTTCCGGAAGTTGCGGTTGATCTCGAACACGCGCTCGAAGCCGCCGACGATCAGGCGCTTCAGGTACAGCTCCGGCGCGATGCGCAGGAACATCTGCATGTCGAGCGCATTGTGATGCGTGACGAACGGCTTCGCCGCCGCGCCGCCCGGGATCGGGTGCAGCATCGGCGTTTCGACTTCCATGAACTCGGCGTTGTCCATGAACTTGCGGATCGACGCGATCGTCTTCGTGCGGGCGCGGAACGTGTCGCGCGTTTCCGGCGTGACGATCAGGTCGACGTAGCGCTGGCGGTAGCGCATTTCCTGGTCGGACAGGCCGTGGAACTTGTCCGGCAGCGGACGCAGCGCCTTCGACAGCAGGCGCAGCTCCTTGCACTGGACCGACAGCTCGCCCTTGTTGGTACGGAACAGCACGCCGCGCGCGGCGACGATGTCGCCGAGGTCCCACTTCTTGAATGCGTCGTAGGTTTCGGCGCCGACGTCGTTGGGCGTCACGAAGAACTGGATCTGGCCCGAACCGTCCTGCACCGTCGCGAAGCTCGCCTTGCCCATCACGCGCTTGAGCATCATGCGGCCGGCCACCGACACCTCGACCGGGTTCGCTTCGAGCGCGGCTTTGTCCGACTCGGCGAATTTCGCCTGCAGGTCGGCTGCGTGGTGCTCGGGCCGGAAATCGTTCGGGTAGGCGACGCCTTGCTCGCGCAGGGCGCGCAGCTTCTCGCGGCGCTCGGCGATGATCTGGTTTTCGTCCGCCGTGACGGCGGGCTGCGTTTGGGTCGGTTCGGTCATGATGGTCGGAATTCGGAGTGGGTGCGGCAACGCAAACGGGAAGGGCGGCGCGGGCCAGGCCGCGCCGCGGCGCTTACACGCCCTGTTTGAGGCTGGCGCTGATGAAGTCGTCGAGATCGCCGTCGAGCACCGCACGCGTGTTGCTCATTTCGACGTTCGTACGCAAGTCCTTCACGCGGCTCTGGTCGAGCACGTACGAGCGGATCTGGTGGCCCCAGCCCACATCGGTCTTGCTCGATTCGAGCTTGTCCTGTTCGGCCTGGCGCTTGCGCATCTCGACTTCGTACAGGCGCGACTTCAGCATCGCCATCGCTTCTGCGCGATTGCGGTGCTGCGAGCGGTCGTTCTGGCACTGCACGACGATACCGGTCGGCATGTGCGTGATCCGCACCGCGGAGTCGGTTTTGTTGATGTGCTGACCGCCCGCGCCCGATGCGCGGTACGTGTCGATGCGCAGGTCGGCCGGGTTGATCTCGACTTCGATCGAGTCGTCGATTTCCGGATAGACGAACACCGACGAGAACGACGTGTGGCGGCCGCCCGACGAGTCGAACGGCGATTTGCGCACGAGGCGGTGGATGCCCGTTTCGGTGCGCAGGAAGCCGTATGCGTATTCGCCCGTGACCTTGACCGTCGCGTTCTTGATGCCGGCGACGTCGCCGTCGGACTCTTCGAGCACCTCGGCCTTGAAGCCCTTGCGCTCGCAGTAGCGCAGGTACTGGCGCAGCAGCATCGATGCCCAGTCGCACGCCTCGGTGCCGCCGGCGCCGGCCTGGATGTCGATGAAGCAGTTGTTCGGGTCAGCCGGGTTCGAGAACATCCGGCGGAACTCGATGTCGCCGACACGCGCTTCGAGCTTCGCGGCGTCTTCTTCCGACGCGAGGAGCGTGTCCTCGTCACCTTCCTCGCGCGCCAGCTCGAACAGGTCGAGCGCGTCGCGCAGGTCGCCATCCAGCGCGGTGAGCGTCGTGACGACGCCTTCGAGCAGCTTCTTCTCGCGACCGAGCGCCTGGGCGTTCTTCGAATCGTTCCAGACGTTCGGGTCTTCGAGTTCCTTGTTGACTTCGGTCAGACGCGCAGCTTTGGCGTCGTAGTCAAAGATACCCCCGAAGCTCGCCCGCGCGGTTGCGCAGGTCGAGCAGGGAGCTTTCGATCGCGTTGAGACGTTCCGCTTCCATGATCGTTCGCTATTCTTGCTTCGTAAAAAAGCGGAATTATAGCCGATCGGCAGGGTTGCCCGGTGACGCAAACGGTGCGCGCACGTGTGCCGCGGCGCCATCCGGCGCGGCGCGCATGCCGGGGCGGGCGCGGCAGCGGGCCGGTTGGCGCGCGCTCAGCCGGCTGCGTGCTCGACGATCAGCTGGACGCGCGTGACGCCGTTCCACGTGTCGGCGACGAGCCGGTACGCGACCAGCGCGCTCTCGGGCAGCGGTTCGGTGTGGTTGAACCAGATCGCATTGAAGCGCTGGCGGCCGCGCGCAAGCTGCAGCTTCAGGTGCTTCTCCTTCACGAGCGACTGCGACACGACGTCGAATTCGCCCGAGAAAAGCGGGGCCGGAAAACCTTGCCCCCACACGGCCTCGTCGAGCAGGCCGACGAACTGCGGCGTGAAGTACGCGTCCTCGAGTTCGCCGTCGGTCTCGATCACGCGGGCGAGCGCGTCGTCGGACAGCCATTCGCGCGCGACGGCCTCGAACGCGGCCGCGAAGCGCGGCACGTTCTCGGTGTCGAGCGTGAGTCCGGCCGCCATCGCATGGCCGCCGAATGCGACGATCAGGTCCGGTTCGCGCTTCGACACGAGGTCGAGCGCGTCGCGCAGGTGGAAGCCGGCGATCGACCGGCCCGAACCCTTGACCCGCTTGCCTTCCTCGTCGGCGTGCGCGAACGTGAACGACGGGCGGTGGAATTTTTCCTTGAGCCGGCCGGCGACGATGCCGATCACACCCTGGTGCCACTCGGGATTGAACAGCGTGATCGTGCACGCGTCGGCCGGGTCGACGTCGGCGAGATCGGCGAGCGCCTGCTGCTGCATGCCGGCCTCGATCTCGCGGCGTTCGCGGTTCATCCCGTCGAGCTGCTGCGCGAGGTCCCACGCGCGGCCGATGTCGTCGGTGATCAGGCACTCGATGCCGAGCGACATGTCGGACAGCCGCCCGGCGGCGTTCAGGCGCGGGCCGAGGCCGAAGCCGAGGTCGAAGCCCGACGCGGTGCGCGCTTCACGCGCGGCGGCACGGAACAGTGCGGCGATGCCCGGCTGCATGCGGCCGTTGCGGATGCGTTGCAGCCCCTGCGCGACCAGCACGCGGTTGTTGCCGTCGAGCCGCACGACGTCGGCGACGGTGCCGAGCGCGACGAGGTCGAGCAGCCCGTCGAGGCGCGGCTCGGCTTCCTTGCTCGCGAATGCGCCGCGGCGGCGCAGCTCGGCGCGCAGCGCGAGCAGCACGTAGAACATCACGCCGACGCCGGCGAGGTGCTTGCTCGGGAACGCGCAGCCGGGCTGGTTCGGGTTGACGATCGCGCGGGCCGTGGGCAGTGCGTCGCCGGGCAGGTGGTGGTCGGTCACGAGCACGTCGATGCCGCGGGCGTTCGCGGCTTCGACGCCCGCGACGCTGGCGATCCCGTTGTCGACGGTGATCAGCAGGTCGGGCTTGCGCGCGGCGGCGAGTTCGACGATTTCGGGCGTGAGGCCGTAGCCGTATTCGAAGCGGTTCGGCACCAGGTAGTCGATCTGCGCGCCGAACATCCGCAGGCCGCGCACCGCGACCGCGCAGGCGGTCGCGCCGTCGCAGTCATAGTCGGCGACGACGAGCAGGCGTCGCTTGTCGGCGATCGCGTCGGCGAGCAGCGACGCCGCATCGGCGCAGCCCTTCAGTTCGGTGGGCGGGACGAGGCGCGCAAGTGCAGTCTCGATGTCGGCGGGCGACTGCACGCCGCGCGACGCATACAGGCGCGCGAGAACGGGGTGCAGGCCGTGGCGCGCGAGCACTTCGGCGTCGGCGGGCGCGACGGGGCGGGTAACGATCCGGGTCATACGCAGTGGGTGGGTTATTCGAACAGGGAGGCGAGCGCGCGGCGGCGCCAGAACTTGCGCAGGTCGCCGCGCGTCGCGTGCAGCGTCACGGAGCTCGTGTCGCCGCACAGCGTGACATCGACGCTCGACAACGCGCCGTTCCGCAGCGCGGCGAGGGCCGGTGCGAACCAGTCGCGCTCGAGCGCGACGAGCCCGTCGTGCCAGCGCGCCCAGTCCTGCTCGATGAACGGCGTGGTCAGCGCCGGCAGTTCGACGAGCGTTGTGCCGTCGGCGGCGGGCAGCGCGTCGAACGTCGCGGGCGGGCTGCCGGCTTCGGTTTGCGCGGCGCGCGCGAGGCCGAGCGCCGCGGGCGACGCGGACAGCACGCGCGCGAACGGCTTGCCGACCGGCTTCAGCGTGCCCTGTGCATGGAACCAGATCGAATTGACGGCCGGCAGCCCGCGCGCTTCGCGAGCGTCGTTGACCGGGTGCTGAAACCACGCCATCTGCACTTCGTTCTGCAGTTTCATCCACATCCGCGAGCGTTCGCCGGTGTGGGCTTCGTGCGGCAGCCAGATCTCGATGTTGCGGCCGCTTGCGCGCAGCGGCGCGGCGCCGGCCAGCCGGGCGAGCTGGTCGCTCGACAGGTACCAGCGCGCCGGGTTCGGCGCTTCGAGCCGCACGCCGAGCTCCTCGATCAGCGGTCGCGCGACCGCGAGCAGCGCGGCTGCGTCACCTTCGTCGAGCGCGAGGGCGGCCGGGTCGACGAGCACCAGGTGATCGTGGGCGATTTCGACGTGCACGGGCTCGACGCACGCCCACGCTTGCGTGCCGGGATCGCCGCCATCCGCCAGCAACATGTAGGGCGCGAGCGGCGCCTCGTCCGCGGCGTTGCCCTGGGTCGCGCCGAACTGGCGGGCCAGCCAGCGCTCGTGCGGCAGTGTGCGCTGGAAGTCCTCGCCGGCCACGCGCTCGACGAGGCTGGCGCGGGCGAGCAACTTTTCGAGCGCGGGGCTGTCCAGCGTGTGCAGGGACGAGGCCGCATCGGCCGCCGACGGCAGCGCGAACGGAACGAGAAAATGGAGGCGTCGGTCGTGCATGATGGTGCGCATTGTATGGCAAACTGCGCGCGTGATCGGGCCGGCTGACGGCCCGTTTGCGTCCGGCGGCCGTTTTTCGACCGTGCCCGGGCCGGTGGCCGCCACCGGGTGGCGGGCCGGCCGCGGGGCGCCTCCCCGCCGTAACCAGCAGAAAGGATTCGCTTGAAACTTCCGTACGAATGGCAGATCGGCTGGCGCTACACGCGCGCCGGCAAACGCACGACCGGCAACGGCTTCATTTCCTTCATCGCGCTCGTGTCGATGCTCGGGATCGCGCTCGGTGTCGCGGCGCTGATCGTCGTGCTGTCGGTGATGAACGGCTTCCAGAAGGAAGTGCGCGATCGCATGCTGTCGGTGCTCGCGCACGTCGAGGTGTTCTCGCCGACGGGCTCGATGCCCGACTGGCAACTGACCGCGCAGGAAGCGCGCCGCAATCCGTCGGTGATCGGCGCGGCGCCGTACGTCGACGCGCAGGCGCTGCTCACGCGCCAGGACGCGGTGAGCGGCGTGATGCTGCGTGGCGTCGAGCCGACACTCGAGCCGCAGGTGTCGGACATCGGCAAGGACATGAAGGCCGGCCAACTCGCCGCGCTCGTGCCGGGTCAGTTCGGCATCGTGCTTGGCGATGCGCTCGCCGGCAACCTCGGCGTGACGGTCGGCGACAAGGTCACGCTGGTCGCGCCGGAAGGGTCGATCACGCCGGCCGGCATGATGCCGCGCCTGAAGCAGTTTACGGTCGTCGGCGTATTCGAGTCGGGCCACTACGAATACGACAGCACGCTCGCGATGATCAACATTCGCGACGCCGAGGCGCTGTTCCGGATGGTCGCACCGACCGGCGTGCGGCTGCGTCTGAAGGACATGCAAAAGGCGCCGGACGTGGCGGTCGAGCTGTCGCATACGCTGTCGGGCAGCCTGTACATCCGCGACTGGACCCAGCAGAACAAGACCTGGTTCTCGGCCGTGCAGATCGAGAAGCGGATGATGTTCATCATCCTCACGCTGATCATCGCGGTGGCCGCGTTCAACCTCGTGTCGTCGCTCGTGATGACGGTGACCAACAAGCAGGCCGACATCGCGATCCTGCGCACGCTCGGCGCGCAGCCGGGGTCGATCATGAAGATCTTCGTCGTGCAGGGCGTGACGATCGGCTTCGTCGGCACCGCGTCGGGCGTCGCGCTCGGCTGCCTGATCGCGTGGAGCATCCCGTGGCTGATCCCGATGATCGAGCACCTGTTCGGCGTGCAGTTCCTGCCGCCGTCGGTGTACTTCATCAGCGAGCTGCCGTCCGAACTCGTCGCGAGCGACGTGATCCGGATCGGGCTGATCGCGTTCGCGCTGTCGGCCGTCGCGACGCTCTACCCGAGCTGGCGCGGCGCGAAGGTGAAGCCGGCGGAGGCGCTCCGTTATGAATGACCGCGCGACCGCATTGGCGGATTCACGACAACACAACAGACAGGATTCGGCTGGTATGCAGGAATACGTGCTTCAGGCGCGCGGGATCACGAAGGCGTTCGTGCAGGGCGGCTTCAACGTGCAGGTGCTCAACAATACCGAGCTGACGGTGCGGCGCGGCGAGAAGCTCGCGGTCGTCGGCGCGTCGGGCTCCGGCAAAAGTACGCTGCTGCACGTGCTCGGCGGGCTCGACGAGCCGAGCGCGGGCGAGGTGTCGCTGCTCGGCAAGCCGTTTACGCAACTCGCCGAGCGCGAGCGCAACGAGCTGCGCAATCGTGCGCTCGGTTTCGTCTATCAGTTCCATCACCTGCTGCCCGAATTCACCGCGCTCGACAACGTCGCGATGCCGCTGCGCATCCGCCGGATGACGACCGAGGCCGCGCGTGCCGAGGCGCAGACGATGCTCGAGCGCGTCGGTCTCGGCCCGCGCGCGAAGCACCGGCCGGGCGAGCTGTCGGGCGGCGAGCGGCAGCGCGTCGCGATCGCGCGTGCGCTGGTCACGAAACCCGCGTGCGTGCTCGCCGACGAGCCGACCGGCAACCTCGACGGTACGACGGCCGACACGGTGTTCAACCTGATGCTCGAACTGTCCGAGACGCTCGAAACGAGCTTCGTGATCGTCACGCACGATCCCGATCTCGCCGCGCGCTGCGACCGCATCATGCGGTTGCGCGACGGCGTGCTGTACGAGGAGCCGGCGTTGCCGGTGTAAGAAGCGAACGCTTTCGGGCTGCTGCCGGGTGCGTCCCGGCGCGGTGCGAGGGCGCAGGACTGCCGCCATGTGGATCGACACGCACTGCCATCTCGATGCCGCCGAGTTCGACGCCGACCGCGACGCGGTCGCGCACGCGGCGCGCGCGGCCGGCGTGTCGCGCATCGTGATCCCGAGCATCGGGCGCGACAACTTCACGACGGTGCGCGAACTCGCGCAACGCACGCCGGGCGCCGTCTATGCGCTCGGCATCCATCCTATGTATACGCCGCAGGCGCGTGACGAGGATCTCGACCGCCTGCGCATGGAAATCGAGGCGAGCCTCGACGATCCGCGCTTCGTCGCGATCGGCGAGATCGGCCTCGACTATTTCGTGCCGGGGCTCGACGAAGACCGGCAGCAGTTCTTCTATCAGGGGCAGCTCAAGCTGGCGCGCGAATTCGACCTGCCCGTGCTGTGTCACGTGCGCAAGTCGCAGGACCGCGTGCTCGCCGGGCTGCGCCGTTTCGGCGTGCGGCGCGGCATCGCGCATGCGTTCAACGGCAGTTTCCAGCAGGCCGAAGCGTATCTCGCGCAAGGGCTGCACCTTGGCTTCGGCGGCAACGTGACGTTCACGCGTGCGCTGCAGATCCGCCGCCTTGCGACGGAGTTACCGCTCGACGCGCTCGTCGTCGAGACCGACGCCCCCGACATCGCGCCCGAATGGGCGTACAAGTCCCGCAACACGCCCGACCAGGTGCCGCGCATCGGCGACGTGCTCGCCGAACTTCGCGGGCTCGACGCCGGTGCCGTGTCCCTATGCACTTCGGCTAACGCGCTCGCCGCGCTGCCGCGACTCGCACTTTCGTCCGCATAATCGTTGCCGGAAGGCGCCGCATTCGTCATCGCGGCGCCAGGTCGACGAGGAGGTGGAATGCGCGTGGCGTGGATCGCGTTCGCGCTCGGCGTCGTCGTGCTGCAGCGGCAGGCGGCGTTGCCGGGTGCGATCGCATGGGTGGCCGGGGCGGCCATGCTCGCCGGATGCGCGGCGCTGGGTGCGTGGTGCATGCGTCGACGGCGTACGCGTACGACGGCCGCACTCGGCTGGATGCTGTGCGCGCTCGCGGCCTGCGTCGCGGGATTCGGCTACGCGGCCGTGCGCGCCGAATGGCGGCTGGGCGACAGCCTGCCGGCGGAATGGGAAGGGCGCGACATCGTCGTCACGGGCGTGATCAGGGGGCTGCCCGTCGTCGACGAGCGCGGCGCGCGGCTGCTGTTCGCGGTCGAGTCGAACGATGCGGGGCTGACCAGTTTTCCGCCGTTGATCCGGCTGTCGTGGCGCACGTACGGCAGGCCCGCGACACGCGAAGCGCTGCCCGACCTGCGCGCCGCACAGCGCTGGCGTTTCGTCGTGCGCCTGAAGCGGCCGCATGCGGAGGCCAATCCCGGCGTGCGCGACAGCGAGGCGGCGTGGCTCGCGGCGGGCATTCGTGCCATCGGGTACATCAGCACACCACGGCGGGCGGCATTGCTCGACGCGCGCGCATCGGGATGGCGTGCGACGATCGATCGACTGCGCGACGCGCTGCGGGCCCGTATCGGCGAGACGCTCGGTGTCGACGCGGCGCATCGCGGCATCGTCGCCGCGCTGGCGATCGGCGACCAGTCGGGCATCGGCGACGACGACTGGCGCGTCCTGCGCAACACCGGCACGAGCCACCTGATCGCGATTTCCGGCCTGCATGTCGGGTTGGTCGGCGCGATCGCGGGCGGGCTCGTGTCGATGGTCTGGCGCCAGCTGCGCTGGCGCGCGCGGGCCGCGGCGCTCGTGTTGCCTGCGCAGTACGCGGCCGCGCTTGCCGCCCTGGTGGCCGCGGCCGGTTATGCGGCGCTCGCCGGCTTCAACGTGCCGGCGCAGCGCGCGTGGTGGATGATCGCGGGCGGTGGCATCGCGTATCTGGCCGGACGCAGCGTGCCGACGTCGGCGGTGCTGTGCACGGCGCTCGGCGGCGTGCTGCTGGCCGATCCGTGGGCGGTGCTGTCGGCCGGGTTCTGGCTGTCGTTCGGTGCGGTCGCCGTGATCCTGCTGGCGGTTGCTGGCTGGCGCGCGGTGCGGGAGGCGAACGCGGAAGGCGACGAGGGCGGCGGCGTGGTCGGCCTGTCGAGCCGGTTGGGCGCGTGGGGCATGCGCGCGGGACGTCGTCTCGCCGAGGCCACGCGCGTGCAGTACGCGGTGACGATCGGCCTCGCGCCGCTCACGGCCGCCTGGTTTGCGCAGATTTCGCTGTCGGGCCCGTTCGGCAATGCATTCGCGATTCCGTGGGTCAGCTCGGTCGTGACGCCGGTCGTGCTGGCCGGCATCGCGCTGCCCGCGCCACTCGACGCGTATGCGTTTCGGCTCGCGCACGCGGCGCTCGAACCGATGATGACGTTGCTCGAGCACCTCGCCGACTGGCCGGCTGGCGTGTTCTGGCTGCCGATGCCCGAGTGGCCGGTGCTCGCGCTGGCCTGCGTGGGTGTCGTGTGGGCGCTGATGCCGCGCGGCTGGCCGTTGCGCTGGGCGGCGCCGCTCACGTGGCTGCCGCTCGTTGCGCCGGCGCCCGACACGCCGCTGCCGGGCGGTTTCAGGCTGACCGTGCTGGACGTCGGGCAGGGCGCGTCGGTGCTGGTTGAAACCGCGCGGCGGACCTTGCTGTTCGATGCGGGGCCGGGCGCGGAGTCGACGCATGCCGGTGCGCGGATCGTCGCGCCGGCATTGCGCTCGCGCGGCATCGCGGTGATCGATTCGCTCGTGCTCAGTCACGCGCATGCCGACCACACGGGCGGCGCACCGGCCGTCTATGCGGCCGCCGACGTGCGCCAGTTGCTGGCGGGCGTTCCGCCAAAGAGCGGACTGTGGCGCGATGCGACGGCTGCCGGCGTGGCCGACCGGCTGCCGTGCGCGGCCGGGCAGCGCTGGACCTGGGACGGTGTCGTGTTCACGATGCTCTGGCCGTCGAGCGGCCCGGACACGGGTTCGTCGAACGGGCAGTCGTGCGTGCTGCGCATCGATGCGGGCGGGACGTCCGCGCTGCTGACGGGCGACATCGAAGCGCCCGCCGAACGCCGGCTCGTGAGCGCCGCGCGCGACGCGCTGGCCGCCCAGATCCTGGTCGTGCCGCACCACGGTAGCCGTACGTCGTCGGTCGAGCCTTTCCTCGATTCGGTCGGGCCGCGCGTCGCGGTATTTCCTGTAGGCTATCGCAATCGTTTCGGGCATCCGCACCGGAGCGTCCTCGCACGCTACGAGGCGCGCGGGATTCCGCTGCCGCGCACCGATCGCGACGGCGCCATACGGTTCGACGTCGCGCCGGCCGATGGCGGGTTCGCATTCGTGCGTTATCGCGACGAGCGGCGCCGGTACTGGATGGGCCGGTGAGTGCGGCGAAGGCCGGCGTATCAGGCAAGAAAACGCGGGGCCGGCGGGTAAAGTGCCGAAGCAGGGCCCGGTAGAAAATGAAGCACGGGAGCGGAGCAGTGACGAAGCACCCACTCCGGTCGACCGCGAAGCACGGGACGGGAGCAAGTGCTCAGGCACCCACTCTCGTCGACCGCGAAGCACGGGACGGGAGCAAGTGCTCAGGCACCCACTCCCGTCGATCGCGAAGCATGGGACGAGAGCAAGTGCTCAGGCATCCACTCTCGTCGACCGCGAAGCATGGGACGAGAGTAAGTGCTAAAGCACTAACTCTCGTCGACAAAGGAGACAACGGCGTTTGAAGGACATCCTCCACTTCTCGCATGCGAACGGCTTCCCGGCGTCGACGTATCGGACGATCTTCGCCGAACTGGCCGACGACTACGAGCTGCGCTACATCGAACGGATCGGCCACGACCGCCGCTATCCGGTGACGCGCGACTGGCCGCACCTCGTCGAGCAGCTGCTCGACGACATCGGCAGGCGCTACGAGCGCCCGGTATGGCTCGTCGGCCATTCGCTCGGCGGCTACCTGTCGCTGATGGCCGCGCTGAAGAAGCCGCAATGGGTGCGCGGCGTCGTGATGATCGATTCGCCGATCATCGCGGGCTGGCGTGCCGGCGCACTGCGCGCGAGCCAGTGGGCAGGGCTCGACGAGCGGCTGTCGCCGGCCGCCGCGACGCGCAACCGGCGCACGCGCTGGGTCAGCCGCGACGAAGTCTGGCGGCACTTCCGCGAGAAGCCGGCGTTCGCGCGCTGGGACGAACGGATGCTGGCCGACTACATCGACTACGGGATTCCGCAGGCCGGCGCCGACGGCGAGCGGGCGTTGGCGTTCGACCGCCAGGTCGAGTATCTGATCTACCGTACACTGCCGCACACGATCGGCCCGCGGCTCGCGCACGGCGCACCGGTGCCGCTCGGCTTCCTGGCCGGCACGCGTTCGCGCGAGGTGCGGCAGGTCGGGCTCGACGCGACGCGGCGCGCGGCGCGCGGCCGCGTCGAGTGGCTCGAAGGCAGTCACCTGTTCCCGATGGAGCGGCCGCTCGAGACCGCCCGCGCATTGCAGCGGATGCTGAATTCGCTGAAGGCGGAGGAGGGCGGCGTTTCGCAGGTCAGCGCGCCGCTCGCGAAGCGCGCCTGACGCGTCGCGCGGGCCGCCGCGCGTCGACCGGCCGGCCGGTTTGCCCCGGCGCGCTCGGCTGGCGCGGGTCGGCGCGAAAGGGCGCGATCATCGCGCCAATTGCTGAGAGAAGGGCGGGCTTTACGGTATAATCCGTTTTTCCCGCGAGCATCCAGCGATGACCAAATATGTTTTCGTCACCGGCGGCGTAGTTTCTTCCCTTGGCAAGGGTATTGCCGCCGCTTCCCTCGCCGCGATCCTAGAATCGCGCGGTCTGAAAGTCACCCTCCTCAAACTCGATCCGTACATCAACGTCGACCCCGGCACGATGAGCCCGTTCCAGCACGGCGAAGTGTTCGTGACGGAAGACGGAGCGGAGACCGACCTCGACCTCGGCCACTATGAGCGCTTCATCAGCACGAAGATGCGCAAGGCCAACAACTTCACGACCGGCCAGATCTACGAATCGGTGATCCGCAAGGAACGCCGCGGCGACTATCTCGGCAAGACCGTGCAGGTCATTCCGCACATCACGAACGAAATCCAGGCGTTCATCGAGCGCGGGGCCGCGTCGGCCACCTGCGGTGAGCCGGATGTCGCGATCGTCGAGATCGGCGGCACGGTCGGCGACATCGAGTCGCTGCCGTTCCTCGAGGCTGCGCGCCAGATGAGCCTGCGTCTCGGTCGCAACAGCGCGTGCTTCGTGCACCTGACGCTGGTGCCGTACGTCGCGACGGCCGGCGAGCTGAAGACGAAGCCGACCCAGCACAGCGTGCAGAAGCTGCGCGAGATCGGCATCCTGCCGCACGTGCTGCTGTGCCGTGCCGACCGCCGCATCCCCGACGACGAATCGAAGAAGATCTCGATGTTCTCGAACGTGCCGGAAGACGCCGTGATCTCGGTGTGGGACGCCGACAGCATCTACAAGATTCCGCAGATGCTGCACGACCAGGGCCTCGACCGCATCATCTGCGAGGAACTGAAGCTGTCGCCGAAGGACGCCGACCTGAGCATGTGGTCGGCGCTCGTCGAGAAGCTCGAGAACCCGAAGCACGAAGTGACGATCGGCATGGTCGGCAAGTACGTCGACCTGACCGAGTCGTACAAGTCGCTGATCGAGGCGCTGCGCCACGCATCGCTGCACACGTCGACCAAGGTCAACATCGAGTACATCGACTCGGAAGAGATCGAGGCGAACGGTGTCGACAGCCTGAAGCATCTCGACGCCGTGCTGGTGCCGGGTGGTTTCGGCCGTCGCGGCACGGAAGGCAAGATTGCGGCGATCCGCTACGCGCGCGAAGCCAAGGTGCCGTATCTCGGCATCTGCCTCGGCATGCAGCTCGCGGTGATCGAATTCGCGCGCGACGTCGTCGGCCTGAAGCAGGCGAACAGCACGGAATTCGAGCCGGACACGCCGGAACGCGTGGTCGCGCTGATCACCGAGTGGTATGACCGCGACGGCAAGGTCGAGACGCGCACCGAGGAATCCGACCTCGGCGGCACGATGCGCCTCGGTTCGCAGCGCTGCCCGATCAAGCCGGGCACGATGGCGGAAGAAATCTATGGCAAGGACGTGAACGAACGCCATCGCCACCGTTATGAAGTCAATAACCGCTTCGTGCCCCAGCTCGAAGCCGGCGGCCTTATCATCAGCGCCCGTACCCCGAGCGAGGATCTGCCGGAAATGATGGAGCTGCCGCGTTCGATGCACCCGTGGTTCGTCGGCGTCCAGTTCCACCCGGAATTCACGTCCACGCCGCGTGACGGTCATCCCCTCTTCAAGTCGTTCGTCGAAGCTGCGCTGGCCAACAAGCAAGCGCCCGGAGTGTAAAGCATGAAGCTGTGCGATTTCGAGGTCGGTCTCGACAAGCCTTTCTTCCTGATCGCGGGTACCTGCGTCGTCGAATCGGAGCAAATGACGATCGACACGGCGGGCCGCCTGAAGGAGATCTGCGAGAAGCTGAACGTTCCGTTCATCTACAAGTCGTCCTACGACAAGGCGAACCGCAGTTCGGGCAAGTCGTTCCGTGGCCTCGGAATGGACGAAGGCCTGCGGATCCTGTCCGAGGTGAAGCGCCAGCTCGGCCTGCCGGTGCTGACCGACGTGCATTCGATCGACGAGATCGAGCAGGTCGCGTCGGTCGTCGACGTGCTGCAGACGCCGGCGTTCCTGTGCCGCCAGACAGACTTCATCCACGCGTGCGCACGCTCGGGCAAGCCCGTCAACATCAAGAAGGGCCAGTTCCTCGCGCCGCACGACATGAAGAACGTGATCGACAAGGCGCGCGACGCGGCACGTGAAGCGGGGCTGTCGGAAGACCGCTTCATGGCGTGCGAGCGCGGCGTCTCGTTCGGCTACAACAATCTCGTGTCGGACATGCGTTCGCTCGCGATCATGCGCGAGACGAACGCGCCGGTCGTGTTCGACGCGACCCACTCGGTGCAGTTGCCGGGCGGGCAGGGCACGAGCTCGGGCGGCCAGCGAGAATTCGTGCCGGTGCTCGCGCGTGCGGCGGTCGCGACGGGTGTCGCCGGCCTCTTCATGGAAACGCACCCGAATCCGGCGGAAGCGAAGTCGGACGGCCCGAACGCGGTGCCGCTGAACCGGATGGGTGCGCTGCTGGAGACGCTGGTCACGCTCGACCAGGCGGTGAAGCGCAATCCGTTCCTGGAAAACGATTTCAATTAAAGATCGAATGAACCTTGCGACGGCTTCGCGCGTCTGTAGCGAAAGCGGTTCAGGCGTGCGCGCCGTCGCAGTTTGAAGAATCCATCGTCATTCTCAGAGGAAACCCATGAGTGCCATCGTAGATATCATCGGCCGCGAGATTCTGGATTCGCGCGGCAACCCCACCGTCGAATGCGACGTGCTGCTCGAATCGGGCACGATGGGCCGCGCGGCGGTGCCGTCGGGCGCGTCCACCGGCTCGCGTGAAGCGATCGAACTGCGCGACGGCGAAGCCGGCCGCTACAACGGCAAGGGCGTGCTGAAGGCAGTCGAGCACATCAATACCGAAATCTCCGAAGCCATCATGGGCCTCGACGCGTCGGAACAGGCGTTCCTCGACAAGACGCTGCTCGAGCTGGACGGCACCGACAACAAGTCGCGTCTCGGCGCGAACGCGATGCTGGCCGTGTCGATGGCCGTCGCGAAGGCCGCTGCCGAAGAGGCAGGCCTGCCGCTGTACCGCTACTTCGGCGGCTCGGGCGCGATGCAGCTGCCGGTGCCGATGATGAACATCGTCAACGGCGGCGCGCACGCGAACAACAGCCTCGACATCCAGGAATTCATGATCGTCCCGGTCAGCCAGCCGACGTTCCGTGAAGCCCTGCGTTGCGGCGCGGAAGTGTTCCACGCGCTGAAGAAGATCCTGAGCGACCGCGGCATGAGCACGGCAGTCGGCGACGAAGGCGGCTTCGCACCGAACTTCGGCAGCAACGACGAGTGCCTGTCGACGATCCTGCAGGCGATCGAGAAGGCCGGCTACCGCGCGGGCGAAGACGTGCTGCTCGCGCTCGACTGCGCGGCATCCGAGTTCTACCACGACGGCAAGTACCAGCTCGCGGGCGAAGGCCTGCAACTGTCGTCGGCCGAATTCACCGACTACCTCGCGACGCTCGCCGACAAGTTCCCGATCGTGTCGATCGAGGACGGCATGCACGAAAGCGACTGGGAAGGCTGGAAGCTGCTGACCGACCGCCTCGGCAAGAAGGTGCAGCTGGTCGGCGACGACCTGTTCGTCACGAACACGCGCATCCTGAAGGAAGGCATCGAGAAGGGCATCGCGAACTCGATCCTCATCAAGATCAACCAGATTGGTACGCTGACCGAAACGTTCGCGGCGATCGAAATGGCGAAGCGCGCGGGCTACACGGCCGTGATCTCGCACCGCTCGGGCGAAACGGAAGATTCGACGATCGCGGACATCGCGGTCGGCCTGAATGCCGGTCAGATCAAGACGGGTTCGCTGTCGCGCAGCGACCGCATCTCGAAGTACAACCAGTTGCTGCGCATCGAGGAAGATCTCGGCGACATCGCAAGCTACCCGGGTAAATCGGCTTTCTATAACCTGCGCTAACGCGCTACTATCGGGTTCGTCATATCGACGCCGCTCTGTGCACGTGCGCGGAGCGGCGCTTCTTATATCTGCGTCTCTTACATGCGGCTTGTCACTGTCGTCCTGATTGCCTTGCTGGCGCTCATTCAGTACCCCCTATGGTGGGGACACGGCGGCTGGCTGCGGGTGCATGAATTGCGTCAGCAGCTCGACGACCAGCTCCAGAAGAATGCGGACGAAAAGCTGCGCAACGAGCGCACGGCCGGCGAAGTGCAGGATCTGCAGAGCGGCACCGCGGCCATCGAGGAGCGTGCGCGCTACGAGATGGGCATGGTGAAGGACGGCGAAGTATTCGTGCAGTTCGTGTCGCCGAATGCGCCCGCAGGCCCGCTGAACAACACGCCGTCGAACACGTCGACGCGCGGTACCGTCTCCGCGGCGCCGGTGCGTGTCGTGCCGAACCCGCAGTCGATTGCGAAGCCGTCGCGGCATCATGGCGGCGACAAGGGCAAGGCCGCGCATCACTGATCGCGATACCTCGAACCCATTGAAAAAGCGCGGGAAATACCGCGCTTTTTTATTTCCTGCCAGTCGTCAATCGATCGATTGACCGCTCACCACCACCAGCCCGGGTAGCCGTAGCTGACACCCGTTCCCCAGCGATTTCCCCATCCGCCGTAATACCCGCCGTAGACGGTCACGGGCGGTGGCGAGTAGTACGCCCATGCGCGTGCGGCTGCCTCGGCCGCGATGGCGCTGTTCTGTTCGCGCAGCACCTGCTGGTCGATCTCGTCGTAGCGCTTGCGTTCGGCGCTCGAGAGCGCGGGCGGCTGGCCACCCGACGCGCCCGGCTCGGGCAGGCGGCTCAGGATCGTGGACGTCGGCGGCGGCATCGCGCAGCCGGTGAGCGCGAGCGTGCCGGCGGCGACGCTCGTCAGGATGAGGGTGCGAAACGGGCGGAGGCGATTCATGTGTTTCTCCTGCAGCGCGCCGACGGCGGGAAGTGGTGTGCACCGAAGGCCGAGCCTCCGGTGCCTGAGCCGTGCGTGCGGCGCTCGTGCGTCATTATGCGCCCGTGCCCGGATGGCGGGCACGAGCGCGCCGCTCAGTGACGCTGGTCGGTTGCCGGCGCGATGCCGGTTTCGACGCCGGGTGCTGCGAACAACTGCGCGACGTCGACGGGATCGAACTCGTAGCGCTGGTTGCAGAACTCGCAGTGGATCTCGACGTGGCCGCGCTCGACGATCACGCTGTCGACTTCATCGCGGCCGAGCATGCGCAGCATCGCGCCCACTTTCTCGCGCGAGCACGAGCACTGGAAACGCGTGCCGGCCGGTTCGAAGTGCTGCACGTTTTCCTGCCAGAACAGCCGGCGGAACACGACTTCCGGTTCGACCTCGAGCAGTTCCTTGGCGGACAGCGTGCCGCCGAGCGTGCAGACGCGCTCCCACGTGTCGATATCGGTTTCGGCGTTGCGCGGCACGATGCCGCCGTCGCCCGGCAGCTTCTGCAACAGCATGCCGACCGCGCGGTCGCGATCGGCCGCGAGCCACAGCCGCGTATCGAGCTGCTCCGAGTGATGCATGTAGTGCTCGAGCACCTGCGACACCGACTCGAGCGGGCCGTCGACGCCGTTCAGCGGCACGATGCCCTGGTACGGCTGCTGGCCCGGCAGCTTGTCGGCCGGGTCGAGCGTGATCACGCAACGGCCGTGGCCGCTCGCGTTGACGAGCGACGCGAAGCTGGTATCGTCGCCGATCGTTTGCGCCGCGTCGCCGGCGAACTTCGCGGTGGCCCGCATCGACAGATCCGAACCGCACTGGACGACCAGCATCTGGACCGGCCCGTCGCCGAAGATCTGCATGATCAGGGTGCCGTGAAATTTCAGGTTCGCGGACAGCAGCGCGCACGCGGCCATCATCTCGCCGAGCACCGTGCGCACGGGGGCAGGGTAGTCGCGGCGGGCGAGCACTTCCTGCCACGTATTGCGCAGCGAAACGATCTCGCCGCGCACGGGCGCCGCATTGAACATGAATTTCTGTAACTGGTCGCTCACTCTTCTTCCTTGAAATCCGCGCGAATCACCCGATCCGCACGAGTTGCTCCTTGAAATGCGCGCGCCGCTCGACATACGTCTTCGCGTTTGCGCGCAGCCGCGCGATGTCTTCCGCCGACAGCTCGCGCACGACTTTCGCCGGTGCGCCGAGAATCAGCGAGTTGTCCGGGAACGTCTTGCCTTCCGTCACGACCGCGCCTGCGCCAACCAGACAGTTGCGGCCGATGACCGCACCATTCAAGACCACCGCCTGAATCCCGATCAGCGAACCTTCGCCGATCGTGCAGCCGTGCAGCATCGCCTGGTGCCCGATCGTCACGTTTTCGGCAATCGTCAGCGGAAAGCCCGGGTCCGTGTGCAGGACCGCGCCTTCCTGGACGTTGCTGCCGGCGCCGACGGCAATGGTTTCGTTGTCGCCGCGAATCGTCGCACCGAACCACACGCTCGCGTTCTCCTCGAGCACGACCTTGCCGATGATGGCCGCCGTGTCGGCGACGAATACGCTTTCGTGGATCGTCGGGGCCGTCTCGCCCAGTTTGTAGATCGTCACGGAGTCTCCTTGTCTCTTCGATGATGGGCGCCGGTAGAATGGCGCGTCCGGTTTGCCCGGCGCATGGCGCCGTGGAACAAACGCATATTGTAAACCGTCGCGTGCATATGCTCCCGCGATGCGTACGCAAGGTGTCCCCGTTTATGAGCATGGAGTCTTCGTCGTCCGGCGCTACGCCGGCCTGTGTGCGCCGCGTGGCGCTCGACGCGCTGCGCCTGTCCGAACCGGCCGCGAAGGCCGCGCGGGTGCGCGCGTTGCACGATGCGCTGCGAGCCGGGCAGGCCGCGATCGCGCCGTCGCTCGCGCTGCCTGAACCGGCCGACCTGCCCGGACGTCCTGCCTGTCCGCCGCTCGTCGAGCCGCGCCAGCTCGAACGGCGCAGCATGCGTTCGCCCGAGGGGCGCGCGGTGCTGCTGCACGCGCTTGCCCATATCGAATTCAACGCGATCAACCTGGCGCTCGACGCGGTCTGGCGCTTCGCGGGCCAGCCTGACGCGTTCTATGCGGACTGGCTGAAGGTCGCGGCCGAGGAGGCCTATCACTTCACGCTGCTGTCCGACCGGCTGGCGGCATTCGGGCATGTGTACGGCGATTTTCCCGCGCACAACGGACTGTGGGAGATGTGCGAGCGGACCAAGGGCGACGTGCTGGCACGCATGGCGCTCGTGCCGCGCACGCTCGAGGCGCGCGGGCTCGACGCATCGCCGCCGATCCGCGCGCGGCTCGTGCAGGCGGGCGACGGCGCGTCGGCCGCGATCCTCGACGTGATCCTGCGCGACGAGATCGGCCATGTCGCGATCGGCAACCGCTGGTTCCGGCATCTGTGCGACGCAGCCGGCCGCGATCCGGTGCCGACCTACCGGCAGCTGGCCGAGCAATACCATGCGCCGCGGCTGCGCGGCCCATTCAATTTCGATGCGCGCCGCGATGCCGGCTTCGAGCAGACCGAACTCGACGAACTGGCCGCGCAGGACGCCGCGGACGGAAACGCGGCACTTTAGCCGGCCCGCGCATCCGGCCGACGGTGCTTCCCGGCGGCCGTCCGAATGCCGCCGCTGCTAGAGCGCGGCCTCGATTGCCGAGCGCCGGAACGCAGGCGTCGCCGCTATAATCGAACGACCATTCTTTTTTTGGCGGTTGCAATGAGTGCCTCGAGTTCTGTTTCCGATTTCGTCACGGTGCGCGGCGTCCAGTTGCATGTGCGGCGCTGGGGCCGGCCCGATGCGCCGATGCTGTTCATGCTGCATGGCTGGATGGACGTCGCGGCGTCGTTTCAGTTCGTCGTCGACGCGCTCGCGGGCGACTGGCAGGTGATTGCGCCCGATGCGCGCGGCTTCGGGCTGTCCGACTGGCCGGTGGCCCGGCAGGGCGGCGGCCACTACTGGTTCCACGAATACCTGGGTGATCTCGATGCGCTGGTCGACCACTATGCGCCGGCCGGCGAAGTCAACCTGGTCGGGCACAGCATGGGCGCGAACGTCGTGTGCCTGTACGCCGGCGCCCGGCCTGAGCGCGTGCGTCGCGTGGTCGACCTCGAAGGCTTCGGGCTCGCGCCTGCCCGGGCCGAACAGGCGCCGCGCCGGCTGCGCGGCTGGCTGGACGAACTGCGCGAGCCGCCGGCGTTGCGGCCGTACGCGTCCCTCGACGAGGTGGCGGCGCGCCTGATCAAGACCAATCCGCGGCTCGCCCCGCGCCGCGCCGCGTTCCTCGCCGAGCACTGGTCGAAGCGCGGCGACGACGGTCTCTACCACCTGCTGGCCGATCCGGCGCACAAGATGCCGGGCCCGCAGCTGTACCGGCTCGATGAAGTGATGGCGACCTGGAAGCAGGTGCGGGCGAAGGTGCTGCACGTCGAAGCAGTCAATTCGCCGACGCTCGCGCATATCGCCGGCGACATCCCGCTGCCTGAATTCAAGGCGCGCTTCGACGCGTTCCCCGACTGGCGCGAAAAGCTCGTCGAGGACGCCGGCCACATGGTGCATCACGACCAGCCCGAGCAGATCGCGGCGCTGATCGAGGCGTTCTGCGCGTAGGCGCGCGATGCCGTCGGCAGGGCAGGCGGGCGGCGCAATTGCCGCGTTGCAGTAGAATGAAGCCTTACCTGCCATGCCGACAATGAACGCCGATCTCCACTGCCATTCCAATGTTTCCGACGGGTTGCTGTCGCCTGCCGACGTCGCGCGCCGCGCGCATGCGGGCGGCGTGACCCTGTGGGCGCTGACCGACCACGATGAAATCGGCGGTCAGGCAGCGGCACGCAGCGAGGCGGAAGCGCTCGGCATGCGTTACCTGAGCGGCGTCGAGATTTCGGTCACGTGGGCAGCGCGCACCGTGCACATCGTCGGCCTGAACATCGATCCCGCGAACCCGGCGCTGGTCGACGGCCTGTATCGCACGCGCCACGGCCGCGCGGCGCGCGCGCTGGCGATCGGCGAGCAGCTTGCGACGCTCGGCATTCCCGACGCGTACGAAGGCGCGCTGAAGTACGTCTCGAATCCCGACCTGATCTCGCGCACGCACTTCGCGCGCTTTCTCGTCGAGAACGGCCACGCCGAATCGACGTCGGACGTGTTCGACCGGCTGCTCGGCGACGGCAAGCCCGGCTTCGTCCCGCATCGCTGGGCATCGCTGTCCGACGCGGTTGGCTGGATCCGCACGGCGGGCGGCGAAGCCGTGGTCGCGCATCCGGGCCGCTACCGCTACACGCCCGTCGAATTCGACGCATTCTTCGGTGAGTTCATCGATCTGGGCGGCCGCGCGATCGAAGTCATCACGGGCAGTCATACACCCGACCAGTACCGCGAATACGCGGAGGTCGCGCGTCGCTTCGGCTTCGAAGTGTCGCGCGGCTCGGATTTCCACGCGCCGGGCGAGGGCCGCATCGAGCTCGGCAGCCTGCCGCCGTTGCCGTCCGACCTCACACCGGTCTGGGAGCGCTGGCTCTGACGCCGGGCGGCTGATCGCCGCCCTTGCCGCCGCCGTGCGTTGCCGATTCCTCCCCCTTTACGTACCCCCATGTCCCAGTTCTTCAGGATTCATCCGGATAATCCGCAGCCGCGCCTGATCAAGCAGGCCGTGGACATCATCAGCAAGGGCGGCGTGATCGCGATGCCGACCGATTCGAGCTATGCGCTCGCGTGCCATCTCGACGACAAGGATGCGGTCGAACGCGTGCGCCGGATTCGCGGGCTCGACGAGAAGCAGCACCTGTCGCTGCTCGTGCGCGACCTGTCGGAGCTCGCGAACTTCGCGATGGTCGACAACCGCCAGTACCGGCAGATCAAGTCTGTGACGCCGGGCCCCTACGTGTTCATCCTGCAGGCGACGAAGGAAGTGCCGCGCCGGCTGTCGCACCCATCGCGCAAGACGATCGGGCTGCGCGTGCCCGACCACGCGATCACGCTCGCGCTGCTGGAATCGCTCGGCCAGCCGCTGCTCGGCACGACGCTGATCCTGCCGCCGGACGACGAGCCGCTCAACGATCCCGAAGAAATCCGCACGCGGCTCGAGAAGCAGGTCGACCTCGTGATCGACGGCGGCGCGTGCCCGCGCGAACCGTCGACGGTGATCGACCTGACCGGCGACGAGCCGGAGCTCGTGCGCGCGGGGCGCGGCGCGCTGGAACCGTTCGGCCTCTCGGCCGCATGAGCGGGCCGTTCAATTTTGCGCGAGTGCGCTTGTTACAATAACGCGATATGGATGCTTCCCTGATACAGACCATCGCCGTCTATGCGCTGCCCGTGATCTTCGCGATCACGCTGCACGAGGCCGCGCACGGCTACGCCGCCCGCCTGCTCGGCGACAACACCGCCTACGTGATGGGGCGCGTGTCGTTCAACCCGATGCGCCACATCGATCCGCTCGGCACGATCGCGATCCCGCTCGTGATGTACTTCCTGACGGGCGGCGCGTTCCTGTTCGGCTATGCGAAGCCGGTGCCGGTTTCGTTCGGCAACCTGCGCAACCCGCGCTGGGGCAGCCTGTGGGTGTCGCTCGCGGGCCCGGCCTGCAACTTCGTGCAGGCGCTGGTCTGGGGCCTGCTGACCCTCGTGCTGCCCGCCGTCGGCATCGACGAGCCGTTCTTCACGCGGATGGCGCTTGCCGGCGTCAGCGCGAACCTCGTGCTCGGCGTGCTGAACCTGTTTCCGCTGCCGCCGCTCGACGGCGGCCGCATCCTGGCGGCGCTGCTGCCACCGAAGCAATCGATCGCGCTGTCGCGCATCGAGCCGTACGGTTTCATCATCGTCCTCGCGCTGGTCGCGACGGGCGTGCTGACGAACTTCTGGCTGCGCCCGCTCGTCAACGTCGGCTATGCCGTCCTGAGCGCCATCCTGTCCCCATTCGCCTCGCTTTTCTAACGACAATCATGTTCCCAGAACGTATTTTCTCCGGCATGCGACCCACCGGGTCGCTGCACCTCGGTCATTACCACGGCGTGCTGAAAAACTGGGTGAAGCTGCAGTCCGAGTACCCGTGCTTCTTCTGCGTCGTCGACTGGCATGCGCTGACGACGCACTACGAGACTCCCGAGGTCATCGAGAAGAACGTGTGGGACGTGCTGATCGACTGGCTCGCATCGGGCATCGATCCGGCGCAGGCGACGCTGTTCATCCAGAGCAAGGTGCCCGAGCACGCGGAACTCGCGCTGCTGCTCGGCATGAGCACGCCGCTCGGCTGGCTCGAACGCGTGCCGACCTACAAGGAGCAGATGGAGAAGCTGAAGGACAAGGACCTGTCGACCTACGGGTTCCTTGGCTACCCGGTGCTGATGGCGGCCGACATCCTGCTGTATCGCGGCTCGCTCGTGCCGGTCGGCGAGGATCAGGTGCCGCACGTCGAGATGACGCGCGAGATCGCGCGCCGCTTCAACTACCTGTACGGCCGTGAGCCCGGCTTCGAGGAGAAGGCGCTCGAAGCCGCGAAGAAGCTCGGCGGCAAGCGTGCGAAGCTCTATCACGAGCTGCGCAATGCGTATCAGCAGGAGGGCGACGACGAGGCGCTCGAACAGGCGCGCGCGATGCTGCAGGAATCGCAGAGCCTGTCGATGAGCGATCGCGAGCGCCTGTTCGGCTATCTCGAAGGCGCGCGCAAGATCATCCTGGTCGAGCCGCAGGCGCTGCTGACCGAGGCATCGCGGATGCCGGGCCTCGACGGGCAAAAGATGTCCAAGTCGTACGGCAACACGATCGGCCTGCGCGAAGACGCCGAGACGATCACGAAGAAGGTCCGCACGATGCCGACCGATCCCGCGCGCGTGCGCCGCACCGATCCGGGCGATCCGGACAAGTGCCCGGTGTGGCAGCTGCACCAGGTCTATACGGACGAAGCGACGCACGAGTGGGTGCAGAAGGGCTGCCGCTCGGCGGGTATCGGTTGCCTCGACTGCAAGCAGCCGGTCGTCGAAGGCATCCTGCGCGAACAGCAGCCGATGCTCGAGCGCGCGCAGAAGTACATGGACGATCCGTCGCTGCTGCGCGCGATCGTCGCGGACGGTTGCGACAAGGCGCGCAAGTACGCGACGGAAACGATGCGCGACGTGCGCGACGCGATGGGCCTGTCGTACAACTGATCCGGCGCATGAGCGAATCCGTCATCGCCGCCGCGGGCGGCCACGTCGCTCAGGCCGAGCCGTCGCGCTGGGTCGCGCAATGGTCGCGGCTCGTGCCGGCCGGCGGCGCCGTGCTCGACGTCGCCGCGGGTGGCGGCCGCCATGCGCGCTGGTTCGCGTCGCATGGGCATCCGGTCGTCGCGCTTGACCGCGATCCGGTCGCGCTGGCCGCGTTGCGCACGATTCCCGGCGTCGAGGCCCGCGCGGCCGATCTCGAAGGCGCGCCGTGGCCGCTGCCGGCCGGCGAGCGGTTTGCGGCCGTGATCGTCACGAACTACCTGCATCGTCCGCTCTGGCCCCTTCTGCTCGATGCAGTGGCGCCGGGCGGCGTGCTGATCTACGAAACCTTCGCGCAAGGAAACGAAACGGTCGGAAAACCGTCCAACCCCGCGTTCCTGCTCGCCCCGGGCGAGTTGCTGGACGCAGTGCACGGCCGCCTGCGGGTGGTCGCGTACGAGGACGGTTTCGTCGCCGCGCCGCGCGAGGCGTTCGTCCAGCGTCTCTGCGCGGTGCGCGAGGGCGCGACCCCGAAGGCGGGGGCGGGAATTCCACGTTACGAACTGCCCGGCTAATCCGCTACAATCTCAACGTTTACCGGTACACATTCAATCGCGTTTCATGGCTAACGGCACCCAAGACGGCATTCAAATCCGCGGCAGCATCCCCGCGATCGTCACCCCGATGCTCGAAGACGGCAGTCTCGACCTGCCGGCGTTTCGCAAACTGATCGACTGGCACATCGCGGAAGGCACCGATGCGCTGGTCGTGGTCGGTACGAGCGGCGAGTCGGCAACGCTCAACGTCGAAGAGCACATCCTGATGATCCGCACGGCGGTCGAGCATGCGGCAAAACGCATCCCGATCATCGCGGGCGCGGGCGGCAACTCGACCGCCGAGGCGATCGAGTTGACGAAGCACGCAAAGGCGGTCGGCGCGGACGCTACGCTGCAGGTCGTGCCGTACTACAACAAGCCGACGCAGGAAGGCATGTACCGTCACTTCCGGACGATCGCCGAAGCGGTCGATCTGCCGGTGATCCTGTACAACGTGCCGGGCCGTACGGTCGCGGACATGGCGAACGAAACGACGCTGCGCCTCGCGGAAGTGCCGGGCATCATCGGCGTGAAGGAAGCGACCGGCAACATCGATCGCGCGGCGCACCTGATCAAGGCCGCACCGAAGCATTTCGCGATCTACAGCGGCGACGATCCGACTGCGATCGCGCTGATGCTGCTCGGCGGCCACGGCAACATCTCGGTGACGGCGAACGTCGCCCCGCGTGCGATGAGCGACCTGTGCCGCGCGGCGCTGGCCGGTGACGTCCAGACCGCCCGGGCGCTGCACATGAAGCTGCTGTCGCTGCACAAGAACCTGTTCATCGAGGCGAACCCGATCCCGGTGAAGTGGGCGCTGCAGGCGATGGGCAAGATGCAGGGCGGTATCCGGCTGCCGCTCACGGCGCTCGACGAGCGCTGTCACGATGCCGTGCGTTCGGCCCTCGTCGAGGCCGGCGTTCTCTGATGCCGAGGCGGCCGCGTCCTGCGGTCGCCGGCTCGACCCCTGATCAACCCGCACCGGCCGGCTCCGTCCGGCGCCGCTCCTGACGAGCGTTCTAGCAAGACGAAGGATTTCATGAAACGTTTCGCCATTTCCTCTCGCGCCATCCAGCTGTCGGTGGTGGCGCTGGCGCTGGGCGCGCTCGCTGGCTGCGATACGCTGAACGACTACCTGGCCCCCGACCGGGTCAACTACAAGAACACCGGCTCGGCGCCGCCGCTCGCGGTGCCGAGCGACCTGAAGCCGGTGCCGACGACGCAGCAGTTCGTTGCGCCGCCGAGCAACGCGGGGCTCGGTACGCTGCCGCCGCGGGTCACGACGCAGGCCGGCAACGCGACCGACGGCATCCCGAGCGCGCAGGATCCGCTCGGCATGCATATCGAGCGCGACGGCGATCGCCGCTGGCTCGTCGTCGATGGCCGGACGCCCGAGCAGCTGTGGCCGATCCTGAAGGAGTTCTGGCAGGAGAACGGCTTCTCGCTGAAGACCGATGCGCCGTCGACGGGCATCATGGCGACCGACTGGGCCGAAAACCGCGCGAACATTCCGGACGACTGGTTCCGCCGCACGATCGGCAAGGTCATCGATTTCGCCTACTCGTCGGGCACGCGCGACCGCTTCCGCACGCTCGTGAACCGCACGCCGGACGGCAATACCGACATCTCGATCACGCACAGCGCGATGGAAGAAATGATGGTCGGCCCGCAGGGCGGCACGTCGTCGCGCTGGGAAGAGCGTCCGCGCAACCCGGTGCTCGAAGCCGTCTTCCTGTCGAAGCTGATGCAGAAGTTCGGCCTGACCGACGCGCAGGCGAAGCAGTTGCTGACCGACGCGCATCCCGCGACGGCGCCGGCACAGGTCAGCGACACGAGCGGCGGCGCGGCGACGCTGCAGCTGGCCGAGTCGTTCGATCGCGCGTGGCTGCGTGTGGGCCTGGCGCTCGACCGCACCAACTTCACGGTCGACAATCGCGACCGCGAGAAGGGCATGTATACCGTGCGCTACGCGAATACGATGGAAGAGCTCAAGCGTGACGGCCTGTTCGGCAAGCTGTTCTACGGCGGTCCGTCGGCGGCGAAGCCGGGCAAGGAATTCCTCGTCAACGTACGCGCGCAAGGCGCCGGTGGCACGCAGGTCGCGGTGGTCGGCGCAAACGGCCAGGTCGACAACTCGTCGGACGCGCAGCGGATCATCTCGCTGCTGCACGCGCAACTGAACTGAGCGCGTGCGATTCGCCAGCCTCGGAAGCGGCAGCGAAGGCAACGCGCTGGTAGTCGAGGCCTCGAGCGGCACGACGACCACCCGCGTGCTGCTCGACTGCGGCTTTTCCGCCAAGGAGGTCGAGCGCCGGCTCGGCCGACTGAATCTCGGCATCGATGATCTCGATGCGATCCTCATCACCCACGAACACAGCGACCACGTCGGCAGCGCGCTGACGCTCGCCCGTCGTGCGTCGCTGCCGCTCTACATGAGCTGGGGCACCGCGCGCGCGGTTGGTGCGGACGAGGCCGATGTCGATCTCCACGTGCTGTGGGGCGACGAGACGGCCGCGATACGCGATCTGGCCGTGATGCCCTATACGGTCCCCCACGATGCGCGGGAACCGCTCCAGTTCGTGTTCATGGACGGCTGCAGCCGGCTCGGCGTGCTGACCGACGTCGGGATGGCCACGCCGCACATTACGGCCGTCCTGAGCGGCTGTGACGCGCTGGTGCTCGAATCCAACCACGATACCGCGATGCTGGCTGCGAGCCGCTATCCGCAGTCGCTGAAGGCGCGGATCGGCGGCAACCATGGGCACCTGAGCAATGACGCGGCGGCCGACATCCTCGCGTCGCTCGAACGCAGTCGCCTCAAGCACCTGGTCGCGGCGCACCTGAGCCAGCAGAACAACCTGCCGGAACTGGCCCGCCGGGCGTTCGGCGGCGTACTGGGGACGGATGGGGAGGACGTGATCGTGGCCTCGCAGGACGCGGGCTTCGACTGGCTGATGCTCGGATGAGCGGGGCAGGGCCGCTACGGCGGCCCGGTGCGGCTGCCGGGCGATATGTACGGAAACGGCAGACGTAAAAAAACCGGCCCTCGGGCCGGTTTTTTTTCAGCTGACGCTGAGGCTTACTGGCTTGCGCCCGAAGCCGGAGCAGCCGTCGCTGCCGAAGCAGCCGACGCCACTGCAGCAGCAGCGTCGCTCGCAGCAGCCGTTGCCGACGAAGCAGCGGCAGCAGCGTCGCTCGCTGCACCAGCAACTGCCGAAGCAGCCGTCGAAGCAGCAGCAGCCGCGTCGCTTGCAGCCGACGAAGCAGCTTGATCAGCGCTCTTGTTGCAAGCAGCCAGTGCAACAGCAGCCAACAGGGAAGCTACGAGGAGGGATTTCTTCATGATCACGTCCTTTTATGGTTAAAGGTAAGCAACAGCGCGAAACAATACCGGTAATGTGCTCCAACACCGACCTGGGCCGCTGGTGGAGATGCACTTCTTAGAGCGTGAATCTTCCCTACGGCTTGGGCGGAAATTATATGCACTTTCCTATCGACCGTCGACAAATGCGGGGTCAATACGTTGTCTTTCCCATACAGAATTTGATCCGTACGGGCATACGGGGCGACTCACACTAATTCCGGTTTCCGACCCGTATCCAGCCCGCACAATACCACTCGTGCAACAAGGCTGTCATTGAGGGAACCCGGGATAGTGTTACAAACCGTTTCGCCTCCATCTGGCGTTGATTGGCCAGTTCGGGCAGCCATTCACCGGCCTGCTCGAGCGGCCCTTCCTCACCATTAATGAAGTACGAGCGCGCGTTATACATCAATGCGGCCCTTCTGTCGAGACACACGCCACGTCGTGAAGCTTGCGTGACGAACGCGGACTCGGACAACGGGCGCGCCGGCGGGTCGAAAACGACGTTCGGCTTGGGCTCGCTCAGGTAGCAACCGAGGAATTCAGCGACGTCGCGCTTGCGCCAGCGGATCGCATCGACGATCTCGGCGACACGCTCGACCATCGCCGGAGGCAATTGAGCGGGCGTATCGACGGCCGGCTGCTTCGGGTCGCGGTAGAGATCGTCGCCGCCCCCGTCGCGCAGGCCGCCGCGCTCCGCGAGATAGTACAGGAACTGGGCGCCCAGTTCACCGGCCGACGGCGCCCGGAAGCCGATCGAGCAGGTCATGCACGCGCCTTCGGCGACGCCGTCGTGCGCGATGTGCGGCGGCAGGTAAAGCATGTCGCCGGGCTCCAGCACCCACTCGTCGCTCGGCTCGAAGTTTTCGAGGATCTTCAGCGGCACGTCCGGCTGCAGCGACAGGTCCTTTTGCGCACCGACACGCCAGCGGCGCCGGCCTTCGACCTGCAGCAGGAAGACGTCGTATGAATCGAAATGCGGGCCGACGCCGCCGCCGTCCGTCGCATACGAGATCATCAGGTCGTCCAGCCGCGCGTCGGGGATGAAGCGGAAGCGGTCGAGCAGCGCGCGCGCCGCGTCGACGTGCAGGTCGAGCCCTTGTACGAGCAGGGTCCACGCCTTGCGCGTGACGGCCGGCAGCGAGCCCGGTTCGAACGGGCCGTGCGCCAGTTGCCACTTGTTACGAAAATGGGTGATCAGTCGCGATTCCGCGTCATAGTCGGCGGCAAGCTCGAACAGCGCGTCGCGCGAGACCGGTGATGCAACGCCGGGGATCGCCTGACGGATCAGCAGCGGCTTCTTCTGCCAGTAGCCGCGCATGAATTGCGCCGGCGTGAGACCGCCGAGCAGCGGTGTGGGAAGATCGGAAGGCGGCGCGCCGAGCGGGGCGGCAGCGGTATCCCGCGGTTCGGCTTGAGACCGGTTGCGCATCGTATAATGAGAGTTGTATTTGGGAGAATTGGATGAAAATCGCAAAAAACACCGTCGTGTCGGTCACTTACAAGCTGTCGGATGCACAGGGCAATCTGATCGAGGAAAGCGACGAGCCGATGGTCTATCTGCACGGCGGCTATGATGGCACGTTCCCCAAGATCGAGGAACAGCTTGACGGCCACGAGCCGGGCTACGAGGCGCAGGTTCAGCTCGAGCCGCAGGACGCGTTCGGCGACTACGATCCCGAACTCGTGAAGATCGAGCCGCGCGATCGTTTTCCCGAGCCGCTCGAAGTGGGTATGCAGTTCGAAGGCACGCCGGAAGACGGCGACGAGGAAGTCGATTCGCTGATCTATACGGTCACCGACGTCGCCGAAGACAAGGTCGTGCTCGACGGCAATCACCCGCTGGCCGGCATGGCGCTGCGTTTCGCACTGACCGTGAAGGACGTTCGCGAAGCCACCGAAGACGAAATCGAGCATGAGCACGCGCATGGCGCGGAAGGGCTCGAAATCGTCGACGAGGACGAAGACGAAGACGGCGAAGCGCCGTCAGGGCGTACCCTGCACTGAGCTGGCAGGCAGGCCGGGCGCCGGCCCCGATGCAGGGGGCGGCACCGGCCACGACGCGCCGCCCGGGGCGGCGCCGTCACCCTGCAGCGGCGGCGCGACCGACGACGAGTCGGGCAACGCCGGCAACGCAGGGATTTCAGGCATCTGTGGCAGCGGTACGTCGTCGTGCGGCACGAGCGGCAGCGCGGGCGGCACAGGCAGGTTCTTCGGCACCTCCTGCAGGCTCACGTTGAAGATTGTCTGCCGTGACGGCGACACGCTCACCTTGACCCACTGATTCGCCGGATGGCGCGGTCCGATCGCGACGCGCGTCACGTTTCCTATCAGCTCACCATCGTCGGCACGCAGCGGCCGGTCGATCAGGAAGCCGTTCGCCAGCGGTTCGCCACTCGCGTGCATCACCAGGATCGGGCCGCGGAACGTCGCCGCAGCCTTCACCAGCGTTCGTTTCAGTTCACGGAAGCCGTCGCGTACGCGCGGCCGGTTGAAACGCAGCCACGCAAAGCGTTCCGCGCGTTCATAGCGTTCGAACTGCGGATCGCCCTCGAAAATCACCACGATCGCGCGCGCTTCGCGCCGCTTCGCGTATTCGGCCGCGTGATCGATCCAGAAACCGTTAGCGATGATGCGATCCTCGAATTCGCCGTTGCGGCCGCCGGCTGTCAGGTAGTGGTTGTTCGGCGCCGGTGCGTTGAGCGCGACGTAGACGATGTCGTCGCGCATCCAGCGGGCATTCTCGCGATACGGCCGGAACCGTGCGACTTCGCTTTCCCGCGTGATCTGCAGCCCGCCGGGATCGGGCAGCGCGGAGTCGGCGAGCAGCGTCTGCCGCAGGAAGTCGAGCCGCTCGACCGGATCGTAGCCGCCGCCGGCTGCCGTGTTGCACGTCAGCCAGTCGTCGTGGCCGGGAATGAACACGAGCGGCACGCGCGCCGAATCCAGGATCGCGCCGCGCTGCGAATACAGCGCATCGCGGCACGCTTCCTTCGAACCCTTGAGATCGCCCGCATAGACGACGAAAGAGAGGTTGCGCTCGCGCGCGATCGAATCGAGCAGCCGCTGGGCGGAGGGTTCGTCCGCCGGGACGTTGATGACGCCCGACACAACCGCGAACGAGTAGGGCGCGGTGGTGCGCTTCGGCGGTGCAGCCTGCGCACCGGCCTGCGCGAGCGTGAGTAACGCCGCGCAGAGCGCGGCGGCCGCGCGGGCCGGCAGGCCCGGCGAGACGCGCTTACGCGTGCCCGTCGGCATCGTGCGACCGGACCAGCGTGCGCAGTTCGTACAGCAGATCGAGCGCCTCGCGCGGCTTGAGATCGTCGGGATCGATGTCGCGCAGCTTGTCGAGCGCCGGATGCGGTGCGTCGGGCCGGGCCGGTGCATCTGCGCATTCGAGATCGTCGACGATCGCCTGCGGTGCGCTGAACAGATCGAGTTGCGGCGTGTGTTGCGGCGCCGACTGCTGTTCGAGATAGGCGAGGTGCTTGCGCGCGGCACGGATCACCGGTGCCGGGACGCCGGCGAGCTGCGCGACCTGCAGGCCGTAGCTCTGGTTCGCCGGCCCTTCGTTGACCGCGTGCAGGAACACGATGCCGTGGCCGTGTTCGACGGCAGACAGGTGGACGTTGGCCGCCTGCGGGAATTCGGCTGGCAGCTGCGTCAGCTCGAAGTAGTGCGTCGCGAACAGCGTGTAGCACGCGTTGTGTGCGAGCAGGTGGCGCGCGATCGCCCACGCGAGTGCGAGGCCGTCGAACGTCGACGTGCCGCGGCCGATCTCGTCCATCAGTACGAGGCTTTGCGGCGTCGCGTCGTTGAGGATCGCCGCGGCCTCGGTCATCTCGACCATGAACGTCGAGCGGCCGCCCGCGAGATCGTCGGCTGCGCCGATGCGCGTGAAGATCCGGTCGATCGGACCGAAGCACGCCGACTTCGCCGGCACGTAGCTGCCGACGTAAGCCATCAGCGCGATCAGTGCGGTCTGCCGCATGAACGTCGACTTACCGCCCATGTTCGGACCGGTGATCAGCAGCAGCTTGCGCTCGGTGTCGAACCGGCAGTCGTTCGCGATGAACTGCTCGACCTGCGCTTCGACGACCGGGTGGCGGCCCTGTTCGATGTCGATGCCGATCTCGTCGGTGAAGGTCGGTGCGACCCAGTCGAGTGCGCGCGCGCGTTCGGCGAAGGCGGCGAGCAGGTCGAGCTCGGCGAGTGCCGACGCGACGCGCTGGCACTCGGGGATGAACGGCAGCAGCGCCTGCAGCACCGAGTCGTACAGCGCGCGCTCGCGCGCGAGCGCACGTTCCTGCGCGGACAGCGCCTTGTCCTCGAAGGTCTTCAGTTCGGGCGTGATGTAGCGCTCGGCGTTCTTCAGCGTCTGGCGGCGGCGGTAGTCGTCGGGCACCTTGTCCGCCTGGCCGCGCGTGACTTCGATGTAGAAGCCGTGCACCTTGTTGTATTCGACGCGCAGGTTCGCGATGCCAGTGCGCGTGCGTTCGCGTGCTTCGAGATCGATCAGGAACTGCCCGCAGTTCTCCGAGATGTCGCGCAGTTCGTCGAGTTCGGCATCGTAGCCGCGCGCGATCACGCCGCCGTCGCGCACCATCGCGGCCGGCTCGGGCGCAATCGCGCTGGTCAGCAGGTCGAGGCATTCGGCGGGCGGCGCGAGTGCCGCATCGACGCGCGTGAGCGCATCGGCATTCGCGACGATCGCGCTGATGCGCTCGCGCAGCGCCGGCAGTGCGGCGAATGTGTCACGCAGGCTCGACAGGTCGCGCGGGCGCGCGGACAGCAGCGCGAGACGCCCGGTGATCCGTTCGACGTCGGCGATCTGGCGCAGCGCGCTGCGCAGCGCATCGAGGCTTGCGTTCGCTGGCGCATCGAGCAGCGCGCCGATGGCCTGCTGGCGCGATTGCGCGGCAACCGACGCGCGCGGCGGGTGATGCAGCCAATGACGCAGCAGGCGGCTGCCCATCGTCGTGCAGCAGGTGTCGAGCAACGAATACAGCGTCGGCGACTCGGTGCCGCGCAGCGTCTCGGTCAATTCGAGGTTGCGGCGCGTGGCCGGATCGAGCCCGATGTATTCGGTTTCGTTCTCCACCTTCAGGCTGCGCACGTGCCGCAACTGCTGGCCCTGCGTCGCCGCCGCATAGAGCAGCAGCGCGCCGGCCGCGCCGCATGCGCTCGTCAGCGAGTGCGCGCCGAATCCGTCGAGACTCGCGACGTCGAGCTGGTCGCACAGGCGCTGCGTGCCCGATGCGATGTCGAAGTGCCAGGCCGGCACGCGCTTGCTTGCGCCCGCGCCTGCGGGCACGGCGTCGGTCGCGCCGTCCGGCGTCAGGATTTCGGCCGGCCGGATGCGTTCGAGCGCCGCTGCGAGCTGATCGGGTTCGATTTCGGCGAGCCGCAGTGCGCCGCTGGCGAGGTTCAGCCACGCGAGGCCGACATTGACCGCGACGCCGCGCTTGTTGTGGCCCGTGCACATCGCGAGCAGGTACACGTCGTTCTTGTCGGACAACAGCGCGGCATCGGTCAGCGTGCCGGGCGTGACGACGCGCACGACCTTGCGCTCGACGGGCCCCTTCGACGTGGCGGGATCGCCGATCTGTTCGCAGATCGCGACCGATTCGCCCATCTTCACGAGCTTCGCCAGATACTGTTCGACCGCGTGATGCGGCACGCCGGCCATCTTGATCGGCGTGCCGGCCGTCGCGCCGCGTTGCGTGAGGGTCAGGTCGAGCAGGCGTGCGGCCTTTTCCGCGTCTTCGAAGAACAGCTCGTAGAAGTCGCCCATCCGGTAGAAGACGAGTGTGTCGGGATGATCGGCCTTGATGCGCAGGTACTGCTGCATCATCGGAGTGTGGCCGGCAAAGGCGTCGGGCGACAGCGTGGTCATAGGTCAGGCATGAAGTTGTTGCTTTGGTTGCCCGAGTTTACCAGTCGCTTCCATATGCACGCGTGAAGTTCGCCGTTTGGCCAGGTGTGGACGATCACGCGAACCCATGCGTGCCGACGGCGCCTCGCATCTCAGCGCGTGTGTCTGGACGTCGGGCGGCGCGCTGCGGCTTCGAATCTGGCTGCGCAGCGCCGTCGGTCGGTTTCGATCATGGCCACCCGGTCCGCGGCTTTCATTCGGCCCTTTTTTTGCCGGGGAGACAGGCCACCCATTACCGCCGGCCGCAGACGATTTCGTCTGCCTGAACAGCGCTGCGAACTGTGAAACGTTTGGCAGACCGCGTAATCCGGTTACACGGTCTTTATATTTGCCGATGCTCTCGGGACTTACACCAATCAACCTCGCAAAACTGAAACTTAAACAAGTTTCAATGGCGGGAGCGTGCTAGTCTGAAACGGCAATATAAATAAAAACGCGGTAAGTTCGGGGCACAAACATGAAGCAGGCCATACAGGATGCGGGGCGCGCGTGCGCGCAAAGTACGCTGGTGCCGCACGTTACAGCGGTTGCGCATGAGTCGGAGCGGATCAATCTGATCGAGCTTTGTGCTCGCGTGGCGTCGGTGACCGTGCTAGGCGTATTTGCTTATCTGATTTACATGCCGTGGCGAGCGGACCCGAGCCGGATCACGCTGATCCTGCTGCTGGTATCCGCGGTACTGACCGTCGGCATGTCGGCTTTTGCCAAATTGCCGACACGGCGCGATTGGCATCCCGTCGCGGTGTGCATTTCTCTGGGTGGTTCGTTCTACTGCCTGACCTATCAGCTGACTGCCAGCACGCAACTGATTCCGGAGTGGGCGGGGGGCGCCTGGCAAATTTGCGGGATTGCGTGGCAACTGTTCGCGAAACTGTCGCTCGGGCGCTCGTTCGGTTTGCTGCCGGCGAATCGCGGCGTCGTGTCGACCGGTGCGTACCGGTTCATGCGCCACCCGATCTATGCCGGTTATCTGTTGTCCGAAATCGGTTTCCTGCTGGCAAACTTCAGTACGCGAAACCTGCTCACGATCGGCATCTGGATGCTGTTGCAGATCGGGCGAATCAGTATGGAGGAGCGAGTGCTGTCGGAAGACGCCGATTATCGTGCGTACAAGACGAAGGTTCGATATCGGCTGATTCCCGGCGTGTTTTGACGGGAGTGCCGAAAGCGCGCGATGGCTGCGCGCCGATGCAGCACACTGGCGCGGCGGACATGCAAAAGCCGGCGTACTCGGGTCACGGACCTTCGCACGCCGGCTTTGTCCGGCTTGTCAGGACGTGTGTCCCGACGTCATGCTGAGTGCGACCGCCTGCGCGACTTCGATGCCGTCGATGGCGGCCGAATAGATGCCGCCCGCATAGCCGGCGCCTTCGCCGGCCGGATACAGGCCGTCCACGTTCATGCTCTGGTAGTCGTCCTTGCGTCGAATCCGGATCGGCGACGACGTGCGCGTTTCCACGCCGGTCAGCACCGCATCGTGCATCGCGAAGCCGGCGATCTTCTTGTCGATCTCGGGCAGCGCTTCGCGGATGGCTTCGATCACGTAGTCCGGCAGCGCGGTGCTGAGGTCGGTCGGATTCACGCCAGGCTTGTACGACGGGACCACGGAACCCAGCGACGTCGACGGCCGGCCTGCGATGAAATCGCCGACCAACTGGCCCGGCGCGCGGTAATCGCCGCCACCGAGTTCGAACGCGCGTTCTTCCCATTTGCGCTGGAACGCGATGCCTGCCAGCGGGCCGCCGGGATAGTCGTCCGGCGTGATGCCGACGACGATGCCGGCATTCGCGTTGCGCTCGGCGCGCGAATACTGGCTCATCCCGTTGGTCACGACGCGCCCCGGCTCGGAGGTCGCCGCGACCACCGTGCCGCCCGGACACATGCAGAAGCTGTAGACGGCCCGGCCGTTGTTGGCGTGGTGAACCACCTTGTAGTCGGCCGCGCCGAGCTGCTTGTGGCCTGCAAACTTGCCGAAACGGCTGCGGTCGATCAACCCCTGCGGGTGTTCGATGCGAAAACCCAGCGAGAACGGCTTGGCTTCGATATAGACGCCGCGGTCGTGCAGCATCTGGAACGTGTCGCGCGCGCTGTGGCCCACGGCCAGCACTACGTGGTCGCACGGGAGCGTTTCGCCGTTCGACAGCTTGAGCGCGCGCACCTTGCCCTGATCGATGTCGATGTCGTCGACCCGGGTTTCGAAGCGCACTTCGCCACCGAGTTCGTGGATGGACGCGCGCATTTTTTCCACCATGCTCACGAGGCGGAACGTGCCGATGTGCGGCCGGCTCAGATACAGGATGTCTTCCGGTGCGCCGGCCTTGACGAACTCGTCCAGCACCTTGCGGCCATAGTGGTGGGGATCCTTGATCTGGCTGTACAGCTTGCCGTCGGAAAAGGTCCCGGCGCCGCCTTCGCCGAACTGCACGTTGGATTCGGGGTTGAGCACGCTCTTGCGCCACAGGCCGAAGGTGTCCTTGGTGCGCTCGCGCACGGCCTTGCCGCGTTCGAGGATGATGGGACGGAAGCCCATCTGCGCGAGGATCAGGCCCGCAAACAGGCCGCACGGCCCCATGCCGATGACGACCGGGCGCAGGAAATCGGCGCGCTCGGGCGCCTTCGTGACGAAGTGGTACGCCATGTCGGGCGTCTTGCCGCAATGCGGCTTGCCGGCCATGCGCTTGAGCGCGGCCGCTTCGTCCTTGACCTCGAGATCGACGATGTACGTGAGCTTGATGTCCGAACGCTTGCGCGCATCGTGCGCGCGGCGGAACACGGTGTAACGGAGGAGCTCGTCCGCCGCCACGCCAAGCTCGGCGAGGCGCGCGCGAACGGCGGCCTCGAGTGCGCTCTCGGGGTGGTCGAGGGGGAGTTTGATTTCGCTTAGCCGTAACATGGGGACTCGGATGCGATTGCCACGGCGTCGTGGCGATGTTGATACGGGTGGGGCCGGTATGCCGGCGGCGGCGTTGTTCGTCGCGCGGGCCTGCCGGACGCAAACCATTCATTGTCGTTGCGGGAGAAGCGGGGCGAGCGGCAGTACGCCGACCCGCCCGGACGACTCGGGCAACTTCAGGATAGGCGCACGAAGCGCCCCTTGTGCACGGCAGATTGTCGCGCCTCCCGGGTGATCGGGGGGCGAACGGCGCGCGATCGTGACGATGCCCGCGAGCGGTTTGCACAAAAGCCGCGCCATGCGGGCGCGGCTCGGACTTTTACTCCGCTGCCGGGTGGACTCGGCTGTAGCGGTTCAGGATCGGGATCATCTGCGCGTAGATCTTCGGGTTCGCCGCGACGATCTCATGGCGATGCAGGAAATCGGCGTCACCCGTGTAGTTGCCGACGAGGCCGCCGGCCTCGGTGATCAGCAGGCTGCCCGCGGCCATGTCCCACACGTTGATGCCTTGCTCGAAGAACGCGTCGAGGCGGCCGGCCGCGACGTTCGCGAGATCGAGTGCCGCCGCGCCCGGGCGGCGCAGGCCCGTGCAGGCCTGCGTCATTTCGGTGAAGAGGCGTGCGTACGCGTCGAGGCCGTCCTTCTCGCGGAACGGGAAGCCGGTGCCGACGAGTGCATCTGCCAGGCGGTCGCGGCGGCCGACGCGGATGCGGCGGTCGTTCAGGTACGCACCGCGGCCGCGCGTGGCCGTGAACAGGTCGTTCTTGTTCGGATCGTAGATGACGGCCTGCGTGACGACGCCCTTGTGCTCGAGCGCGATCGACACGCAGTAGTACGGGAAGCCGTGGATGAAGTTGGTCGTGCCGTCGAGCGGATCGATGATCCACTTGAATTCGGATTCGTTCTCCGATTCGCCCGATTCTTCCGCGAGGATCGCGTGATCGGGGTAGGCGGTCTTCAGCGTCTCGATGATCGCGTCTTCGGCGGCCTTGTCCACTTCGGTGACGAAGTCGTTCTGCTGCTTCTTGCGGATCTCGATCAGGTCGAGATCGAGGGACGCGCGATTGATGATCTGTCCGGCGCGGCGCGCAGCCTTGACAGCAATGTTGAGCATGGGATGCATGAGCCTGGATCCTGTAGCCGGCGGCACGGGCCGCCACGAAGTGGGACAACCGCCCGGAACGGCGCAAGCATGCCGGGCGAGGTGAGACGCGAATTGACAAAGAGCGGGGTACGACCCGCGCCGCACGGTGCGCGACGCGTAAAGGCATGATTTTACCCGATTTTTGGCGGTTTCAGGCGACCGGAATGCGGGGAAACCCCCACTGTCCGTCCGGACGAGTGGGTTTGCCGCGGCGATGGCGATACCATACTGCCATTCTGATGAACCGAGTCGCATCGTAGTGGAAACTCCGCAGAACACCGCCGCGCCGTCCGAGCCGGGCGCGGTCTCGTCCCCGCCGCCGTCCGGCGGCTTCACATCCACCCGCTTCGTGCTCGTCGAGCCGAGCCATCCTGGCAATGTCGGGGCGGCCGCCCGCGCGCTGAAAACGATGGGCTTTTCGCGTCTCGTACTGGTTGCGCCGCGCGTGCCGCACGTGCAGAGCGACCCCGAGGCGATCGCGATGGCCAGCGGCGCGGACGACGTCCTCGCGTCCGCGCATGTCGTGCCGACGCTCGGCGACGCGCTGTCCGGCGTTCACTGGTCGATCGCACTGACCGCGCGCACGCGCGAATACGGGCCGCCGCGCCTCGCGCCGCGTGCGGCCGCCGCGCAGGCGTGCGCGCAGGTCGGCACGGGCGACATCGCGCTCGTGTTCGGCAACGAGCGCACGGGCCTCGCGAACGAGCATGTCGAGCAGTGCAGCGCGCTCGCGCACATTCCGGCGAACCCGGCCTACAGCTCGCTGAACCTTGCGCAGGCCGTGCAAGTCCTCGCGTACGAGTTGCGCGTCGCGTTTCTCGAGCAGGCGGCCGAGCCGTTGGCGCAACCGTCGGCCGAAGTCGGCACGCTCGCACAAAGTGACGAGATCGAGCGGATGTACGTCCACCTCGAGAACGCGCTGATCGCGCTCGATTTCCTCGATCCGCGTAATCCGAAGAAGCTGATGCCGCGGTTGCGGCGCCTGTTCGCGCGCACGGGCCTCGAGCGCGAGGAAGTCAACATCCTGCGCGGCGTCGCGAAGCACATCCTGCTGAAATCGGGCAAGCCCGACGGCGACGCGTAAGCGGCCTGTGCACCGGCGGCCGGTCGCTCGCTCGGTCGCTCGGTCGTCGCCCGGATACGGCTTCGGGCCGGGCAGGTCGCGCGTCGGCCGGCGCGGAAGCGCCCCGGCCCGGCGCAATCCACCCGGTCGACCCTCCCGGCAAGCCCGCGCCGGCAAGCCTCCCGCCCGAATACCCGTGCCGGTCGCGGGGTGAACGCGCGACCGCGTGCGGCCGTGCGCGACTGGCCCTACAATCGCCGGACGTCATAAGCAAATTACCCGGCGCGATAACGGCCGGTCATTGCCGGCGATGCGCGCCGGCCTTTTCCCAGACCACATCATGTTCACGAGACTGCGCGAAGACGTTGCAACGATTCGCGAGCGGGATCCCGCCGCTCGCAGTGCATGGGAAGTGCTGACCTGTTATCCGGGGCTGCATGCACTCGTGCTGCATCGTTTCGCGCACGCATGCTGGCGCGCGAAACGCTACTGGCTCGCGCGTTTCGCGTCGCAGGCCGGCCGGTTCCTGACGGGGATCGAAATCCACCCCGGCGCGACGATCGGCCGGCGTGTGTTCATCGACCACGGCATGGGTGTCGTGATCGGCGAGACGGCGATTATCGGCGACGACTGCACGATCTATCAGGGCGTGACGCTGGGCGGCACGTCGCTCACGCGCGGCGCGAAGCGCCACCCGACGCTCGAAGCCGGCGTGATCGTCGGTGCGGGTGCGAAGGTGCTTGGCAGTTTCACGGTCGGGGCGGGGGCGAAGATCGGCTCGAACGCGGTCGTCGTGAAGCCGGTGCCGCCAGGCGGCACGGCGGTCGGCAATCCGGCGCGCGTCGTGATGCCGGCGCAGCCGAAGCCGCAGCCCGAACGCGCGGCATTCTGTGCGTACGGGATCACGCCGAACGCCGACGATCCGATGTCGCTCGCGATCCACGGCCTGATCGATCACGCGGCGAAGGAAAGCCGTCGTGTCGACGAGATCGTCGCGGCGCTCGAACAGCTCGGGACGCATCTGGAAACGCTGCAGGGCGCCGATGCGGCGCGCCTCGACCTGCGCAGGCTGTCGGCGGTGCTGGAGGGAAAGACGGTCGAGCGCCAGATGTAACGAACGCGATGCGTGCCGACGGCCGCCGGTCAGTGCGACGGCGGCGTCAGTCGAGCGGCATCGCGTGGATGCCTTCCGCGTCGACGCGAAGGTAGCCGCCGCGCGGCGCGCCGTGATCGAGATCCCAGTCGGGCAGCACCCAGCGGATGCCGCCCGGTTCCAGGTGGCGCGCGGGGCGATGCGTGTGGCCGTGAATGATCACGCTCGCGCGGCTCTTGCGGAACAGGGCGGCCACGCCTTCACGCGTGACATCGTAGATGGCCGAAGCAGGGCGCATCCGGCCCGTTTCGCTGTTCGAGCGCATGCGCTGCGCGAGCGCGCGGCGCCAGCGGAATGGCCACGCGAGAAACAGCCATTGTGCGACGCGGTTGCGCGCGAAGCGGCGGAACACCTGGTAGCCGCGGTCGGCCGTGCATTGCGCGTCGCCGTGCGCGAGCACGATGCGCTGGCCGAACGCCATGATCAGCGACGGGTCGGGCAGCAGCATCGCGCCGGCTGCCTTCATGAAGCGCCGGCCGAGCAGGAAATCGCGATTGCCGTGCATCACGTAGAGCGCGATCCCGCGCTCGGAGAACGTGTGCATCAGCGCGGCCATGCGGGCCGCGAACGGATCGTCGTCGAGGATGTCGTCGCCGATCCAGTATTCGAAAAGATCACCGAGGATGAACACCGAGTCGGCGCTGTCGGCGGTGTATTTCACGAAATGCTCGAACGCGGCGACCGTCTTCGGAATCGCTTCGCTCAGATGCAGATCGGAGAGAAACAGGAACGGGCGTGCGGCTTGCGCGTACTCGCGCTCGCCTGGCACGCCCGCGGAGACGCTTCGCGGCGGACTCTCCTGCAACATCGAAGTGTCTCCGTAACCGTGCGTCAGACCACGACGGCCTTTTCGATCACGACGTCGTCGGCCGGCACGTCCTGGTGGAAACCAGCGTTGCCCGTCTTGACGCCCTTGATCTTGTCGACCACGTCCTGGCCTTCGACGACCTTGCCGAACACCGCGTAGCCCCAGCCCTGCGGCGTCGGCGACGAGTGGTTCAGGAAGTCGTTGTCGTTCACGTTGATGAAGAACTGGGCGGTGGCCGAGTGCGGATCGTTCGTGCGAGCCATCGCGACCGTGTAGTTGTCGTTCTTCAGGCCGTTGTTCGCCTCGTTGTCGATCGGCGCGTCGGTCGGCTTCTGCTTCAGGCCCGGCTCGAAGCCGCCGCCCTGGATCATGAAGCCGTTGATCACGCGATGGAACACGGTGCCGTCGTAGTGGCCCTTCTTCACGTAGTTCAGGAAGTTCTCGACCGTCTTCGGTGCCTTCTCGGCGTCGAGCTCGAGCTTGATCACGCCGTGGTTCGTATGCAGTTCAACCATGATGAATTCCTTCGGTGAGGCGGTTTAAATGGCACGCGGCCGGTCGTGCGACGCGGCCGCGTGAGGCGCCGGACGTGCCGGCAGGTTCTTACTTCGAGACGATGCTGGCCGATTCGATGACGATCGGTTGTGCCGGCACGTCCTGCATCGGGCCGCGCGAGGTCGTCGCGACGCCTTCGATCTTCTTCACGACGTCGAGGCCCGACACGACCTTGCCGAACACCGCATAGCCGTTGCCGTCCGGGTTCGGGTAGTCGAGGCCGCTGTTGTCGACCGTGTTGATGAAGAACTGCGCGGTGGCCGAGTTCGGATCGCTCGTGCGCGCCATCGCGATCGTGCCCGTCAGGTTCTTCAGACCATTGCGGCTCTCCAGCGGGATCGGCGCGCGAGTCGGCTTCTCCTCGAAGTTGGTCTTGTAGCCGCCGCCCTGGATCATGAAGCCCTTGATCACGCGATGGAAGATCGTGCCGTTGTACTGGCCGGCCTTCACGTAATCGAGGAAGTTGGCGACCGACTTCGGTGCCTTCTCCGGGTAGAGCTCGACGCGGATGTCGCCCTGCGAGGTCTTCAGCTGCACGACGGGGTGCGCGGTAGCCGATTGCGCGAACGCAGGTGCGGTCGTGGTCGCGAGAAGGGCGGCGCCGCCAAGCGCCAGCAACAGACGTTTCATTGCGATCCTCAGGTTGGGAGGGAAAGAAGGCCGCGCCGCTTATTGCGACGGCGCGACGTACGGCGCCGCCAGTGCGCCCGACGGACCGCTGAACTGGAACGTCGGCGACATCGGCAGCGTGGTGGTGCTCACGTTCGCGGCGGCGCGGTCGGTGTAGTCGCGCGTGGCGGGCGTCGCCGCGCGTGCGTTCGACGCGCCTTTCGGCGGCGACACGATCTTCTGGAGATCGGCGAGGCGCTGCGCGGTGGCGCCGCTCGTGCGGCCGAGCGATTGCGCGCGCTTGTACGACTCGGCCGCGAGGCGCAGGTAGAGATCGCCGAGGTTCTCGTACGCGAGCGAGTAGCTCGGGTTCGATTGCGTCGCGGTGACGAGCGCGGTGCGCGCGTCGTCGTAGCGGCCATGCTTCGCGTAAAGCGCCGCAAGGTTGTTGTACGGCTCGGGCAGTTCGGGGTACGCCTGCGTGATCGCGACGAACTGCTGGATCGCGTCGTCGTCGCGGTTCAGGCGGGCCAGCACGGTGCCGCGCTTGAACTGCGCCTGCACGTCGTGCGGGTTCGACGCGATGCGCGCGTCGAGCTGCGCGAGCGCCTGCTTCCATTGCTTGCCGGCGATCGACGCATCGATTTCGGGGGTGCCGTCGGCGACGGCCGGGGCCTTCTGCGCATGCGCCGCGGGGACCGCGAACAGCGTCAGCGCGACGCCCATGACGGTGGTCGCAACGAGGGTCGCAGCGCTCTGCGCGCGGCCGCGATGAGGTTTCATAGGCGTAAATCGGAATGTTATACTCCGAGCCATTCTAACAAAACGTCTGCGCGTTCCGGCGAGCGGCAGACAGTCTTTCTTTGCCTCTCGTGGCCGTCACCGCTGTGCTTGCAGCCTGACCGCCCCATGTGATACGAGGACGCTCGGCCTGGCGCCGCAGCAGATGGTCCGTCCGTTTCGCATGCTGGGCGAGCTTCGCCAGGGCGGTTTCCTTCGGCTCACGGTTCATCTCTATGGAATCACTGCGCATCTACAACACGCTCGCGCGTGACAAGCAAGTTTTCGTGCCGCGCCAGTCCGGCGAAGTGCGGATGTACGTATGCGGGATCACCGTCTACGACTATTGTCACGTGGGCCACGCGCGCATGCTGATCGTGTTCGACCTCGTCCAGCGCTGGTTGCGTGCGATCGGTTACCGGGTCACGTATGTGCGCAACATCACCGACATCGACGACAAGATCATCCGCCGCGCGGTCGAGAACGGCGAGACGATCAAGTCGCTGACCGACCGGTTCATCGGCGCGATGCACGAGGACGAAAGTGCGCTCGGCATCCAGCGGCCCGACATCGAGCCGCGCGCGACGCAGTTCATCCCGCAGATGCTCGGCATGATCGAGACGCTCGAGACGAACGGCTACGCGTACCAGGCGACCGATGGCGACGTCAATTATTCGGTGCGCAAGTTCACGAACTACGGAAAGCTGTCGGGCAAGTCGCTCGACGATCTGCGCGCGGGCGAACGCGTCGCCGCGAACGACGCGAAGGAAGATCCGCTCGATTTCGTGCTGTGGAAGCGCGCGAAGCCGGAAGATCCGGAAGGCGCGTCGTGGGGATCGAAGTACGGGATGGGGCGCCCGGGCTGGCACATCGAATGCTCGGCGATGGGCTGCTCGCTGCTCGGCAATCACTTCGACATCCACGGTGGCGGCCAGGATCTGCAATTTCCGCACCACGAGAACGAGATCGCGCAGAGCGAAGGCGCGACCGGCGAGACGTTCGTCAACTACTGGATGCACAACGGCTTCGTGCAGGTCGACAACGAGAAGATGTCGAAATCGCTCGGCAACTTCTTCACGATCCGCGAAGTGCTCGAGCGGTACGACGCGGAAGTCATGCGCTTCTTCATCGTGCGCACGCACTACCGGTCGCCGCTCAACTATAGCGACGTGCATCTCGACGACGCGCGTGCATCGCTCACGCGTCTGTATACGGCGCTGAAGGACGTCGAGGCCGACACGCTCGCGCTTGACTGGAACGAGCCGCACGCGCAGCGTTTCGCGGCCGCGATGAACGACGACTTCAACACGCCGGTCGCGGTGGCGACGCTGTTCGAGCTCGCGGGCGAAGTGAATCGCACGCGCGACGCGTCGCTCGCGCGGCAGCTGAAACAGCTGGCGGGCCTGCTCGGCCTGCTGGGCCGCGAGCCGCGCGCATTCCTGCAGCAGGCGTCCGGCGCCGCGCAGGCGGGCGCGGTCGCCGCCGACGAGATCGAAGCGAAGATCGCCGCGCGCGTCGCGGCGAAGCAAGCGAAGGACTATGCCGAAGCGGACCGGATCCGGGCGCAATTGCTCGAAGCCGGCATCGCACTTGAAGACAAACCGGGCGGATCGACCGAATGGCGTCGCGTATGACCGCGATGCGTTCCACTGACCGATCCGTCAGGTAGGAGGCAAGATGGCAACGGCTAGAAAAGCGCCGGTCAGGCGCGCGACCGCGGTCGCCGCGCGTCCGGCAGCCAGGCGCGTGCCGGCGGCGAAGGCGGACGCGACGCGTGCCGCGCCGAACGGCGCGCTGAACGGTCATGCACAGCCGGCGGCTGCGCAACCGGCTACCGACGCGGCCCGCAAGACCCGTGCGTCCGAAGTGGACGGCGAGGAGGTCGTCGTGCGTCCTGCCTACTGGGACAAGGCGTGCGCCGATCTCGTCAAGCGCGACCGCATCCTGAAGAAGCTGATTCCGAAGTTCGGTCCCGCGCATCTCGTGAAGCGCGGCGACCCGTTCGTCACGCTCGCGCGCTCGGTCGTCGGCCAGCAGATTTCGGTGCCGTCCGCGCAGTCGCTGTGGGCGCGCATCGAGGACGCCTGCCCGAAGCTCGCGCCGCAGCCGGTGATCCGGCTCGGCGCGGACAAGCTGATCGCGTGCGGACTGTCGAAACGCAAGACGGAATACATCCTCGATCTTGCGCAGCATTTCGTATCGGGCGCGTTGCACGTCGACAAATGGACGTCGATGGACGACGAGGACGTGATCGCGGAACTCACGCAGATCCGCGGCATCAGCCGCTGGACGGCCGAGATGTTCCTGATCTTCAACCTGTCGCGGCCGGACGTGCTGCCGCTCGACGACCCGGGCCTGATCCGCGCGATCAGCGTCAATTATTTCAGCGGGGAACCCGTCACGCGCAGCGAGGCGCGTGAAGTCGCAGCCAACTGGGAGCCGTGGCGCACCGTCGCGACCTGGTACATGTGGCGCAGCCTCGATGCGCCCGACACCGACGCCTGAGTGTCGGCTATCGGGTTTTAAACATCAATAGTTGAGAGCCGGTTTTGAGCGTCGCCCGCGCGGGTAGAATACGCGCTGCCGCAAGACCCAAGGATTCGAACACATGAAGACCACGTTTCTGGATTTCGAACAGCCGATCGCCGAACTCGAGGCCAAGATCGAAGAGCTGCGATTCGTGCAGGACGACTCGGCTGTCGATATTTCGGAAGAAATCGAGCGGCTGTCGAAGAAAAGCCAGCAACTGACGAAAGACCTCTACGCGAACCTGTCGCCGTGGCAGGTTTCGCAGATCGCGCGGCATCCGCAGCGTCCGTACACGCTCGATTACGTCGCGGAACTGTTTACCGATTTCCACGAGCTGCATGGCGACCGCGCGTTCGCGGACGACCTGTCGATCGTCGGCGGCCTCGCGCGCTTCGGCGGTCATCCGTGCATGGTGATCGGTCACCAGAAGGGCCGCGACACGAAGGAGCGCGCCGCGCGCAATTTCGGGATGCCGCGTCCGGAAGGCTATCGCAAGGCTGAGCGCCTGATGCGTCTCGCCGAAAAGTTCGGGCTGCCGATCTTCACGTTCGTCGACACGCCGGGCGCCTACCCGGGCATCGGCGCGGAGGAGCGTGGCCAGTCGGAAGCGATCGGCCACAACCTGTACGTGATGGCCGAGCTGAAGACGCCGATCATCACGACCGTGATCGGCGAGGGCGGTTCGGGCGGCGCGCTGGCGATCGCCGTGGCCGACACCGTGATGATGCTGCAGTTCTCGACCTACTCGGTGATCTCGCCGGAAGGCTGCGCGTCGATCCTGTGGAAGAGCGCCGCGAAGGCGCCGGAAGCCGCGGAAGCGCTGGGCCTGACCGCGCACCGCCTGAAGGCGCTCGGCCTGATCGACAAGATCATCAACGAGCCGCTCGGCGGCGCGCATCGCGATCCGAAGGGCATGGCTGCACTGCTGCGCCGCGCGCTCGCCGATTCGCTGCGCCAGTTCCAGGGCATGAGCATCGATGCAGTGCGCGAGCGCCGCTTCGAACGCCTGATGGCCTACGGCAAGTTCAAGGAAACCACGCCCGGCGCATGACCGGCTGCGTATTCAGTTCGCGCGCCGCTGCGCGCGCGTCCCGCTCGTGATCCCGCCGACCGAATTCTCCGCCGACCGCGTCGTCCTCGACGCGGTCGGCGTTGCGCTTTCCGGCATGCCGGCCGATGCGTGCATCGCGATCGCCTACAGCGGCGGCCTCGACTCGACCGTGCTGCTCGATGCGGCCGTGCGTGTCGCGGGCGCGTCCCGTTGCGTCGCGCTGCACGTGCATCACGGCCTGAGTGCGAACGCCGATGCGTGGGTCGCGCATGCCGAAGCGCAAGCCGCGCGACTCGGCGTCGCATTCGAATCGATGCGTGTCGACGTGCCGCGCGACAGCGGCCTCGGCATCGAGGCGACGGCGCGCGAGCGTCGCTATGCGGCGCTCGACGCGATGTGCGAACGCCACGGCGCAGCCACGCTATGGCTCGCGCAGCATGCGGACGACCAGGCCGAGACCGTGCTGCTGCAATTGCTGCGCGGCGCGGGCATCGCCGGGCTCGCCGCGATGGCGCCACGCTATCGCCCGGACGGTGTGAGCGTCGAGCGTGTGCGGCCGTTGTTGCGATTGTTGCGTGTGCAACTTGAGCGCTATGCGGAGCAGCACGCGCTTGCCTGGATCGACGACGAATCGAACGGCGACACGCGCTATGCGCGCAATGCGCTGCGCATCGATGTGCTGCCGGCGCTGGCCGTGCATTTCCCGGGCTTTCGCGATGCGCTCGGCCGTGCGGCCCAGCACGCGGCCGCCGCGCAGCGGCTGCTCGATGATCTGGCCGAGCTGGATTTCGCCGCCGCCGCGCGCGATGACGGGCATGCGCTGTCGCGCGACGCGCTGGTCGCGTTCGACGACACGCGCGGTGCGAACCTGCTGCGATTCTGGATGCGCCGGCTCGGCTTGCCGGGCGCGTCGGCCGCGCGGCTCGCCAACATGATGCGGCAACTGCGCGCCGCGCATGATGCCCACGCACTGCGTGTCGATCACGCGGGGCAGTGCCTGCGGCTCTATCGCGATGTCGTCTACTGGGAAGCGGGCGACAGCAGCGAGGCGGCCGACGACGGCACGGGCTCGCCGCACCCCGAAGCGGCGCTCGCGTGGGATGGGCAGGAGGTGTGGCACCTGCCGGGCTGGCGCGGCACATACGTGTTCGCGCAAGCCGAGGCGGGGAGTGCCGATGCCGTGCCGGAGGCACTGCTGCGCAGCGTGCGGCTCGCGGTACGCGCCCGCGCGGGCGGCGAGCGGATGCGCACGTCGCCGGGCGGGCCGGGCCGCACGCTGAAGAACCTGTTCCAGGAGCGCGGCGTACCGGCCTGGCAGCGCGACGTGCCGCTCTTGTTCGCGGGCGAGCGGCTGATCTACGTGCCGCGGCTCGGCATCAATCGCGATGCTGACCTGTTCGACCGCGAGGCGGCCGGCGACGGCGCGTGGCGCCGGATCGAATGGCGTCCCGATCTGCTGATCGCGTAACGGCGGGCAGGCTTCCGGCGTCGCGATGGCGCGCCCATTTTCACCATTTGGTAAACAGCGCCGGAACGGCCCCCAACACGGCGGGCGGCTTGTCAAGCGGGCTTCTATCGGGTACGCTCGGTCGTTTGCTCGGCTCGATTTTTGAGCGTTTTGTGCAGGTTTTCCGCGTGACGTACCCGGTTTGCGCGGCCTGATCGGCCTTCCGGGCAAAATCCGTCACGCTTGCGTGTTGCGTCCCAGCCGTCCCTCTCGTCGTCCGTCCACAGCCACAAGCCGCGTGACCGAACGGCTACGCGGCCTGCCCAGCGCGCCCGTGCGGTTTCTCCTCCAGTTCAGAACGACAATGGCACTCATCGTACACAAATACGGCGGCACCTCGATGGGCTCGGTCGAGCGCATCAAGAACGTCGCGAAACGCGTCGCAAAATGGCATCAGGCCGGGCACCAGATGGTGGTCGTGCCTTCGGCGATGTCCGGCGAAACCAACCGTCTGCTCGGTCTTGCGAAAGAGATTTCGAGCCAGCCGAGCCCGCGTGAGCTCGACATGATCGCGTCGACCGGCGAGCAGGTCAGCGTCGGCCTGCTGTCGATCGCGCTCCAGGAAATCGGCGTCGAGGCCGTGAGCTACGCCGGCTGGCAAGTGCCGATCAAGACCGACAGCGCGTTCACGAAAGCGCGCATCCACTCGATCGACGACGAGCGCGTGAAGGCCGATCTGAACGCGGGCAAGGTCGTGATCATCACGGGCTTCCAGGGCGTCGATCCCGACGGTCACATCACGACGCTGGGCCGTGGCGGCTCCGATACGTCGGCGGTGGCGGTCGCGGCTGCGCTCGATGCTGCAGAGTGCCTGATCTACACGGACGTGGACGGCGTCTACACGACCGACCCGCGTGTCGTCGAAGAGGCGCGCCGCCTCGAACGCGTGACGTTCGAAGAGATGCTGGAAATGGCCAGCCTCGGCTCGAAGGTCCTGCAGATCCGCTCGGTCGAATTCGCCGGCAAATACCAGGTGAAGACGCGTGTGCTGTCGAGCCTGACCGATCCGCTGATTGCGCTCGACGAAGAAATGCGCTCTGGCACCCTGATTACTTTTGAAGAAGACGAGACCATGGAAAAGGCAGTCATTTCCGGCATCGCGTTCCAGCGCGACGAAGCACGCATTGCTGTGATGGGCGTGCCCGACAAGCCGGGCATCGCATATCAGATCCTCGGCCCGGTCGCTGACGCGAACGTCGACGTCGACATGATCATCCAGAACCAGAGCGTCGAAGGCAAAACCGACTTCACGTTCACGGTCGGTCGCGGCGACTACCAGAAGGCGATGGACATTCTCACCAACCAGGTGAAGGGCCATGTCAGCGCCGAGCGCGTGCAGGGCGACCCGAAGGTGTCGAAGGTGTCGGTCGTCGGCGTCGGCATGCGTTCGCACGTGGGCGTCGCGAGCAAGATGTTCCGCACGCTGTCGGAAGAGGGCATCAACATCCAGATGATCTCGACGTCCGAAATCAAGATTTCGGTGCTGATCGACGAGAAATACATGGAGCTGGCTGTCCGCGCGTTGCACAAGGCATTCGAACTCGATCAGGCATCGTGAATTTTTCGTGATGCATTGAAGAAAATGCATCACGGAAATTGACGTACGGTTCGAAACCCTATATTATTTCGTTCTCGTCGCACTGACTCCCTGGTGCGAGCGAAGGTTTGGGAGACGTGGCCGAGAGGTCGAAGGCACTCCCCTGCTAAGGGAGCATCTGGGCCAAAACCTGGATCGAGGGTTCGAATCCCTCCGTCTCCGCCAAAAGCGGTGACAAAGCCCCGTCAGTTCTAGGACTGACGGGGCTTTTTCTTTTTCGGGCACCATCGTGCCGTGTCGCGCGAGAAAGGTTCGATGATGCCGGATCGCATCCTCACGCGAACTTCGTCGCGGCCCCTCGGGCAATGAATGCTCGACTTGAGCACCGGTCATGCGCTACATATCGCGTATCGTCCTGGCGCAACTCAAGGTGATGCACTTGGCAAGCCCGCATTCCGTTCTGACTTTCCTTTCTCATCGGCCTGTCGACGGACTCGTCGATAACCACGCGCGTTACGCGCAGCTGCACGGCTATCGGCATGCGACGGTCGACGGCATGCACGTGTACGGCGAGCGCCAACAGATCCTGCACAAGTATCACGCGATCATCGCGCAACTCGTCGCGATGGAGCCGGGCGCATTGCTGCTCGTACTCGATCCGTTCTCCGTCGTGTTCGATCCGCACGCGCTGCCGGACGTCGCGCACGGCTACGACGCCATCGTCACCACGCAGACGTCGAAGTCGCCGTTGCCCGCCGCAAGCGGCATGATCTTCCGCAACGTGCCCGATGTGCGGGAGCGATTGCGCAAGCTCGTATTCGAACTGGGCAAGTGGGCGATGCGCCTTCCGGAACGCCGCGATGCTTGCGAGGCGACGCTGCTTGCGGAGCACTTTCCACCGCTGCCGTTCGATGTGCCGCTCGCGAACGGCCATTTCGCGTCGGCGCAGACGGTCTGGAGCGATGGCATCGCGATCGATTCGATCGCCGGAGCGCGGCCGCTCGTCGCGCACAACGCGCCCGAGTGGCAGGCGGTGGAGGGCGTCTGGGCGCCGGCGGCCGACTACGATTTCCGCTACGTGGTTGCGCTCGTCGACGATGCCGAGCGGTACCAGCACGGCGATCAACCGCGCGCGCTGGATGACTGGCGCGCCGCGCAGCAGCGAACGCGCGAGGCGGAGCGGCATGTGAATCCGCATGCGCGTATTGCGTTCGTGAGCTTGCATACGTCGCATATCGCGGGCTATGGCGATCTGCACGAGGAGAACTTCGTCCGCTACTGCACGCGGCACGGCTATGCGTACCACGCGTATCGCGAGGCGCCCGCGTTCCTGCCGGGCGGCATCGACGCGAACTGGGCGAAGCTGCATCTGATTCGTGAACATCTGCCGCATCACGAATTCGTGTTCTGGGTCGATGCGGACATCCTGGCGATCGACCAGAGTCAGGCGATCGACAGCGTGATCGACGGCCGCGACTTCCTGATCGGTACCGATCACACGGCCTGGGCGATCAACTCGTGCATGATCGGCGTGCGCAACGTGGCGCCGATGCGTGAACTCGTCGAGCGCATCTGCGCGCGCATCGAGCATTTCGACGATCGATCGTCGGTCTACGCGAGCGGCGGCGACCAGCAGGCGATCTATGTGGAGCTGCTGGAATCCGGCCTGGTCGATGCGCGTCATATCGTCGATGCGACGACGCTCGCGTCATCGCCGGTCTATGCGACGGGCGACAGCCGCTTCGTCCATTTCCCCGCACAACACAACCACTATCGCGCGGTGACGATGCGCGTCTGGGACCGGCTGAGTCATCGGCGCTGACGGTCGGGAACATGACGGATGCGATGCGTGCCGCGACACCGGGCGGGAAGGGGGCAATCACTCGGCCCGTATCGCGTCGATGAAAAGTAATTAAAACGTAATGATGTGTGTAAGGAAGTGCGAGGCGTCGGATCACCACCCATCGCGCCCTCGCTGATCCTGTTCCGGCCCCGCGAAATGACGTGCTGACGCCAAAAATGCGGCATCGCATCGTTTTTCGCGATTTGCCGTGGCACGCAATACAAAAAATTACTTAATAAAATCAGCATAATGCATCGGGATGGAAAATTGAGGCTCTGCTGCGCTGCAGAAAATAATCAATCGCCTTATGCTGGTTAACCCGATCGCGTTTGAGCGACATCAAGTTTCTCTGTGATGTCGCTTTACATTTTGCCAACACTGGCGATTCACGAAATCTACCTGTCGATTTGATTTCGTTCCTTTCGTCTCGCCTGTCCCCGATGCAGTGCGCGACCTCCTCAAGGCCTTGTTGACATGCATGATTTCCCCTTCCTGAGCCTGGCCATCTGGGCTCCGATCCTGTTCGGCGCGTGCCTGCTGCGCGCCGGTTCCGACCGTCACCCGCGCCGCACGCGGCTGATCGCGCTCGCGGGCGCGATCGTGGGGCTCGCGGCCGTCGTCCCGCTGGTTGCCGGCTTCGACGCGCATTCGGCGGCGATGCAGTTCGTCGAAAGCCGTGACTGGCTGGCGGCGTTCAATTCCGGATGGCGCGTCGGCATCGACGGTGCGTCGCTGTGGCTCGTCGTGCTGACCGCCTTCACGACGCTCGTGGTGGTGATCGCGTCGTGGGAGTCGGTCACGGTGCGCGTCGCGCAGTACTACGCGTCGTTCCTGATCCTGTCGGGATTGATGGTCGGCGTGTTCGTCGCGCAGGACGGGCTGCTGTTCTTCATCTTCTTCGAGGCGACGCTGATCCCGCTGTACCTGCTGATCGGCACCTGGGGGCGCGAGCGCCGCGTGTATGCGGCCGTGAAGTTCTTCTTCATCTCGTTCGCGGGCTCGCTGCTGCTGTTGATGGCGATGCTGTACCTGTACGCGCAATCGCATACGTTCGACATGGCCGCGTGGCGCACGCTGCAGCTCGGCTTCGCGCCGCAGTTGCTGGTGTTCCTCGGCTTCTTCGCGGCGTTCGCGGTGAAGGTGCCGATGTGGCCGGTTCATACGTGGCTGAGCGACGTCTACACCGACGGCCCGACCGGTGCCGCGCTGATGCTCGCGATGCTCAAGCTCGGCGGCTACGGGTTCCTGCGTTTCGCGCTGCCGATCACGCCCGATGCGAGTCACTTCTTCGCACCGGCCGTGATCGCGCTGTCGTTGTTCGCGATCGTCTATGCGAGCCTGATCGCGCTTGCGCAGACCGATCTCGGCAAGCTGCTCGCATATTCGACGGTCGCACACATGGGCATCGTCACGCTCGGGCTGTTCCTGTTCAACCGGATCGGCGTCGAGGGGGCGATCGTGCAGCTCGTGTCGTACGGCTTCGTCGCCGGCGCGATGCTGCTGTGCGTGAACGTGCTCGTCGATCGCACGAAGCAGCGCGAGATCGCTGCGTACGGCGGCGTGGCGGGCGTGATGCCGCGCTTCGCGACCTTCACCGTGCTGTTCGCGATGGCCAACGTCGGCCTGCCGGGCACGTCGGGCTTCGTCGGCGAGTTCATGGTCATCATGGGCGCGATCCGCTTCAACTTCTGGATCGGCGCGATCGCGGCACTGACGCTGATCCTCAGCGCGTCGTACACGCTGTGGATGCTCAAGCGCGTCGTGTTCGGCAAGGTCGCGAGCCAGCGGATCGCAAAGCTCGCGGACCTGAATCGTCGCGAGATCGTGATATTCGCGTCGCTCGCGCTGGTCGTGCTGGCGATCGGCATCGATCCGAAGCCGTTCACCGATGCGATCGATCCGACCGTCGGCAAGCTGATCCAGGAAGCAAGCCAGTCGAAGGTGCCGGCAGGGGACGGCCCCGTTCCGGCACTGCCGTCGTACATGGCGTCGACGCACGACTGACCCCAACGCATCGAGCCGCGCAAGCGGGCCGCATCGCACGGCGATACGGCTCGTTGCGCGCGCATCTATCGAGGTCCGGCACGGCGAGCGCCGGGCCCGCTTCCGGCTGCGTGAAATTGCCCCGCGACAATGTGACTCACGGCAGATTTTGCAATGATGATTTGCCGCATCAACCAGTTTTTCATCACGCCCGCGCGACGTATGATTCGGCCACTTTCGTGAATCGAATGCGCATCGGGCATACGCAAACGGATTCAATGACCCTCGGGCTGTGTGATGAAAAGAAAAGCTTCAAGAGGCTGGTCGGCGCTGATATCAATCGGCGCGGCACTGAGCCTGTCAGGCTGTAATTTAGATGTACTAAATCCGAAAGGAAGCGTGGGTGCCGCCGAAAAGGCGCTGATCGCGACGTCCACCTGGGCGATGCTGGTCGTCGTCGTTCCGGTGATCCTGCTCACGCTGTGGTTCGCGTGGCGCTATCGAGCATCGAACCGCAACGCGACCTACGCGCCGAACTGGTCGCATTCGACCGCGATCGAGGTCGTGATCTGGACGGTGCCGACGCTGATCATCCTGTTCCTCGGCGTGCTCACGTGGAAGACCACGCACGAGCTCGATCCGTACAAGCCGCTGGAGTCGTCGGTGAAACCGATCGACGTCGAAGTCGTTGCGCTCGACTGGAAGTGGCTGTTCATCTATCCGGAACTCGGCATCGCGTCGGTGAACCAGCTCGCGATTCCGGTGGGCACGCCGGTGAACTTCCGCATCACGTCGGATTCGGTGATGAACTCGTTCTTCATCCCGCAGCTCGGCGGTCAGGTCTACGCCATGGCCGGCATGCAGACGCGCCTGCACCTGATCGCCGACGAACCCGGCAACTACGCGGGTACGTCCGCCAACTTCAGCGGCCGCGGCTTCTCGGACATGAAGTTCCGCACGCTCGCCGAGCCGCGCGAACAATTCGATGCATGGGTGCAGAAAGTGAAGGCGTCGCCGGACCGGCTCGACGCGACCGTGTACGGCGCCGTCGCGCAACCGAGCGAGAAGGCGCCGGTGCGCTACTTCTCGTCGGTCGATTCGCGGCTCTTTCACAACATCATCGCGAAATACAACGATGGCCACGTCCTCGACCTGAAGGACGCCGCCTGCGGCACGAAGGGGTAACGCATGTTCGGCAAACTCACACTTTCGGCGATCCCGTTCGATCAGCCCATCATCATGGGGGCGGGCGCCTTCATGGGTCTGGTCGTGCTGGGTATTCTCGCCGCGCTGACGATCACCGGCCGGTGGAAATGGCTGTGGACGGAATGGCTGACCACGGTCGACCACAAGAGACTCGGCGTGATGTACATCATCGTCGCGCTGATCATGCTGCTGCGCGGCTTCGCCGACGCGATCATGATGCGCATGCAGCTCGCACTCGCGTACAACGGGCCCGGCTACCTGCCGCCGCACCACTATGACCAGGTCTTCACGGCACACGGCGTGATCATGATCTTCTTCATGGCGATGGTGTTCATGGTCGGCCTGATGAACCTGGTCGTGCCGCTGCAGATCGGCGCGCGCGACGTTGCGTTCCCGTTCATCAACTCGCTGTCGTTCTGGATGACGGCCGTCAGCGCGATCCTGATCAACGTGTCGCTCGTGATCGGCGAATTCGCGCAGACGGGCTGGCTCGCCTACCCGCCGCTGTCGGAGCTGCAGTTCAGTCCGGGGGTAGGGGTCGACTACTACCTGTGGGCGCTGCAGATCTCGGGCGTCGGCACGCTGCTGACCGGCGTGAACTTCTTCGTGACGATCATCAAGATGCGCGCGCCTGGCATGACGCTGATGAAGATGCCGGTGTTCACGTGGACGGCGCTCTGCACGAACGTGCTGATCATGGCGTCGTTCCCGATCCTGACCGCGACGCTCGCGCTGCTCGGCCTCGACCGTTACCTCGGCATGCACTTCTTCACGAACGACGCCGGCGGCAACGCGATGCTGTACCTGAACCTGATCTGGGCGTGGGGCCATCCGGAGGTGTACATCCTGATCCTGCCGGCGTTCGGGATCTTCTCGGAAGTCATCGCGACGTTCGCGAAGAAGCCGCTGTTCGGCTACAAGACGATGGTGTACGCGACCTGCGCGATCATGGTCCTGTCGTTCCTCGTGTGGCTGCATCACTTCTTCACGATGGGCTCGGGTGCGAACGTCAACGCGTTCTTCGGCATCATGACGATGATCATCGCGATCCCGACCGGCGTGAAGGTGTTCAACTGGCTGTTCACGATGTATCGCGGCCGGATCGAATTCACGACGCCCGTGCTGTGGACGATCGGCTTCATGGTCACGTTCACGCTCGGCGGCATGACCGGCGTGATGATGGCGATTCCCGGCGCGGACTTCGTGCTGCACAACAGCCTGTTCCTGATCGCACACTTCCACAACGTGATCATCGGCGGCGTGCTGTTCGGCTATCTCGCGGGCTTCAACTACTGGTTCCCGAAGGCGTTCGGCTTCAAGCTGAACGAGAAGCTCGGCAAGGCCGCGTTCTGGTTCTGGCAGATCGGCTTCTACGTCGCGTTCGTGCCGCTCTACGTGCTCGGCTTCATGGGCATGACGCGCCGCCTGAACCACTACGACAACCCGGCATGGCATCCGTGGCTGCTGGTCGCCGCGTTCGGCGCCGTGCTGATCGCGATCGGCATTGCGTGCCAGGTGCTGCAGCTGGTGGTCAGCATCCGCAATCGCCACCTGCCCGAGTACCGCGACACGACGGGCGATCCGTGGGGCGGCCGCACGCTGGAGTGGGCGACGTCGTCGCCGCCGGCCGACTACAACTTCGCGGCGATCCCGCAGGTGCGCACGCTCGACGCCTATGCGGACATGAAGGCGCGCGGCGAAGGCCGGCCGAACCCGGCAACGTTCCGCGACATCCACATGCCGTCGAATACCTGCGCGGGCCTCGTGATCGCGATCTTCAGCCTGGTGCTCGGCTTCGCGCTCGTATGGCACATCTGGTGGATGGCGATCGGCGGGCTCGTCGGGATCATCGCGACGCTCGTGATCTACAGCTCGCGCGATAACGACGGCTATTACGTCCCCGCGTCGACGGTGCGGAAGATCGAAGACAAGCAGCCGACGAAGCGCGTGGCCGCGCGCGTCGATGACGTGGAACTGGAGGCCAACTGATGTTGCAGAAAACCTTGAGCGCAACCCTGCTCGAGCACGACGACCATCCGCCGTCGCATTCGGTGTTCGGTTTCTGGCTGTACCTGATGACCGACTGCGTGATCTTCGCGGCGCTGTTCGCGACGTTCGCGGTGCTCGGCCACCAGTATGCGGGCGGCCAGACCGCGAAAGAGCTGTTCGACATTCCGGGTGTCGCGGTGGAAACCGCCGCGCTGCTGCTGTCGAGCATCACGTACGGTTTCGCGATGCTCGCGGCATACAAGCAGCGGCGCGGCGCACTGCTCGCATGGCTCGCGGTGACGTTCGTGCTCGGCGCGGCGTTTCTCGCGATGGAACTGCGCGAGTTCTCGCACCTGATCGCGGAAGGCGCGGGCCCGCAGCGCAGCGCGTTCCTGTCGGCGTTCTTCACGCTGGTCGGCACGCATGGGCTGCACGTGACGGCCGGCCTGCTGTGGATGATCGTGCTCGCCGGGCAGATCGTGTTCCGCGGCGGCGACCTGACCGATCGCGACCTGCGGCGCCTGACGTGCCTGAGCCTCTTCTGGCACTTCCTCGACATCGTGTGGATCTGCGTGTTTTCCTTTGTCTATCTCGCGAGCGTGATCTAAATGGCCCATTCGCATTCGTCTCAACTCGAAGAAGGGCACGGCAGTGTCGGCGGCTATGTCGCCGGTTTCATCCTGTCGGTGCTGCTTACGGCCGCGTCGTTCGGCCTCGTGATGGGCGGCGTGCTGTCGCCGCATGCGTCGCTGATCGCGCTGGCCGTGCTCGCCTTCGTGCAGATCGTCGTGCACCTCGTGTACTTCCTGCACATGAACGGCTCGTCGGGCCAGCGCTGGAACGTCATGGCGTTCAGCTATACGGTGCTGACCGCGGCGATCCTGATCGTCGGGACGTTGTGGGTGATGCACAACGTCAGCATGAACATGATGTCGCGCTGAGCGGCATCGCGGCGCAGCGGTCGATATCCATGCGCGGTCACGACAAAAAGGCGGCACTCGCGTGCCGCCTTTTTATTGCTCCCCGGCCGCGTTGCGCCAGGCCGTGCGATCAGTGCTGCACGCCCGCGTCGGCCGTCAGCGCATGCGTGCAGTCCGTGCGGTATTCGACGTCGAGCCGATGCTTCGCGCCGTCGAGATCGTCGGGGTAGTAGGGGCTCGCGTGCGCGGGGTTGTAGCCGACCTGTTCGAGCTCGGTCAGCTCGCGTACGAGGTCCGCATGCGTGACCTCGTGGCCCGTGTGAACGAACGGGTACGCCTGGCATTCGCGAGGGGTGAGGTGCGGCCCCGCAAACGCGGCGGTGCTGGCGCATGCGAGCAGCATGCAGGCGACGGTGGTCGGCAGTTTCATCCGGTAGCTCCTGGTTTCGCGGCCCGATGCCGCATGACGTCAGCGTAGGTGGCGCGCACTGCGGGGCAGGCGACGCACGGATGAAACTTGTTTCACGCGTGCTTGCCGTGGCGCTGGATGAAGCATGTTTCATGTAACGCCGGACGGCGGCCGCGTCGCCTACGATAGTCGCGGGCGCTTCGTGTGCGCCCGTCATGACGTTCATTGCGAGGACAACCATGCGAGTACTGACGGTCGAGGACGATGCGGTGACCGCGAACGAGATCGTCGGCGAGTTGACCGCGCGCGGGTTCGAGGTCGACTGGATCGACAACGGCCGCGAGGGGATGATGCGCGCGATGAGCACATCGTACGACGCGATCACGCTCGACCGGATGCTGCCGGGCGCGGACGGTCTCGCGATCCTGACCGCGATGCGCACGGTCGGCATCGATACGCCTGTGCTGATGCTGAGCGCGCTCGGCGATGTCGACGAGCGCATCCGTGGGCTGCGTGCGGGCGGCGACGATTACCTGACGAAGCCGTTCGATTCCGGCGAGCTGAGCGCGCGCATCGAGGTGCTGCTGCGTCGCCGGCAAGCATCGGGCGTGCCGCAGCAGACGCTGCTGAAGGTCGGCGCACTGGAGCTCGACCTCATTTCGCGCTGCGCGCGCCGCGGCGGCGACGAGATTCCACTGCTGCCGACCGAATTCCGCGTGCTCGAGTTCATGATGCGCAACGCGGGCCAGACAATCACGCGCACGATGCTGTTCGAGACCGTGTGGGGCTATCACTTCGATCCCGGCACCAACCTGATCGACGTCCACATGGGCCGGCTGCGCAAGAAGATCGATCCGCCCGGCGCGCAACCGATGATCCAGACGGTGCGCGGCTCGGGCTACATGCTCGCGTGACGGAGGCAGGAATGGACGCGGCTCGCGCGGCGAATTTCACGCGCCGCTGGCATACGACGACGTTTCGCTGGCTGTGCGCGTATGCGGCGATCTTCTCGGTGTCGCTGCTGCTGCTCGCGGGCGTGATCAACGTGGCCGCGACGCACACGATGACGCGCGACACCGACGAGGTGCTCGCGTGGCAGCTGATCTATTTCGATTCGATCCCCGATGCCGAGCTGCCGCTCGCGATCCACCGGCGGCTCGAGCACGAACACATGCATACGAGTTTCTACGGGCTGTTCGACGCGGCCGGTCGCCGTGTGGCCGGCGACATCGCGACACTGCCCGCGTTGCGCACGGATCGCGACGGGCGCACGCTGAACCGTACGCTCGCGCCGCTCGACGGCCAGCCCGCGCCGATCACGCGCGCGATGGCCGTGCGCCGCGACAACGGGATGACGCTGGTCGTCGCGCGCGACCTGTCGCATTTCATCCAGATCCGCGATGTTGCGATCCGCGGGCTCGTGATCGGCGGCGTGATGATCCTGATCGCGGGCATCGCGGGCGGCAGCATGCTCGGCATGCGGCAGATGCGCCGCGTCGCCGCGATCCGGCGCGTCACGCGGCAGATCGCCGAAGGCGATCTCGGCAAGCGGCTGCCGGTCGGCCGCTACGACGAACTCGACCTGCTCGCGCATCTCGTGAACCACATGCTCGACGAGGTCGAGCGGCTGATGGGCGAGGTGCGCCATACCTGCGACGGCATTGCGCACGACCTGCGCACGCCGCTCGCACGCGTGCATACGATGCTGGCGCGTCTGGCCGACCAGCCGTTCTGCGCGGACGACCCTGCGTCGGCGGCGCTGCTGGCGTCGGCGCGCGACGAAACCGACCGGCTGCTCGAACGCTTTCGCGCGATGTTGCGCATTTCCGAGATCGGCACGCTGAGCCGGCGCGGCGGCTTTGCCGCGGTCGACGTCGCGGCGTTGCTGCGCGACGTATGCGAGCTCTACGAGCCGCTGGCCGAGGCCGTCGGCGTGTCGTTCGCGCTCGACGCGGCACCGGTCGACGGCATTCACGGCGACCGCGCATTGCTGTTCGAGGCGTTCAGCAATCTCGCGGACAACGCCATCAAGTTCACACCGCCGGGCGGCCGCGTGCGCGTCGTGCTCCACGCGACACCGAACGGCTCGCTCGTGCGGTTCGAGGACACCGGTCCCGGCATCCCGCCGGGCGAGCGCGATGCGGTGCTCGAACGCTTCTATCGCGGCGAGCGCACGCGTCACGTGAGCGGGTCGGGACTCGGCTTGAGCGTCGTGTCGGCCGTGATGCGCGTGCATGGTTTCGCACTGCGGATCGGCGATGCGCAGCCGGTCGGTGCGGCGATCACGGTCGAATGCTGGCCGCGCTCGCTCGCGTGACGGCGCAGGAGACCGATCGATGCGCATCCTGCTGATTGCTCCGCCTACGCCCGAGGCCGCGCGGCTCGACAAGGCGTTTCGCGAGAGCATGCATGGCGTCGAGCGCGTCGACGGATGGCGCGACGGCTGCTTCGCGGCGACGCAGGACCGGTTCGATGCCATCGTGATTGCCGCACCCGATGCGGCAGCCGACCCGGAGATCCTCACCGGATTTCCACGACTCGCCGTATCGGCCGGTGGCGCGACGATTGCGGCGATCGTCACCGGCACAACACCCGCGCAGCGTGCGCGGATGCTGCAGGCCGGCTGCGACGTGTGTCTTGCCCATCCGTGTTCGTTCGTGGAGCTGCACGAGCGGCTGCGCGCGTTGTGGCGCCGGACGGGTGCGATCGAAACGCGTGAATCGGTCCGGCTCGACGCGGCGACGCGCGCACTCGAGGAGCATGGCAGGCGGCTGGCGCTCAGCGCACGGGAATTCCGTCTCGTCGAATGCCTGCTGCGCGAATCGGGGCGGCCGGTCGGGCGCGATGCCGTGCTGCGTTATGCATGGGGTGATGCCGATATCGAGCCCGAAACGGTGAATGCGCTGGTCGTGCGGTTGCGGCGCAAGCTGGCCGAGCATGCGTTCTCCGCGCGGATCGAAACCGTTGCGCGATTCGGGTTCAGGTTCGACGCGGGCGGGTGACGGTCGGTATTGCGCCGAACGTGCCGCGCGTCGCACGGCACGTTCGCGTGCGCGTGGTCAGTGCGAATAGAGTTCGCGATTCAGTTGCGCGAGCTGACCATCGCGTTCGGCGTGGACGAGTTCACGATAGACCTGCGCACGCGTCAGCGGCGCGGCTTGCGGGGCATTCCAGTTCCATGCCGGTTGCGACGGCAGCGGTACGGGCGCGGCCGATGCGAGCGTCGGCGAAGCTGTCGCCGCATTGGGCGGCATCGCGCTGGCCCGGCCGGGCAGTGCGACGCAGAGGGCGGAGAGGAGCGTGGCGAACATCAAGGTCTTCATGGCGTGATCCTGTTCAAGTGGCAGAGGCCGGTGCCGCGACGGCAATGCCGGCAGGAACCACGTTATCGGGCGCGCCGGTGCGGACACCGGGCGCGCCGATGAAGAAACGTTCATGAACGCGCGCCGTGCCAACCGCCGCCGAGTGCACGCACGAGCCCGACGGATGCCTGCAGGCGTCGCGCATCGGCATCGAGTGACGCGATTTGCGTATCGAGTTCGGTCGTCTGCGCCGTGACCACGTCGAGATAGCTGACCGCACCGTCGCGATAGCGCGACATCGCGAGGGCGAGCGACCGTCGCGCCGCGACGAGCGCCGCGTCGTCCTGGTCCGACTCGTCGCCGAGGCGGTGCAGCAGCGCGAGATCGTCCTCGACTTCGCGGAACGCCTGCAGCACGACGGCGCGATAGCGCGCACCCTGCTCGGCGAACTGCGCGCGTGACTTGCGTACGCCGGCTGCACGCAGGCCGCCGTCGAACAGCGTCATCGCGAGGCGCGGCCCGATCGACCAGATCTCGTTCGGCGCGGCGAGCCACGGCGAAAACGTATCGCTCTGGAAGCCGGCGTCGAGGCCGAGCGACAGGTCGGGGAAATAGGCCGCGCGGGCGACGCCGATCCGTGCGTTCGCCGCCGCGACGCGACGTTCGGCGGCGGCGATGTCCGGCCGGCGTTCGAGCAGCGTCGACGCGAGTCCGGTCGGAATCGACGGCACGCCCGGAAGCGCCGCGACGGGTGGCAGCGTGAACGTCGATGCGGATGCGCCGACGAGCGCCGCGATCGCATGTTCGTCGAGGGCGCGGCGCGCGGCGATGTCTGATGCGCGCGCCTGGGCGAGCGAGAGTTGCGTTTGCGCACGCGACACGTCGAGCCCGGACGCAAGGCCGCCGCGATGACGGCTGACCGTCAGCTGCCACGCGCGGCGGTAGGTGTCGATCGTTTGCGCGAGCGTGTCCGCTTCGCGGTCGAGACCGGCGAGGTCGAAGTAGGTGGCGGCCACACCGGCTTGCAGGCTGAGCCGGACCGAGGCGAGGTCATCGTTGGCCGCCTGCGCATCGTCGCGGCCGGCCGCGACCGTGTTGCGGACCTTGCCCCACAAATCGACGTCGTAGCCGATGCCGGCTTCGAGCGTGTTCGATTCGTAGACGTCGGGCTGGCCGTTGCCGCGCAGCGGCCGGCGCGCCGACTGCCGGTCGCGGTCGGGTTCGGCATCGATGCCGATGGTCGGCAGCAATGCCGCATGCGCTTCGTCGAACAGCGCGGCAGCTTCGTCGTGCCGCGCGACGGCGACCGCGAGGTCGGGATTCGCCCGCGCGACGAGCGGTTCTAGCCGGTCGAGGGTTGCGTCGCCATATACGCGCCACCAGCCGTCGCTAGGGAGTCGGTCGGCCGGCGTGGCGTCGACCCACGGGCCCGTTTCGCGAAACGCGGCCGGCACCGCGACATCCGGCGCGCGATAGGTTGGCGCCAGCGAACAGCCGGCAAGCAGCGCGGCGCTGCCCAGCCATGCAGCAAGCAGTCGGTCAGCCATGCGCGCGCTCCGTCGTCGCGGCGCCGGCGACGCGCACGGGGTCGCCGTCAGCAAGCGAATCGGGCGGATTGTCGATCACGCGATCGCCGGCCGCGAGCCCCGACGCGATCTCGACGCGCGTGCCGAGATCGGTCGCGATCGATATGTTGCGCAACCTGGCGTGCCCGTTCGCGTCGAGCACCGCGACCTGCAACCCGTCACGGCGGAAGATCAGCGTGCTGGCAGGAATCGTCAGTGCATGCGCGGCGCCGGGCATCGCGATCCGCACTTGCGCGTATTCGCCGGGAAACAGCGTGCCGGCCGGGTTGGCGATCGAAAACTGCGCGAGCAGCGTGCCGGATGCCGGATCGATCGACTGCGCGGAATTCGCGAGCGTTGCGTCGAACGTCGTGCCGGGGCGCTCGGGCACGGTCAGCGCGACCTGCATGCCCGCGCGGATCGCGGTCGCGTCGTCCTGCGGGACGTGGACGTACAACCGCAGCCGCCGCGCATCCGACACGGTGAAGAGTTCGGCGCCGTTGCCGCTGCCCGCGTCGATCAGCGCGCCGACGTCGGTCTTGCGGGCCGTCACGACGCCGTCGAACGGCGCCGTGAGCCGCTTGAACGATTCGAGCGCTTCGAGTCGCCGCACGTTGGCCGTGCTTGCCGCGACGGCCGCGCGTTTCGCGTCGAGGTCGCTGCGTTTCTCGTCGGCCTCCTGCTGCGATACGGAATCCTGCGCAAGCATCTCGGCCCAGCGTGCAGCCGAGACGGCTGCGAGCCGCTCGTTCGCGCTCGCGCTTTGCAGATCGGCACGGGCCTGCTGCAACTGCTGGTCGAGATCGGGCGTGTCGATCGACGCAAGCAGTTGGCCGGCCTTCACATGCGCGCCGATGTCCGCGTACCACGCATGCAGGTAACCCGGTACGCGTGCATAGATCGGTGCGTCGACATACGCGTCGAGACGGCCCGGCAGCACGAGTGCGTCGGCCGCGGCCTGCTGCGGCGCGACCGTTGCGACGGTCGGGACCGCTTGCTGCGCGGTCCATGCGGCGACCGCGTGCGCGTCGTGCAGGCGGGCGAAGACGCCGGCGGCCGCGACGGCGAGCGCAGCGACGGCGCCCGCGATCGCGAGCGGCTTCAGGTAGCGCGGCGTGCCGGGGGGACGGACTTCGAATTCAGTGGACATGCTGTTCTCCCGGAGTGACGGAAAGGGATTCGGAGCGCGGCGCGCGATCGCGCCGATGGACGAGACTGAATACGACGGGCACGAACACCAGCGTCGCGACGGTCGCGCACAGCAGGCCGCCGATGACCGCGCGGCCGAGCGGGGCGTTCTGTTCGCCGCCGTCGCCGAGACCGAGCGCCATCGGCGCCATGCCGATGATCATCGCGAGCGCGGTCATCATCACGGGCCGAAAGCGGGTGAAGCCGGCCTCGAGCGCGGCGCCGGCCGCGTCGGCGGTGTGCGCGAGCCGTTCGCGCGCGAAGGTGACGACGAGGATGCTGTTCGCGGTCGCGACGCCCATGCACAGGATCGCGCCCGTCAACGCGGGTACCGACAGCGGCGTGCGCGTGACGAACAGCATCCAGACGATGCCGGCGAGCGCCGCGGGAAGCCCGCTCACGATCACGAACGCGTCGCGCCACGAATGAAAGTTCACGACGATCAGCAGGTAGATCAGCAGCACCGCGCCGGCGAGGCCGGCGAGCAGCCCGCCGAATGCGCCGTTCATCGTCTGCACCTGGCCGCGCACGGTCACGCGCGATCCCTTCGGCAGTCTGGCGGCGCTCGCGCGCAGCACGCGCTCGATGTCGGTGCTGACCGCGCCGAGATCGCGATCCTGCGTCGTCGCGAAGATGTCGTACAGCGGCGCGATGTCGTAGTGCGACACGACCGCGTCGGTCTGTCCGCGCACGATCGTCGCGAGACCGCCGAGCAGTTGCGGGGCGCCCGTGCGGCCCGTGACGGGCAGTGCGCGCAGGTCCGACAGCGACGTCATCCGGTACTGCGGCGTCTGCGCGACGATCGGATAGGACACGCCGTTGTGCGGATCGAGCCAGTAGGTCGGCGACACCTGGCTCGTGCCGGACAGGCTGGCCACCACCGCATTGGTGACGTCCTGCTCGGTGATGCCGAGCTGCGCGGCGCGCGCGCGATCGACCGACACCGTGAACTGCGGATAGGTCGACGCCTGCTGCACGCGCGCATCGGCGACGCCCGGCACCGTGCGGATGCGTCGCAACAGCTCGGTCGCGTAGGCGCGGTTGGCCGCACGGTCGGGGCCCGTCACCTGCACGTCGATCGGCGCCGGTGCGCCGAAGTTGAGGATCTGGCTCACGATGTCGGCGGGCAGGAACGAGAAAGTCACTCCCGGAAAAGCGCGCGGCAGCTCGGTACGCAGCTGCTTCACATAGCTGGCGGTCGGCGCGTGGTCGCCGGTGAGCGACACGAGGATGTCGCCGTCCTGCGGGCCGATCGTGCCGCTGTTGCTGTACGTGAGGTTGATCCCGCTGTTCGGCAGCCCCATGTTGTCGACGATGCTCGCGATCGAACGCGGTGGCACGACGCCGCGCACCGTGCGCTCGACGCGGTCGAACAGCGCGGCCGTTTCCTCGATGCGCGTGCCGATCGGCGCGCGCACGTGGATCGCGATCTCGCCCGAGTCGACCGACGGGAAGAAATTGCGGCCGAGACCCGGCACCAGCACGAACGACACGGCGACCGCCGCGAGGAACAACACGACGAAGCGGGCGCGGTCGGCAAGCGCGAGCCGGAGCACGACACGATAGCCGGCGCGCAGCGCGGCGAAGCGGCGCTCGAAACCCTGCTGGAACGCGACCAGCGGATTGCGCGCGCGCGGCGGCGCGAACGGCGCACCGTGCGGCGCGAGCACGGCCGCCGGATGCGCGGCATGCGGTTTCAGCAGGTAGCGGGCCATCATCGGCACGAACGTGCGGGACAGTACGAACGACGCGATCATCGCGAAGATCACGGCTTCGGCCATCGGCACGAACAGGAAGCGCGCGACGCCGTCGAGCAGCAGCATCGGCACGAACACGATGCAGATGCACAGCAGCGACACGAAGGCCGGTGCGACGATCTGCGATGCGCCGTCGAGGATCGCGCTGCGCACGTCCTTGCCCTGTTCCAGATGCCAGTTGACGTTCTCGATCGTGACGGTCGCGTCGTCGACCAGAATGCCGACCGCGAGCGCGAGCCCGCCGAGCGTCATCACGTTGAGCGTCTCGCCCGCGGCGGCGAGCGCGGCGATCGCCGCCAGCACCGCGAGCGGGATCGACGCGGCGATGATCAGCGTCGAGCGCCAGCTGCCGAGGAACAGCAGGATCATCGCGGAGGTGAGCGCGGCGGCGATCAGGCCTTCGCGCGCGACGCCGCTCACGGCGCCCTTGACGAACACCGACTGGTCGCCCATCACGACGAGCCGGAGCGACGGCGGCAGCGTCGCCTCGATGCGCGGCAATTGCGCCTTGACACCCGCGATGATGTCGAGCGTCGACGCCGAGCCGCTTTTCAGCACGCTCATCAGTACCGCGCGGCGGCCGTCGACGCGTACGATGTTGCCCTGCGGCGGAAAACCGTCGCGCACGTGCGCGACGTCCCGCATGAAGATCACCGCGCCGTTCACGGTCCGGATCGGCAGCGCGTTGAGCTGGTCGATGCTCAGCGGGCTGTCGTTGAGCCGGATGTTGTATTCGAAGCCGCCGATCTTCTGCGTGCCGGCCGGGATGATCTGGTTCTGCTGCGCAAGCGCGGTCGCGACGTCCTGCGCGGACAGCCCCTTGGCCTGCAGTGCCTGCGGGTCGAGGTCGATCTGCACCTGGCGCACCTTGCCGCCATAAGGCGACGGAATCGCGACGCCCGCGACGGAGAGCAACTGCGGCCGGATCACGTTGGTCGCGTAGTCGCCGAGCTGCTGCTCGTTCAGCGTGTCGCTCGTCAGCGCGAGCTGCAGCACGGGTACCGTCGATGCGTTGTAGTTGAGGATCTGCGGCGGCGTGGTGCCAGGCGGCATCTGCTTGAGCACCGTCTGCGAGATCGACGTGACCTGGGCAGTCGCGGTGCGGATGTCGACGCTCGGCTGGAAGAAGATCTTGACGATCCCGAAGCTGCGGAACGACTGCGACTCGATGTGCGCGACGTCGTTGACCGTCGTTCCGAGCGTGCGCTCGTAATAGGTTACGACGCGCCCCGACATGTCGGCCGGCTGCAGGCCTGCGTAATTCCATACGACGCTGATGACGGGAATCCGGATGTCGGGAAAGATGTCGGTCGGCGTGCGCAGCGCCGCGAGCGGCCCCGCGATCAGGATCAGCAGCGCGAGGACGATGAACGTGTAGGGGCGCGCGAGCGCGAGTCGGACGAGTTTCAGCATCGGCGAGGTCTCCGCCGGCGCGGGGCGCCGGCCTGTCAGCGAAGTGCCGAAGCGTGGCGGGAGCCCGGTTCGGCTCGCGCAGTGTGCGTGTCGCCCCTTAACGCGAGGCGCGGGGCAGGATGAAAGATGTTTTAGGAACGGGTGGTGAGGGGCGGGGCAGGCGTCGATTGTTACAAGACGTTAGCGCTGGCTTCCCGTTGCGATGCCGCGCATCAGTTCTTACAAACTTGAAATATGCGGAGACGGTGCTTGCCGTTATAGTCGAATCACACATCAAACAACCCCCAAAGAGGAATCCATGAAGACCTTGCGTATTGCCTCGCTCTTGACCGGTATGACGGCCTTGCTCGTGTCGGGCGCAGCAATGGCGGGAGTCAATGTCGGGATCAATCTCGGCGTTCCGGCACCGGTCTACGTCGCGCCCGCACCCGTGTATGCGCCGCCTCCGCCGCCGGTCGTCTATCAGCCTGCGCCGGTCTACGCGCCGGCACCCGTCTACGCACCGGCGCCGGCCATCATCATCGGCTGGCACGGCGACCGCTACTGGGACGGCCGTCGCTACTGGGGCCGTGACGAGTGGTATCGCCACCATGGTCGCGGCTGGGGCGGCGATCGCGATCGCGGCCACTGGGATAACGGCCGCCACAACGGCTGGCGCTGATCGGCGCGGCGCGCCCGCTTGATGCGCGCCCGCGATTCGCTCGTGAAGAAACCGCCCGCGTGGCGGTTTTCTTTTGGCCCGCAGGCCTGAATGGGTAGAATCGTCCCTCGTTACTACCCTCATTCGACCGACAGGGCCTCTATGACGAAGGGTTCGCCCCGGGCCGCCGCCTCACGGGCCTGCTTCGGCGCGCAGCGTGCCGTACGGGCCGCCGGCCGCGTTGCCGCGGCGTTTGCGCTGTACGCGACGCTGGCCGCGCCGGCCGCCCACGCGGTCTATGCGATCGCGCAGTACGGCGAGCCGAAATATCCGCCGGGCTTCAAGCATTTCGACTACGTCAACCCCGATGCGCCGAAGGGCGGCACGCTCGTGCTCGCGAACCCGAACCGGCTGACGTCGTTCGACAAGTTCAATCCGTTCACGATGCGCGGCAACCCGGCGCCGGGCATCGACAATCTGTTCGAGAGCCTCGCGACGGGGAGTTCGGACGAACCGGCATCCGCTTACGGGCTGCTGGCCGACGACATCGACGTCGCGCCCGATCGCCGTTCGGTCACGTTCCATCTGAATCCGCGCGCGCGCTTTTCCAATGGCGACCCGGTCACGGCCGACGACGTCAAGTTTTCGTTCGATACGCTGAAGAGCAAACAGGCCGCGCCGCAGTTCGGCGCGTATTTCGCGGAGATCGCGAAGGCCGTGGTGGTCGACCCGGCCACCGTACGCTTCGAGTTCCGCAGCGCGAATCGCGAGCTACCGCTGATCGCCGGCGGCGTGCCCGTGTTCTCGCGCAAGTGGGGATTGCGCGCGGACGGCTCGCGCATCCCGTTCGACCAGCTCGCGTTCGAGCAGCCGATCGGCAGCGGTCCGTACCTGATCGAGCATTACGACAACGGCCGCACGATCACGTACCGGCGCAACCCCGCTTACTGGGGCGCCGACCTGCCGGTGCGGGTCGGCACCAACAACTTCGCGCGGATCGTCTACAAGCTGTACGGCGACGGCGTCGCGCGGCTCGAGGCGTTCAAGGCCGGCGAATACGACGTGCTCGTCGAGTACATCGCGCGCAACTGGACCCGGCGCGACGTCGGCAAGCGTTTCGACAGCGGCGAGCTCGTCAAGCGCGAATTCCGCCAGCATAACGGCGCCGGCATGCAGGGTTTCTTCATGAACCTGCGCCGGCCGTTGTTTCGCGACGTGCGCGTGCGCCAGGCGCTCGACCTCGCGTTCGACTTCGAATGGCTGAACCGCCAGTTGTTCTACAGCGCGTACACGCGCCTCGACAGCTATTTCGCCGACACCGACCTGCAGGCGACCGGTACGCCGGGCGAGGGTGAGCTGAAGCTGCTCGAGCCGCTGCGTGCGCAGCTCGATCCGGCCGTGTTCGGCCCGATGGTCACGCAGCCGGACACGAACCCGCCGGGCTCGCTGCGCGCGAACCTGCTGAAGGCGCGCACATTGCTCGCGCAAGCCGGCTGGACCTATCGCGACGGCGCGCTGCGCAACGCGAAGGGCGAGCCGTTCACGTTCGAGATCCTCGACGATTCGGGCGCCGCGATGGAAGGTGTCGTGACGGCGTACCAGCGCAATCTCGCGAAGCTCGGCATCGACGCGCGCTTTCGCACGGCCGATTTCGCGCTGCTGCAGAAGCGCCTCGACGCGTTCGACTACGACATGACGACGATCCGCCTGCCGGGCGTGCAGGTGCCGGGCGCCGAGCAGTACTCGCGTTACGCGAGCAAGTTCGCCGACGAGCCGGGCTCCGACAACTTCATCGGGTTGAAGTCGCCGGCGGTCGACACATTGCTGCACGCGCTCGGCACCGCGCAGACGCGCGAGGACCTGCTCGACGCGACGCACGCGCTCGACCGCGTGCTGATGCATGGCTACTACGCGGTGCCGCAGTGGTACAGCACGACGCACCGGATCGCGTACCGGCACACGCTGGCCTATCCGCAGACGCTGCCGCTGTACTATTCGGCCGAGGGCTGGGTCGTGTCGACCTGGTGGGCGAAGCCCGATCACTGACCCGCACCGGCCCTTCGTTCAACCCGCCACCGATCACGAGTCGACGCCCTATGTGGAGCTACATCCTCAAACGCCTGCTGCTGATGATCCCGACGCTCATCGGCGTGCTGACCCTCACGTTCGCGGTGATCCAGTTCGTGCCGGGCGGGCCCGTCGAGCAGGCCGTGCAGGAGTTGCGCAAGGGCGCGACGGAGCAGGGCGCGGTGCCGTTCGGGATGCGCGCACACACCGGCGTCGACGCGCAGCAGCTCGCGCAGCTCAAGGCGCTGTACGGCTTCGACAAGCCGCCGCTCGAACGCTACTGGCTGATGCTGAAGCGCTTCGCGCGCTTCGATCTCGGCGACAGCTATTTCCGCCACCAGAGCGTGTGGTCGCTGGTCGTGCAGAAGCTGCCGGTGTCGATCAGCATCGGGTTGTGGACGTTTTTCCTCACGTACCTGATTTCGGTGCCGCTCGGCATCGCGAAGGCCGTGCGCAACGGTTCGCCGTTCGACATCGCGACGAGCCTCGTCGTGCTCGTCGGTTATGCGATCCCGGGTTTCGTGCTCGGCGTGCTGTTGCTCGTGCTGTTCGGCGGCGGCTCGTTCTGGCAGCTCTTTCCGCTGCGCGGCCTCACGTCGGACAACTTCGCGCAGCTATCGCTCGTCGGCAGGGTGCTCGACTACCTGTGGCACATCGCGCTGCCGATCACGGCGTCGGTCGTCGGCAGCTTCGCGGTCGTCACGATGCTCACGAAGAATGCGTTCCTCGACCAGATCCGCCGGCAATACGTGCTGACCGCGCGCGCGAAGGGGCTCTCCGAGCGCAGCGTGCTGTGGAAGCACGTGTTCCGCAATGCGATGCTGCCGCTGATCGTCGGCTTCCCGGCCGCGTTCATCGGCGCGTTCTTCACGGGCAGCCTGCTGATCGAGACGCTGTTCTCGCTCGACGGCCTCGGGCTGCTGTCGTACGAGTCGGTCGTGCGGCGCGACTATCCGGTCGTGCTCGGCACGCTGTACCTGTTCACGCTGATCGGGCTCGCGACCAAGCTGATCTCCGATCTTTGCTATGTGTGGGTCGATCCGCGCATTCAATTCGACAATCTGGAGCGCTGACATGAAACGATCCATCCGCATGCCCGGCGCCGTGGGGCGAGGAGCGCGATGAACCGGGCCGTCGCATCATCCCGCATCGATGCCGCCCGTGCGCGCGTGTCGCCGTCACCCGCGCGCCGCGTGTGGCAACGCTTCAGGCAGCAGCGCCTCGGCTACTGGAGCTTCGTGATCTTCGTCGTCGCGTTCGCCGCGAGCCTCGCGGCGCCGCTGTGGTCGAACGACAAGCCGCTCGTCGTGCGCTACGACGGCGAGACCTATTTCCCGATGTTCCATGCGTATCCGGAAACGACTTTTGGCGGCGATTTCCCGACGCCGGCCGACTATCTCGATCCGTATGTGCGCAAGCGGCTCGAGGCGCCCGGCAACTTCGTCGTCTATCCGCCGAACCACTATTACTACGATACGCTGAACTACTTCTCGAACGTGCCGAACCCGGCGCCGCCGTCGCGCGAGAACTGGCTCGGCACCGACGCGCAGGGGCGCGACCTGCTCGCGCGGCTCGTGTACGGGTTTCGGATCTCGGTCGAGTTCGGGTTGATCCTGACCGTGATCGGCACGCTGCTCGGGATCGCCGCGGGCGCCGTACAGGGCTTCTTCGGCGGGCGCATCGACATCGTCGGGCAGCGGCTGATCGAGATCTGGAGTTCGCTGCCCGAGCTGTACCTCCTGATCATCTTCGCATCGATCTTCGAGCCGAGCTTCCTGTTGCTGATCGTGCTGCTGTCGCTGTTCGGCTGGATCGGGCTCGCCGACTACGTGCGCGCGGAATTCCTGCGCAACCGCACGCAGGACTACGTGCGCGCGGCACGCGCGATGGGCCTCACGAACTGGCAGATCATCTGGCGCCACGTGCTGCCGAACAGTCTCACTCCGGTGATCACGTTCCTGCCGTTCCGGATGAGCGGCTCGATCCTCGCGCTCACGAGCCTCGATTTCCTCGGGCTCGGCGTGCCGCCCCCGACGCCGAGCCTCGGCGAGTTGCTCGCGCAGGGCAAGGGCAACCTCGACGCATGGTGGATCTCGCTGTCGACGTTCGGCGTGCTGGTCGCGACGCTGCTGCTGCTGACCTTCATGGGCGACGCCCTGCGCAACGCGCTCGACACGCGGATCGCCGATTCGGTGCGCGCAGCGGGAGGCCAGCGATGAGCGAGCCGACCGTATCGACGCAGCACGAACCGCTGCTGTCGCTCGAGCATCTGCACGTGCGCTTCGGCGACACGGTCGCGGTGGACGACGTGACGCTCGCGATCGGGCGCGGCGAGCGCCTCGCGCTCGTCGGCGAGTCGGGTTCCGGCAAGAGCGTGACCGCGCTGTCGATCCTGCGGTTGCTGCGCGACGCCGAAGTCAGTGGCGCGATCCGCTTCGCGGGGCAGGACCTTTCGGGCAAGAGCGAGCGCGAGATGCGCGGGCTGCGCGGCTCGGACATCGCGATGATCTTCCAGGAGCCGATGACGGCGCTCAACCCGCTGTATACGATCGGCGTGCAGATCGGCGAGACGATCGTGCTGCACGATGGCGTGTCGGCCGTCGAGGCGCGCAAGCGCGCGATCGCGTTGCTCGCGCGCACGGGCATCGCGGAGCCGGACAAGCGGGTCGACAGTTACCCGCACCAGCTGTCGGGCGGCCAGCGGCAGCGCGCGATGATCGCGATGGCGCTGGCCTGCCGGCCGCGGCTGCTGCTCGCCGACGAACCGACCACCGCGCTCGACGTGACGATCCGCGCGCAGATCGTCGACCTGCTGCTGGAGCTGCAGCGCGAGGAGGCGGAAAAGCGCGGGATGGCGATCCTGCTGATCACGCACGACCTGAATCTCGTCAGACATTTCGCCGAACGCATCGCCGTGATGGAGCGCGGCCGGCTCGTCGAGAGCGGGCCGGTCGAGCGGATCTTCGCGGAACCCGAACATCCGTATACACAGCGACTGCTGAACAGCCGGCCGCAGCGCGCGGTCATGCCGGTGATGCCCATCGCGCCCGTCGTGCTCGATGCGCGCCACGTGAGCGTGCAGTTCGCGCGCAAGCGGCCGGGCATCGCCGGCTGGTTCGGCACGGTGCCGGTGACGGCCGTCGCCGACGTGTCGGTGTCGGTGCGGCAGGGCGAGACGCTCGGCATCGTCGGCGAATCGGGGTCGGGGAAGTCGACGCTCGCGATGGCGCTGCTCGGGCTGCAGAAGACTGCCGGCGGCGAGATCGAATTCCAGGGGCGCGCGTTGTCGACCTATCGCGGCCGCGAACAGACCGCGCTGCGCTCGAACATGCAGGTGGTCTTTCAGGATCCATTCAGTTCGCTTTCGCCGCGTCATACGATCGAGCGGATCGTCGGCGAGGGGCTCGAGCTGCATCGCCCCGACATGACGCCCGACGCGCGCCGCACGAAGTCGCTCGCGGTGCTGCGCGAAGTGGGCCTCGATCGCACGGTGCTGCACCGTTATCCGCACGAATTCTCGGGCGGGCAGCGCCAGCGGATCGCAATCGCGCGGGCGCTGGTGCTGGAACCGCGGATCCTGATCCTCGACGAGCCGACGTCGGCGCTCGACGTGTCGATCCAGCAGCAGGTGCTGAAACTGCTCGCGAATTTGCAACAGAAATACAACCTCGGCTATGTGTTCATCAGCCACGACCTGGAGGTGATCGGCGCGATGGCGCACCGCGTCGCGGTGATGCAGGACGGTGCCGTCGTCGAGTCGGGGGAGGTGTCCGACATCTTCACGAGACCGACACATCCTTACACACAAAAGCTGTTGAAAGCGGTCTGGAAAGCGTGATAGGCCGCCAATGGTCTGACCATCTCGATTGTATTTATTAATTTGTTTTGACAAACGATTACGCGCTGGCTAGTATCGACCGAAATTTTCCGCCAATCAGCTGATTTTTAAGCACATTCCATCGACCAATGCAGCATCGATCCCTGACCCAGGCATGCGCGCGCACCATCGCCGGGCTGTTCATCGGCGCCCTGTTCGCAGCAGCTCCCGGCGCGTTCGCCGACGAAGTCAGCAGTTTTAACCAGAATGTCACCAATTCGACTCAGATCGGGTCGGGTTCCTCCCTCCAGCAGACCAGCGCGCAGCCGTCGAGCGGCGGCGCGAAGTCGTTCCTCGCCGGCATGGCCGGCAAGGCAGGCGACGTGGTCGTCGGCGCGCTGAACATGATCGGCGTGCGTTATCGCTGGGGCGGCAACTCGCCGGATTCGGGTCTCGACTGCAGCGGCTTTGTCCGCTACGTGTTCCAGGACACGCTCGGCATGTCGCTGCCGCGTCGCGCGGAAGAGATGAGCCGCGTCGGCGAGAAGGTGAGCATGAGCAACCTGAAGCCGGGCGATCTCGTGTTCTTCAACACGATGCGCCGTACGTTCTCGCACGTCGGCATCTACATCGGCGACAACAAGTTCGTGCACTCGCCGTCGACGGGCAGCACCGTTCGCGTCGACGATCTCGACAGCGGCTACTGGGAAAAGCGGTTCACCGGCGCGCGCCGGCTCGAATCGGAATTCCCGATGAAGCCCGAAGACCTCCGTCAGCGCGTGCGCGCGACGATCGGCGACGATTCGGCGAACGGCAACAACTGACGTTCGGGGTCGGTCAGACCGAAAAAAACCCTGTCACCGAAAGGCGGCAGGGTTTTTTGTTTTGGGGGTGGCGCGCGCGACGGCGTGGCTATCGCACGGCAGGCCGCAGCGAGGCGGCGACCTCGGCCGCTTCCTCGCTGACGGGCGCGATTACGCCGCAGCCACGCCGCGCGCGGCCGCGAGCTTGCGCTGCAGTTCCGGCATGATGCGCGCGACCGCTTCCTCGCCCGCGAGGATCGCCGCGTTGCGCTGGTTGAAGTCGCTGCCGCCCATCGCCGCGAGGTTCGGTCGGATCACGACGTCCGCGTACTTGTCGAGCTCGTAGGTCTTGATCGTCTGGCCCATGATCGTGAAGGTCTGCAGCAGCATCTCGATCGGGTTGTTGGTCGCGGCGCCATCCGGTCGGGCCGAGATGTCGACCGCGATCACGAAGCTCGCACCCATCTTGCGCGCATACGACGCGGGCACCGGGCTCACGAGGCCGCCGTCGACGTATTCGCGATTGCCGATCTTCACCGGTTCGAACACCGACGGCACGCTGCACGACGCGCGCACCGCGAGGCCCGTGTTGCCCTGCTGGAACAGGATCGGCTGGCCGCTCTGCAGATCCGTCGCGACGATGCCGAGCGGCTTCGCCATCTTCTCGATCGGTCGGTTGTTCAACGTCTTGTTCAGGAAGTTCTGCAGTGCGACGCCTTGCAGGAGGCCGCGCGAGCGGAACGGCAGCGCCCAGTCGCTGATGGCCGCCTGGTCCATGTCGAGCGCGATCTTGTTGATCTGCAGCGCGCTCATGCCCGACGCATAGAGCGCGCCGACCACCGAGCCGGCGCTCGTGCCGGCGACGATCTCGACCGGGATGCCGCGCGCCTCGAGCGCCTTCAGCACGCCGATGTGCGAGAAGCCGCGCGCGGCGCCGCCGCCGAGCGCGATGCCGATCTTCACGGGCTTCTCTTGCGACGGTGCGGTGCCGGACGTGTTGCCGGGGCGGGACTTGTCGCCGAATGACGTGCAGGCGGCGAGGCTGGCGGACGCGCATGCGATCGTGAAATGACGGCGCGACAGGCGAGGGGACGACATCGAATGGTTCTCCGGCGGCTTGGCGGCGGGTTACACGGCCCGCGGCGGCGATAGGTTCCGAGCGGCCGCGCGGCGGGTTCCGTGCGGCCGGCGCCGCGCCGGCTGGCGGCCGCGGCGCGCACATCATAAAGCACGCGGCGCGCTTGGCGCGATGTGCGGCGCGAGTATAATTCCGGCTTCTTTCCCGTTCCGGGTGTCGTCGGCTCCGTTGCTGTCCGGGCTGCCGCCGTCGTCCCGCGTCGAATCATTCATGCGCCCCAGGCGTTCGAGTTACCGTTTATGACCCGTCCTGTCCGTACCCGCTTCGCGCCGAGTCCCACCGGCTTCATTCACCTCGGCAACATCCGCTCCGCACTCTATCCGTGGGCGTTCGCCCGCAAGATGGAAGGCACGTTCGTGCTGCGCATCGAGGATACCGACGTCGAGCGTTCGTCGCAGGAAGCGGTCGATGCGATCCTCGAAGGGATGCAATGGCTCGGCCTGGATTTCGACGAAGGCCCGATCTACCAGATGCAGCGGATGGACCGCTATCGCGAAGTGCTCGCGCAGATGCTCGAGAAGGGCCTCGCGTACCCGTGCTACATGTCGGCCGAGGAGCTCGACGCGCTGCGCGAACGCCAGCGCGAGGCCGGCCTGAAGCCGCGCTATGACGGCACGTGGCGTCCGGAGCCCGGCAAGGTGCTGCCGGAGCCGCCGGCCGGCGTGAAGCCGGTGCTGCGCTTCCGCAATCCGCTGACGGGCACGGTCGTGTGGGAAGACGCGGTGAAGGGGCGTGTCGAGATCTCGAACGAGGAGCTCGACGACCTCGTGATCGCGCGCCCGGACGGCACGCCGATCTACAACTTCTGCGTGGTGGTGGACGACATGGACATGGGCATCACGCACGTGATCCGCGGCGACGATCACGTAAACAACACGCCGCGCCAGATCAACATCCTGAATGCACTCGGCGGCGAGGCGCCCGTCTATGCGCACCTGCCGACCGTGCTGAACGAGCAGGGCGAGAAGATGAGCAAGCGGCATGGCGCGATGAGCGTGATGGCGTACCGCGACGCGGGTTTCCTGCCCGAAGCGGTCGTCAACTATCTCGCGCGCCTCGGCTGGTCGCACGGTGACGCCGAGATCTTCTCGCGCGAGCAGTTCGTCGAATGGTTCGATCTCGAGCATCTCGGCAAGTCGCCCGCGCAGTACGACCACAGCAAGCTGAGCTGGCTGAACGCGCACTACATCAAGGAAGCCGACAACGCACGCCTCGCCGAACTCGCGAAGCCGTTCCTCGGCGCGCTCGGCATCGACGACGTGGCACTTGCGACGGGCCCGTCGCTCGATGCGGTGGTCGGCCTGATGAAGGATCGCGCGACGACGGTGAAGGAGATCGCGGAAGGTGCGGCGATGTTCTACCGTGTGCCGGCACCGGAAGCCGACGCGATCGCGCAGCACGTGACCGATGCGGTGCGGCCGGCGCTGGCCGATCTCGCCGCCGCGCTGAAGGCGGCCGACTGGACGAAGGAAGCGGTGTCCGCGGCGCTGAAGGCGACGCTCGCCACGCACAAGCTGAAGATGCCGCAACTCGCGATGCCGGTGCGCCTGCTGGTGGCCGGCACCACGCATACGCCGTCGATCGATGCGGTGCTCGTGCTGTTCGGTCGTGACGTCGTGGTGTCGCGCATCGAGGGCGCGCTCGCCTGAGGTTCGTGCGTCAGTGAAGCTGTCTGCGCGTGAGCGCGCGGCAGCTTCGCAAAATATTTCGCGCGAATCGCAAAAAGGGTATTTACAAGATCAAAGTAGGTCCATATAATCTCATTTCTGTTCTGCAAGGGGGTATAGCTCAGCTGGGAGAGCGCTTGCATGGCATGCAAGAGGTCAGCGGTTCGATCCCGCTTACCTCCACCAACAGAACAAGCTGGATTGATTTGCGAAGCAGTGGTAGTAATAAATGCTTCACAAAATGATTCAAAGCAGTTAGAATTTCGGCCTTCGCTGTTGACCAGAAGTGAATAGCGAAAGTCAGACAGGTCTGAAAAGATCATGTCCCCTTCGTCTAGAGGCCTAGGACATCACCCTTTCACGGTGAGTACAGGGGTTCGAATCCCCTAGGGGACGCCAGATTCAGCGGCGTTTCATAGAAGTGTCGCGAGGCTTGCAGGAACGTAACCGACGTCCTGCAGGTAACGGTGCAGAAAGTTGGAGCGGTAGTTCAGTCGGTTAGAATACCGGCCTGTCACGCCGGGGGTCGCGGGTTCGAGTCCCGTCCGCTCCGCCAGAACGAAGCCCGTTCAAGACGTTTTTGAGCGGGCTTTTGTATTAGAGATGTAGGCAGTACGTTGTCCCCTTCGTCTAGAGGCCTAGGACATCACCCTTTCACGGTGAGTACAGGGGTTCGAATCCCCTAGGGGACGCCAGATTCAGCGGCGTTTCGTAGAAGTGTCGCAACGCAGGCAGGACCGTGACGATGTCCTGCAGGCGGTAGTGCAGAAAGCTGGAGCGGTAGTTCAGTTGGTTAGAATACCGGCCTGTCACGCCGGGGGTCGCGGGTTCGAGCCCCGTCCGCTCCGCCAGAACGAAGCCCGTTCAAAGAACGTTTTTTGAACGGGCTTTATCGTTAAAGATGTAAGCAGTACGTTGTCCCCTTCGTCTAGAGGCCTAGGACATCACCCTTTCACGGTGAGTACAGGGGTTCGAATCCCCTAGGGGACGCCAGATTTCGGCGTCGTTCGAACAAACGACGCGCCGGCAGGAAGTAACCGACGCCTGCCAGGCAAGCAGCAAGACTGGAGCGGTAGTTCAGTCGGTTAGAATACCGGCCTGTCACGCCGGGGGTCGCGGGTTCGAGTCCCGTCCGCTCCGCCAAAAATGAGAAAGCCCGCCTTGCGCGGGCTTTTTCATTTGTGTCGTCGGTTGCGCCCGCTTGCGGGCGCGTGACTGCGGAGAGGAGGAAGCCGCCTGCGCGGCTTCCGGCGGGACTCGAAGGGATGCGCGTGCACGCGCATCCGCGGCCTGCGGGATGTAGGCGAGTCCCGTCCGCTCCGCCAAAAAATGAAAAAGCCCGCCTTGTGCGGGCTTTTTCATTTGTGTCGTCGGTTGCGCCCATCCCGCATCATGTACCTCGCCGCTACGAGAAATTCGCGATTGCATCCCCGCGCGACTGCGCTATCGTGGCGGGATGCGTTCTTGACCCCTGCGTGATGCTCGATCCGACCGACCTGCGACTCCTGTATCAGCTCCGGCCCGCGGAGCCCGGCGATTTCCCGTTCGCCGAAGCGCTGACGCACGGCAACATGGGCGGCTACTACAAGCGCCATGGACTCGTGTGGCGCAGCGACCTGTTCTACGCGAGCTGGCGCGAATCCGAAAACTTCATCCTCGAGGCGGACGGCGAGCGCATCGGCGTGCTGCGCGTGACCGAGGAAGGCGATTCGCTGCACATCCGCGACGTGCAGATCGCGGCCGGTCATCGCGGGCAGGGCGCCGGCACCTACATGCTCGACATGTCCCACCGCTGGGCGCGTGCGCGCGGGCTGCACGAACTGCAGTTGCGCGTGTTCGTCGACAATCCCGCCGCGCGTCTTTACCAGCGCATGGGCTACCGGGTCGCCGGGTCGCGGCTCGCGCAACTCGGCTCGATCCGTCACATGGTGCGGCCGGTCTGAAGGGCTGACGATCCGCCGCGCGCGATCAGCCAGCAGCGTCGATCGCGTTGTCGTCAGGCGTTTCGTCTTCCGCGAGGCCGCCTTCGGCGCCGCGATGCTCATAGCCGCGCAGCATGAACGCGCGCGGGCTTTGACCGAATGCACGGCGGAACATCGCCGAGAACGCGCTCTGGCTCTGGTAGCCGAGTTCGCGGGCGATATGCGACAGCGGGCGCCCCTGGTTCAGCAGCGGGATCGCGCGCGCCAGCAGCGCCTGTTGGCGCCACTGCGAAAAGCTCACGCCCAGTTCCTGCTTGAAGAGCCGCGAAATCGTGCGCGTGCTCGCGCCGACCTCGCTCGCCCAGTGTTCGAGCGATTCCGCATGCGCCGGGTGCGCGAGCACCGATTCGCACAGCATGCGCAGCCGCTTCTCGTCGGGCATCGGCACCGCGAGCGGCAACGGTTCGGCGTGACTCAGCTCGTCGAGCACGAGCCCGCACAGCAGGCGCTCGCGTGCGGCGCTCAGGTCGCGTGCGTCGAGCGCGACGATCAGTTCGCGCAGCAGCCCCGTCACTTCGACGACGCGGCACGCGTCGAGCCCGTCAGGCACGATCGACTCGTCGATATACAGCGTGCGCAAATACGCCTCTTCGACGATCACGACCTCGTGCGTCACGTGCGGCGGCACCCAGATCGCGCGGGACGGCGGCACCATCCACGTCGTGCCGGTCGTCGCGACGCGCAGCACGCCGCGCGACGCGTACGCGAGCTGCGCCCACGCATGCGTGTGCAGCGGGATGCGGCGGCCGGCATCGACCTGCCGTGCGCGCACGCGCATCGGATGGACGGCGGTCGGCGCGAATTCGGGCGGGATGTCGATGACGTCGTACGGGTTCGATGCGTCGGCTTGGACGGGCGGATTCATGGACGGTTCGGGCTGCGCGGCGGCGATGCCGTTATTTTAGAAGGCGCAGCGCGTGCGCATGCGGCGGTTTTTCGGGCGATCATGCCGTGTTCAAATGAACTTTGTATGGGCGCCGGCGATTCCCGGGCGGCGGCCCGCGGGCGCGTGTGCCGGCGGGTTCGAACCATCGGGCCGGTAGCGTGGTCTATCGATGCAGGCGCATTTTCATGTGAATCGCGCGAGAACACGGCAATCACGAATCGAAGAGGAGAACCACGATGCGCTACGTATTCGTCTACGGCACCTTGCGAGCCGGACAGGCCAACGACATCGGCCATGCGGCCGCACGGCACGGCATCGCGGCACCGACGCTGCTGGGCGCGGCCGCGCTGCCGGGCGAGCTGTACGATTTCGGCACGTACCCGGGGATGATCGCCGGCCCGGCGACCGACAAGTCGCTGGTGTGGGGCGATGTCTACGAGGTCGACGAGCAGCTCGTCCCGGTGCTCGACGAGATCGAGCGCGTCTATCCGGGCGTCGACTCGCTGTTCAAGCCGGAAGAGGTGACGGTCGAGCTTGGTGGCCGGCAATACGCGTGCCTGTATTATCCGATCGCCGCGCATGCGGTCGCCGGGCGTCCGCGCATCGCGTCGGGCGACTGGGTTCAGCACCGGCGCGAGCAGGAAGCCGCCTGAGCGGGCCGGCGGCAGCCGGCTTCGCTGCAAAAGAACAAGCGCCCCGCGGGGCGCTTTTTTCATGCGGTCATCGCATGCGACGGGCGGCGGCGCGTGAGGCGGCTGCCCGTCGCTGCGTGCCGCGTCGTCAGATTTCCTCGTACAGCGGCAGCGTCAGGAATTCGGTGAAGCCTTCCGACGTCGACATCTGTTCGAAGATGGCCGCGGCGCGCTCGTACGGCTGCGTGTTACCGCCGACGGAACGCTTCACGTTGTCGAGCTCGGCCTTCGTATACTCGCGAACGAGTTCCGCCGTGACCTTGCGGCCGTCGTCGAGCACGCCCTTCGGCGAACGGATCCACTGCCACACCTGCGAGCGGGAGATCTCGGCCGTGGCCGCGTCTTCCATCAGGTTGTGGATCGGCACGCAGCCGTTGCCGTCGAGCCACGCACCGAGGTAGTGGATGCCGACGTTGATGTTGTTGCGCAGGCCCGCTTCGGTAATCGGTGCTTCCGGCTGGAAGTCGAGCAGGTTCTTGCCTTCGACCTGCACGTCGTCGCGCTGCTTCGCGATCTGGTTCGGCTTGTCGCCGAGCACCTTGACGAACTCTTCCATCGCGATCGGCACGAGGCCCGGGTGCGCGACCCAGCCGCCGTCGTAGCCGTCGGTCGCGTCACGGGCCTTGTCCGAGCGCACGCCGCCCATCGCCTTTTCGTTCGCTTCCGGATCGTTCTTGATCGGAATCAGCGCAGCCATCCCGCCGATCGCCGGCGCGTTGCGCTTGTGGCAGGTCTTCAGCAGCAGCAGCGCGTACGCGCGCATGAACGGCACCGTCATCGTGATCTTCGAACGGTCGGCGAGACAGAAGTCGCGGTCGTTCTTGAACTTCTTGATCGCCGAGAAGATGTAGTCCCAGCGGCCGGCGTTCAGGCCCGAGCTGTGTTCGCGCAGCTCATACAGGATCTCGTCCATCTCGAACGCGGCAAGGATCGTCTCGATCAGCACCGTCGCGCGGATCGTGCCGCGCGGCACGCCAACCGCTTCCTGCGCGGCGACGAAGATGTCGTTCCACAGGCGCGCCTCGAGATGGCTTTCCATCTTCGGCAGGTAGAAGTACGGGCCCGAACCGCGCGCGATCAGCTCCTTCGCGTTGTGGAACAGGAACAGCGCGAAATCGAAGATGCCGCCGGACACGCGCTGGCCGTCGACCGTCACGTGCTTCTCGTCGAGGTGCCAGCCGCGCGGACGCACGATCAGCGTCGCGACCTTGTCGTTCAACTTGTACGACTTGCCGTTCTGCTCGAGCGAGATCGTGCGGCGCACCGCGTCCTTCAGGTTGATCTGGCCATCGATCTGGTTCGTCCAGCTCGGTGCATTCGAATCCTCGAAGTCCGTCATGTACGAATCGGCGCCCGAGTTCAGCGCGTTGATGATCATCTTGCGCTCGACGGGGCCCGTGATCTCGACACGGCGGCATTGCAGGTCGGCCGGCAGCGACGCGACCTTCCAGTCGCCTTCGCGGATCGACTTCGTCTCGGCGAGGAAGTCGGGGCGCTCGCCCGCGTCGAGGCGCTTCGTGCGCTCGACACGCGCCTGCAGCAGCGTCTGGCGGCGCGGTTCGAACGTGCGGTGCAGCGCCGCGACGAGTTCCAGTGCTTCGGGCGTCAGGATCGCTTCATAACCCGGCTTGATTTCGCCGGTGATCGTCATGCCTTGCGGCAGCGTGATCGGGGTGCTCATGAGTCTCATCTCCTTGGTCGGTCAGTTGCGGTTTCGGTGAAGGGGGAAGGCGGCAGCGCTGCGAACGTCATGCACCCGGGCTGGGGCGCGTGCGGTTTGCGGGCTTGCCGGACGGAGCCGGGGTGGCGAGGAATGCGAGCAGGTCGGCCATGCCGGTGCCCGTGCCGTCGGGCGGCGCGCCGAGTTCCTCGGCGGGCGCGCCCGTGCGGTTGAGCCAGAACGTCGTGTAGCCGAACCAGACGGCGCCGGCGACGTCCCAGGCGTTCGACGACACGAACACGATGCTGCGCGGGTTCGACCCGAACGCGGCGGTGCCGAGTGCGTAGGCGGCCGGACTCGGCTTGTACGCACGCACGGTGTCGGCCGACAGCACGCGATCGAACAGCCCGGACATGCCGGCGCTCTTGATCGCGATGTCGAGCATTTGCGGGGTGCCGTTCGACAGGATCCCGAGTGGCGGGCGCGGTTCGAGCGCGCGCAGCTTGCGCAGCGCGGGCACGGTGTCGGGATAGGTGGACAGGCACGCGTATTCGTCCATCAGCCGCTTCTCGGCCGCGCTGTTCAGCGCGAGCCCGAGCCGGCGCGCGGCGAACCGCAGCGCGTCGAGCGTGATGTCCCGGAACGGGCGATAGCGCGCGCCGGCCGGATCGGCGAGCGTGCGCAACTGCGAGTATTCGATTTGCTTGCGTCGCCACAGCTGCGACAACCGTTCCCCGTGTCCGGGAAACATTTGCTCCGCCGCGGCCAGGACCGCACGCACGTCGAACAACGTGCCGAATGCGTCGAAGAGGATTGCGTCGGGAGAGGAGAGTGTCGTTGTGGCCGACATAGCCTTGCGCTCCAGTTTCAGAGGTCGGATCGATTCTATTCGTGATCGTATGGTCTAAAAAAGACGCTATTCATCACTTGATCTTTTACTTTCATATACCTAATCTTGACGACTTAAGCGATTTGAAGGGCGGCCGTGCCGTCCTTGCGACTCATGGACCGGTTCAAACAGATCGAAACTTTCGCCGCGGTCGCGGCAAAAGGCAGCCTGTCGGCGGCCGCGCACGCGGAAGGCATCGCGCCGGCGATCATCGGCCGCCGCCTCGACGCGCTCGAGGAGCGGCTCGGCGTGAAGCTGCTGGTGCGCACGACGCGCAAGCTCACGCTGACGTTCGAGGGCTCGGCGTTCCTCGAGGATTGCCAGCGGATCATCAACGACATGCAGAACGCGGAGGCGAGCGTGTCCGCCGGCGGCGTCAAGGCGAGCGGCCACCTGCGGATTTCCGCGCCGGCCGGCTTTGGCCGGCGGCACGTCGCGCCGCTCGTGCCCGAATTCAGCGTCGGGCATCCGGACGTGTCGGTCACGCTCGACCTGTCCGACCGGATGGTCGACCTCGTCAACGAGGGGTTCGATTGCGCGGTGCGGCTCGGAGAGTTGCCCGATTCGTCGCTCGTGTCGCTGAAGCTCGGCGAGAATCGCCGCGTATGCGTCGCGTCGCCCGCGTATCTGGCGCGGCGCGGCACGCCGGTCACGCTCGCGGAGCTGGCGCGGCACAACTGCCTCGCGCTTGCGGCGAATGCGAACCAGCAGCGCGGCTGGGCATTCCAGGAGGACGACAAGGTTGTGTCGATCCGCGTGAACGGCACGATGGAATGCTCGGACGGTGCGGTGTTGCACGAGTGGTGCCTCGAAGGCCATGGTCTGGCATGGCGCTCGTGGTGGGAGGTCGGCGACGACATCGCGGCCGGCCGGCTCGTCAGCGTGCTCGACGCGTTCGCCGCGCCGCCGATCGGCATTCACGCGGTGTTTCCGCAGCGCCGGCACCTGCCGTTGCGCGTGCGCCTGTTTCTCGATTACCTGAAGCACACGTACGAGCAGCCCGGCTATTGGGGAGAGTAGCCGGCGCACGCCCGCGCGTTTCCGATATGAGGGCGAACCCGCTGCCGGTGCCGGTCGGGCGATTTCGCGCACTACAATCGTAGGAGGCATCTCCGATGCGTCGCGAACGGTCCTGACGGGATCGCGGCACGCGGCGTGCGATTGACGAAGGAGGGCGCGATGTTCCGGCACATCCTCGTTCCAACCGACGGTTCCGAACTGTCGCAGAAGGCGATCGACGGCGCGATCGACCTGGCACGCGCGGTCAGCGCGCGCGTGACGGCCTATGCGTGCCTGCCGCAGTACCCGTACTCGCCGTTTTCCGAAGTGATCATCGAGCCGCCCGCCGATTTCCGCGCGCGCAGCGAACGCGAGGCGCGCGCGCATCTCGACGAGGTCGAGGCGGCCGCGAGGGCGGCCGGCGTCGTCTGCGACACGTGGACGAGCGTCCATCCGTCGCCGTACCTCGGCATCATCGAGGCGGCCGAACGCGGCGGCTGCGACGTGATCTTCATGGCGTCCCACGGACGCCGCGGGCTCGGCAGCCTGCTGATCGGCAGCGAGACGCAGCGCGTGCTGACCCATACGAAAATTCCGGTGATCGTTTATCGGTAGGGCGTCGCCGCCCCTGGCTGCTCGGGCAGCGCCGCAAAAAAGGGCGCGCCGGACGAAGCCGGCGCGCATCGTTGCAGGCGGCCCGCGGCCCGCGGCCCGCGGCCCGCGGCCCGCGGGCCGCGCGGCCGGTCGCGCGATCAGCATCGCGCGCCTGCCGTCTCCTCCCTGATTGTTGTCCGGTGGCCGGTGCCGCGCCGTGACGAGGTGCGCACCGGCGTGACGCTTGCGCGTGTTACGCGACCTTCTTGCCGTCGAAGAACTGTTCGTCTTCGGTCGAGCCGTGCAGTGCGGTCGTCGACGCTTCGCGCTCGACCGTCTGCGTCACCGCGTCGAAGTAGCCGGTGCCGACTTCGCGCTGGTGCTTGACGGCCGTGAAGCCCTTGTCGGCTGCCGCGAACTCGGCCTGCTGCAGTTCGACGAACGCGCTCATCTGCGTGCGGGCATAGCCGTGCGCGAGGTTGAACATCGAGTAGTTCAGCGCATGGAAGCCGGCGAGCGTGATGAACTGGAACTTGTAGCCCATCGCGCCGAGTTCCTTCTGGAACTTCGCGATCGTCGCGTCGTCGAGGTTCTTCTTCCAGTTGAACGACGGCGAGCAGTTGTACGACAGCAGCTTGCCCGGGAACTGCTTGTGGATCGCTTCAGCGAACTTCTTCGCGTACTCGAGATCCGGCTTGCCCGTTTCGCACCAGATCAGGTCGGCGTACGGCGCATACGCGAGGCCGCGCGAGATCGCCTGCCCGAGGCCCGGCTTCGTGCGGAAGAAACCTTCCACGGTGCGCTCGCCCGTCAGGAACGGCTTGTCGTTGTCGTCGACGTCGGACGTGATCAGGTCGGCCGCTTCCGCGTCGGTCCGCGCGACCAGCACGGTCGGCGTGCCCATCACGTCGGCCGCGAGGCGTGCGGCCGACAGCTTCGCGACGGCTTCGCGCGTCGGCACGAGCACCTTGCCGCCCATGTGGCCGCACTTCTTCACCGACGCGAGCTGGTCCTCGAAGTGGACGCCCGATGCGCCGGCCTCGATCATCGCCTTCATCAGTTCGAACGCGTTCAGCACACCACCGAAACCGGCTTCCGCGTCGGCGACGATCGGTGCGAAGAAGTCGACATAGCCTTCGTCGCCCGGGTTCTTGCCTTCCGACCACTGGATCTGGTCGGCGCGCGTCAGCGTGTTGTTGATGCGCTTCACGACGAGCGGCACCGAGTTCGCCGGGTACAGCGACTGGTCCGGGTACATCTCGCCCGCGACGTTCGCGTCGCCGGCCACTTGCCAGCCGGACAGGTAGATGGCCTTCAGGCCGGCCTTCACCTGCTGCATCGCCTGGTTGCCGGTCAGCGCGCCGAGTGCGTTGACGAACGGCTCGTGATTGATGAGGCTCCACAGCTTTTCCGCGCCGCGCTTGGCCAGCGTATGCTCGATCGGGACCGAGCCGCGCAGGCGAACCACGTCCTCAGCCGAATAGCCGCGCTTGATGCCCTTCCAGCGCGGGTCGGTTTCCCATTGCTTTTGCAGTTCCTGTGCCTGTTGCTGACGCGACATGATGAGCTCCTTGATGCGGTGTGTTGCCGAATGTGCCGAATCTGACGGGTGTGATGCAGTTCGCGAAGCGGGGTGCGGGGCATTCCGTTTCGCGAAGTCTTGTATAAGAGTCTAGGCAAATCGGCAGGCGCGAAACAGGGGGCTTTTCCGGGGATTGGGTAAATTTTTAAGTGTTTTAAATCAAGTGCTTGTATTTTTTATTTCGGAATAAGAAATGCATTTTTCCATCCCGCAATCACACGGGTTGTGCCGTGCAGCATGATTTTTTACGACGCAAAAAAATTTTCCGCATCGTGAAATGTGGGCGGAGCGAAAAAAAACCGGCGCAGGTGCGCCGGTTGGCTGGATGGGTGGGGCCCATCCGTGGGGCGGCGGCGAGGCGCCGCCCGTGCGTGCTTACGACGCGGAGTTGCTGCGACGCGGGCCGCCGCTGCGCTGACCGTCGCGACGCGGGCCGCCGTCACGGCTGCCACCCGGCTTGCCGCTCCAGCCGCCGCCATTGCCGCCGCCGTAGCTGCGGCCGTTACCGTTGCCGTTGCCGCCGTAACCGCCGCCCGGCTTGCCGCCGAAACGTCGACCACCGCCGTTACCGCCGCCCGGACGGCCGCGGCCGCCGTTGCCGCCGTTACGCGGGGGCGCCTTGCGCGGCTCGAAACCTTCGACCACGTTGACCGGCAGCGGCGAGCGCACGAAGCGCTCGATGCGCTTGAGCGCGCCTTGCTCGGCATGGTGCACGAGGCTCACCGCCGTGCCCGAACGGCCTGCACGGCCGGTACGGCCGATACGGTGGACGTAGTCTTCCGCGAACTTCGGCAGGTCGTAGTTGAACACGTGCGTGATGCCCGGGATGTCGATGCCGCGTGCCGCGACGTCGGTGGCCACCAGCACGCGCACGCGGCGCTCGCGCAGCGCACGGATCGTGCGGTTACGCGCGCCTTGCGGCAGGTCGCCGTGCAGCGCAGCCGATTCGAAGCCTGCGTCGGCGAGACGGCCGGCGAGCTGGTCGGCGTCGATCTTGGTCGCCGTGAAGATGATCGCCTGGTCGAGCGCGTCGTCGCGCAGCAGGTGATCGAGCAGGCGATCCTTGTGGTCGCGGTCGTCGACGTAGTGCACGGTCTGCGCGATGTTGGCGCGCGACTCGAGGCGCTGCTGGATCTCGATGCGTTCCGGATCCTTCAGCAGGCGGCCCGTCAGCGAACCGATCTTGCCGTCGAGCGTGGCCGAGAACAGCATCGTCTGGCGCGACTCGGGCGTGGCGGCGACGATCGTTTCGATGTCTTCGATGAAGCCCATGTCCAGCATGCGGTCGGCTTCGTCGAGCACGAGCATCTTCAGTTCGGACAGGTCGATACGGCCGCGCTCGAGGTGATCGAGCAGACGGCCCGGCGTGGCGACCAGGATTTCCGGGTTCTTCGCGAGCAGCATCAGCTGCTGGCCGTAGGCGACGCCGCCGAGGATGCTGACCGTGCGCAGGCGCTTCAGGTGCTTGCCGTAGGTCGATGCAGCCGTGGTGACCTGCATCGCGAGTTCACGGGTCGGCGTCAGCACGAGCAGGCCCGGGCGCGCGACGGGTTGCGGGCGGCGCGCACGGCGGTCGCCCTGGTTCGGTTCACGCGGCGCGCGCGGTTGCTGCGCCTGCGTCTTCTGGAGCTGCGCGAAACGTTCGATCGCGGGCAGCATGAATGCGGCGGTCTTGCCCGATCCGGTCGGGCTCGACACCAGCAGGTCGCGGCCGGCGATGCCGGCCGGAATCGCGCGCTGCTGGACCGGCGTCGGCTTCACGTAGCCGGCGGCCTGCAGCGCGGAGACGATCTCCGGCGACAACCCGAGCGACGCGAAGCTCGGCTCGTCCGACGCCGGTTCGACCGCGGCCGGTACGGCGGCGTCGTCGAGACCGAGCGCCTGGTCGGCGATCGCGTTGAGCGGGCTGGAGTTGATGCTCGAAGTCATAACAATCCTTGAAACACAGTGGGTGAAACGTCGGCGCCAATCGCGCATACCCAAGTCGTCGGATTCAGCGAGCAAATCGGGAAACGGGTGCAATCCGCCGAACCGTCGGCGGATGAGGCATTAGAAGCTGTTTTGGGTGCGGCGCGCTTCAGGAGCGGGGCCGCCAGCCTGATAAGTGACGACCGCGAGGGTCGAAGCAGGAGGGGACAGGTTCTAAACCGGATTGGAGCTTAACGCTACGAGGCGTCTGGCCGGAACGGCTTGCGAGCCGAGCGCGGGAGGTGACGCAGGCAGCATTATAAAGAAATTTGCTGCGCTGCGCCACTGATTTGATTGCCTATTGCGGCGGCGGGTGATCCGGTCAGGAAGCCGTGCCGTTTTTCAGCGATTCGACGAGTTCGACGTACTGTTGCTTTGCCGCATCCGAGGACGTGCCCTTCAGCGCGTCCCACGCGTCGTACTTGTATTTGCCGACGATGTCGGTAAAGCCCGGCTTGTCGCCGTGCGCATCGCCGTCGGTTGCCTGCTTGAAGAGCGCGTACAGGCGCAGCAGGGTCAGGTTGCCCGGGCGTTCGGTCAGTTGCTTGACGTCGATCTGGGCTTGGTCGAATTGGGCGGTGAGTTCGCTCATCGGGTGTCTCCGTAAGGGTTCCAGGTCGGGCGATCTTAACAAGCGGACCGCCGCGCGGGGTCGAGCGATCCTTCCAAACCGCCGCCGGTGCCGCGCAAGCGCACGGATCGGTCCCGATCGCCCGTGGGAGCGGGGCGCCGCATTACAATGTCGGCCATGACGCAAACAGTGCTCCTCGCCATCGATACGTCGACCGAATACTGCTCGGTCGCGCTGCTGCGCTCGGCCCATGCCGATGACGCCGTTTCCTCCCCGCAAACCTGGGTCCGCCACGAACCGACGGGCGCCGTGTCGAGCACGCGCGTGCTGCCGGCGATCCAGGAGCTCTTCGCCGAATCCGGGCTGACGCTCGCCGATTGCGACGCGATCGCGTTCGGCGCGGGCCCCGGCTCGTTCACGGGCCTGCGTACCGCGACGGGCATTACGCAGGGCCTCGCATTCGGCGGCGGATTGCCGGTCGTGCCGATCGGCACGCTGCTCGCCTGCGCCGAGCACGCGCGGCTGCGCGCGCCCGGCACGACCCGCGTGCTGGCCGCGCTGGACGCGCGGATGGACGAAGCCTACTGGGCCGATTTCGAATGGGACGCCGACGCCGGCGACTGGCGCACGCTGCATCCGGCTTCGCTCGATGCGCCGGGCGCCGTCGGCGTGCCCGATGTGCCGTTCACACTCGCGGGCAATGCGGCCGCCGCGTTCGGCACGCAGTTGCCGGCCGCGGCGCGTGCGGCCGTGATCGACAGCGACGCAATGCCGCATGCGCTGGCCGTCGCGCATGCCGCGTTGCGCGCGTTGCGTGCCGGGCGGGCGGTGCCGGCCGATCAGGCCGCGCCTGAATACGTGCGCGACAAGGTCGCGCAAACGACCGCCGAGCGTGTCGCGGCACGGGCCGCTCAGACGGGCGGAGCGAAGGGATGACGGGTGTCTTGCTGAGCGACCGCTATCTGGCGCCGATGACGGACGCCGATCTCGACGAGGTCGTCGCGATCGAGCACGTCGCGTACGAATTCCCGTGGAGCCGCGGCAACTTCGAGGATTCGTTGCGCAACGGTTACCTGGGCGTGTGCCTGCGGCACGTGACGGGGTCGCTCGTCGGCTATTGCGTGCTGATGCCCGTGGTCGACGAGATGCACCTGCTGAACCTGTGCGTCGCGCCGGCTGCGCAGCATGCTGGCGCGGGCCTTGCGCTGCTGCGCGAGGCCGTGCGCATTTCGCGCGCGGAGCGGCTCGACGGCGTGCTGCTCGAGGTACGGCCGTCCAATCCGCGCGCGATCCAGCTGTACGAGCGGTTCGGCTTCGTTACGATCGGCCGCCGCAAGAACTACTATCCGGCGAAGCATCGCAGCCGGGAGGACGCGATCGTGATGCGTCTGACGCTGAACAAGGACGAGGGGGACGCGCATGGCGTGGGCTGAAGCGGCGCTCGAGGAACTGGGCCTCGCGCAGATCTGGGTACGGCGCGGGCAGCGCGCGGATGAAAGCGCGGCAGCCGAAGCGCCCGTCGTGGCGCAAGCCGGTGCGGCGGACAGCGCCGCTGCCGGCGTGGACGATCCACAGGCGCGCCCGGCACGTAAGCCGGTGCAGGACGACAGGCCGGCGGCGGAGGTGCGTGCCGCCGATGCTGCGCCGGCGCGCCGGGTTGTCGAGAGCGATCGCGCGCCCGCGCCGGTTGCCTCGGCCGACACGATGCCGCCGATGGACGATGCGCCGCCTGCCGGCGCCGACGATTTCGCGTGGTTCGATGCGGCGCCGCCGGGCGATCCCGTGCCCGTGCCGGCCGCCGAATCGCGCCCCGCCGGCACACTGGTTGCCGCGCTCGACTGGGATGCGCTGGCCGCGCGCGTGTCCGACTGCACGTTGTGCCGGCTGTGCGAGAAGCGCACCAACACCGTGTTCGGCGTCGGCGACCGCGAAGCCGACTGGATGCTGATCGGTGAAGCGCCGGGCGAAAACGAGGACAAGCAGGGCGAGCCGTTCGTCGGCCAGGCCGGCAAGCTGCTCGACAACATGCTGCAGTCGCTGTCGCTCAAGCGCGGCGACAACGTGTACATCGCGAACGTGATCAAGTGCCGCCCGCCCGGCAACCGCAACCCGGAGCCGGACGAGGTCGCGAGCTGCGAGCCTTATCTGCAGCGCCAGGTCGCGCTCGTGAAGCCGAAGCTGATCGTCGCGCTCGGCCGTTTCGCCGCGCAGACGCTGCTGAAGACGGACGCGAGCATCGCGTCGCTGCGCGGCCGCGTGCATGCGTACGAAGGCGTGCCGGTGATCGTCACCTATCACCCGGCGTACCTGTTGCGCAGCCTGCAGGACAAGTCGAAGGCGTGGGCCGACCTGTGCCTGGCGCGCGACGCGTTCCAGCGCGCAGAGGGCGCCGACACGAGCGGGCCGGCCGGGCAATGACGACCGGCGCGGCGTACGCATTCGTCGATACGCTGCGCGACACCGCGGTGCGCGATCTGGGCTGGCTGCTGGCCAGCCCGAGCCTGCTGACCGCGGTGCCGGGCGCGCCGCTTGCGCGACCGTGGCCGGATGCGGCCGGACGGTCGGCCGTCGAGGCGTGGCTCGCCGCGCTCGATGCGCAGCCCGAGCCGCTGCATCGCGCGCTTGACGGGTTCCGGCCGACCCGGCTTGGCCGATACGCGGAATGCCTGCTCGAATATTTCCTCACGCACGGCCCGTCGCTGCGGCTCGTCGCGGCCAATCTCCCGCTGCGCAGCAACGGCAGGACGCTCGGCGAAGTCGATTTCCTCGTCGATGCGCCGGACGGGCAGCGCCTGCACTGGGAACTCGCGGTGAAGTGCTATCTATGTGCACCGGTGCACGACGGCGCGACGCTCGCCGACTTCGTCGGCCCCAATCTCGTCGACCGGTTCGACCGCAAGCGCAGCCGGCTGCTCGATCACCAGTTGCGGCTCGGCGAACACGACGGCTTTGCGCGGCTCGGCTATGGCGCACCTGCCGACGCGCAGATGTTCATCAAGGGCTGGCTGTTCTATCCGCACGGCGCGCCGTTGCCGCCGGTGTCAGACGAAATCGCGTCGGATCATCCCCATGGATTCTGGCTGACGCACGCGCAGTGGCCGGCGTGGGCGGCCGCGCAGCATGCCGGTGTTGCGTGGAGCGTGTTGCCGCGGCTGGCGTGGCTCGCGCCGCGGCGGGTCGCCGCCGACGCCGGCTTCGAACCCGAACCGCTGGCGGCCGCGCTGGAACCGCCGCCCGTGTTGACGACGCGCGAGGCGCCTGCGCTGATCGGCATCCATGAACAGGGCAGCGACGGCACGTGGCGCGAAATGGCGCGCGGTTTCGTCGTGCCCGACGACTGGCCGGCGCGCGCGCAGGCGTTCGCCGCGCAGGATCACTGACGCCGCGTCAGCGGGTGCTTACCACCAGCGATGGAAGTGATGGACGGGGCCGACGCCGTGGCCGACGTCGAGGTGGCCGCTCGCGGCGATCGCGCCGGTCAGGTAGGTCTTGGCTTCGCGCACCGCGCTTTCGAGGTCGGGCCGCTGCGGCAGCAGGGCGGCGATCGCCGACGACAGCGTGCAGCCGGTGCCGTGCGTGTTGCTGACCGGCACGCGCGCACCGTCGAGCCGCACGGTGCGTGCCGCTTCGACGAGCCAGTCGGGGCTGGCGGACGCGTCGGGCAAGTGGCCGCCCTTCATCAGCACCGCGCGCGCGCCCGTCCGCAGCAACGCCTGGCCTTGCCGGACCATGTCGTCCTCGGTGTTGGCGGGTGCATCGTCCAGCAGCGCGGCCGCTTCGGGCAGGTTCGGCGTGACGACCGTCGCGAGCGGCAGCAGCGCGTCGCGCAGCGCCTCGACCGCGTCGGGCGCGAGCAGTGCGTGCGAGCTTTTCGAGATCATCACCGTGTCGAGCACGACGAAGCGCGGCGTGTAACGCCGCAGCGCGTCGGCCACCGCGTGGACGATCGCCGCGTTCGCGAGCATGCCGATCTTGACCGCATCGATGCGGATGTCGTCGAACACCGCGTCGAGCTGCGCGGTAACGAACGCTGCGTCCGGCGCATGCACGCCCGTCACGCCGCGCGTGTTCTGCGCGGTCAGCGCGGTGATCACGCTGGCGCCGTACGCGCCGAGCGCGGAAAAGGTCTTCAGGTCGGCCTGGATGCCTGCGCCGCCGCCCGAATCGGAGCCGGCGATCGTCAGGATGTTGGGTATCGGGTGCGTCATGAGGGCAACGCGCCGGTTCGAAGACCGGCGCCGGCGGACGGAAACGGAAAGTGTAGCGTCAGTGCCGCGATTCGCCGATCAGCGCGACCGAGTCGAACTGACGCTGGTTCGCCTGATGGCGGCGCATCACGAGCCACATCGTCAGGCAGACGAACGTGCCGAACAGCACGATCACGACGCCGACCGGCACGTCGAGCCACACGAGCACCGCGTACAGGCACAGCATCACGAGCACCGACAGGTTCTCGTTGAAGTTCTGCACCGCGATCGAGTGGCCGGCCGACAGCAGCACATGGCCGCGATGCTGCAGCAGCGCGTTCATCGGCACGACGAAGTAGCCCGACAGCGCGCCGACGCACATCAGGAAGATGTACGCGATGATCAGGTAGACGGGCATGCGCAGGTGGCCGAAGTGCACGGCCCAGTGCGGCGGGAACAGGTCGCGCGTGTAGAACGCCATCAGCATCACCGCGATACCCATGATGATGCCGACGGGCAGCACGGACAGCGACTTCTTCAGCGGGATGCGTGCGGCGGCGGCGATCGCACCGGCCGCGACGCCGACCGCGACCACGGCCTGCAGGATCGCGCCTTCCGACAGCGACATGCCGAGCGACACCTCGGCCCACTTCAGCACGATGAACTGCAGCGTCGCGCCGGCGCCCCAGAACAGCGTCGTGACGGCCAGCGAGATCTGGCCGAGCTTGTCGCGCCACAGCACCATGAAGCAGTCGGCGAAATCCGTGAGGAGCTTGACCGGGCCGCGCTCCTGCTTCGGGTAGCGGGCGCCCGTATCGGGAATGCGCAGGTTGAACAGCGCGGCAATCACGTAGATCGCCATGATGATCGCCATCGCCGCTTCGGCGGGCGTGTTGATCCAGCTGGGCGTGTGCGCGATCACGTGCGATGCGATGTGCGGGCTGATCAGCGCGCCGCCGAGCACGGTGCCGAGGATGATCGAGCTGACGGTCGTGCCTTCGATCCAGCCGTTCGCGGCGACCAGCCGGTCAGCCGGCAGCAGCTCGGTGAGAATCCCGTATTTGGCGGGCGAGTAGGCCGCGGCACCGAAGCCGACGATCCCGTACGCGATCAGCGGATGGGCGCCGAACAGCATGATCATGCAACCGACCACCTTGATCGAGTTGGTGATGAACATCACGCGGCCCTTCGGGCGCGAATCCGCGAACGCACCGACATACGCCGCCAGCACCACGTACGACAACACGAAGAACAGCTTCAGCAGCGGTGTCATCCAGTTGGGGGCGTGGAGATCTTTCAGCAGGGCGATGGCGGCGATGAGGAGCGCATTGTCGGCCAGCGACGAGAAAAACTGCGCGGCCATGATGGTGTAAAAACCTTTTTTCATCTGATGCGATGCTTTCGTCGCTGCGGCAGGGCCGCGTAGGCCGCCTGGTATGCGATCGGCTTATTCCGTTCGAAATGGGTTGTGCGCACGGCTTTATAACATGAAAATACGCCAATTCGGACTAGCAAGATTCCCCGATCGTTCCGCAAATTGTCGGCTTCGGTGCTCAAAAGGCGCGGTAAGCTGATGATTCGCAAGCGTCTTTACGAAAATTTCCCATGCCGCGCCCGATCTCCGCCACCATCCACACCGCCGCTCTCGCGAACAATCTCTCCGTCGTCCGCCGATTTGCCGGCCCGTCCAAGGTCTGGGCGGTCGTCAAGGCCAACGCATACGGCCATGGTCTCGCCCGTGCGTTTCCGGGCCTGCGCGGCACCGACGGCTTCGGCCTGCTCGACCTCGACGAGGCCGTGAAGCTGCGCGAGCTCGGCTGGGCCGGCCCGATCCTGCTGCTCGAAGGTTTCTTCCGTTCGACCGACATCGACGTCATCGACCGTTACAGCCTGACGACGACGGTTCACAACGACGAGCAGATGCGGATGCTGGAAACGGCGCGGCTGTCGAAGCCCGTCAACGTGCAGCTCAAGATGAACAGCGGGATGAACCGGCTCGGCTACGTGCCGGAAAAATACCGCGCGGCGTGGGAGCGCGCCCGCGCGTGCCCCGGCATCGGCCAGATCACGTTGATGACCCATTTTTCGGATGCGGACAACGAGCGTGGCGTCGCCGAGCAGCTCGCGACCTTCGAGCGCGGCGCGGAAAGCATCGCCGGCGCGCGCAGCCTTGCGAATTCGGCGGCCGTGCTGTGGCATCCGGATACGCACTTCGACTGGGTGCGGCCGGGCATCGTGCTGTACGGCGCGTCGCCGTCCGGGCTGTCGGCCGATATCGCCGACACCGGACTGAAGCCCGCGATGACGCTTGCGTCCGAGCTGATCGCCGTGCAGACGATCGCGAAGGGCCAGGCGATCGGCTATGGCTCGACGTTCTCCGCGCAGGCGCAGATGCGGATCGGCGTCGTCGCGTGCGGCTACGCGGACGGCTATCCGCGCGTCGCGCCCGAAGGCACGCCGGTGATCGTCGACGGCATCCGTACGCGGATCGTCGGCCGCGTGTCGATGGACATGATTACCGTCGACCTGACCCCGTGCCCGCAGGCCGGTGTCGGTGCGCGCGTCGAGCTGTGGGGCAACGCGCTGCCGATCGACGACGTCGCGCGCCATTGCGGGACGATCGGTTACGAGCTGATGTGCGCGGTCGCCGGCCGCGTGCCCGTGCGAGCGGAATAAGGGCGTCGCGCGTGGCCAAACAGAAAACCGTTTATGTCTGCAGCGAGTGCGGCGGACAGACCCCGAAGTGGCAGGGCCAGTGCCCGTCGTGCCAGGCATGGAACACGCTGGTCGAATCGGTCGCCGAAGCGCCGGCTGCCCATCGTTTCCAGTCGCTCGCGAAGCGTGCGCCCGTGCAGCGTCTCGTCGACATCGAGGCGGCCGACGTGCCGCGCTTCTCGACCGGCATCGGTGAATTCGACCGCGTGCTGGGCGGCGGGCTGGTCCCGGGCGGCGTCGTGCTGATCGGCGGCGATCCGGGCATCGGCAAGTCGACGCTGCTGCTGCAGTCGCTTGCAGACATCGCGAGCGAGCGGCGCGCGCTCTATATCAGCGGCGAGGAATCGGCCGCGCAGATCGCGTTGCGCGCGCAACGGCTTGCGCTGCTCGACGGCGGTGCGCCGGCGGACGAACTGAAGCTGCTCGCCGAGATCCAGCTCGAGAAGATCCAGGCCGCGATCGATACGGAACGGCCGGATGTGGCCGTGATCGACTCGATCCAGACCGTCTATTCGGAAGCGCTCACGTCGGCGCCGGGCTCGGTCGCGCAGGTGCGCGAATGCGCGGCGCAGCTCACGCGGATCGCGAAACAATCGGGAACCGCGATCATCATGGTCGGGCACGTGACGAAGGAAGGCAATCTGGCCGGCCCGCGCGTGCTCGAGCACATCGTCGACACGGTGCTGTACTTCGAAGGCGACACGCATTCGTCGTTCCGGCTCGTGCGCGCGTTCAAGAACCGCTTCGGCGCGGTCAACGAACTCGGCGTGTTCGCAATGACGGAGCGCGGGCTGCGCGGCGTCGCGAATCCGTCCGCACTGTTCCTGTCGCAGCACGAGCAGGTCGTGCCCGGCTCATGCGTGCTCGTTACACAGGAGGGCTCGCGGCCGCTGCTCGTCGAAGTCCAGGCGCTCGTCGACACCGCGCACGTGCCGAACCCGCGCCGGCTCGCGGTCGGCCTCGAACAGAACCGGCTCGCGATGCTGCTCGCGGTGCTGCACCGTCATGCGGGCATCGCGTGCTTCGACCAGGACGTGTTCCTCAACGCGGTGGGCGGCGTGAAGATCACCGAGCCGGCCGCCGACCTCGCGGTGCTGCTCGCGATCCATTCGTCGATGCGCAACAAGGCGCTGCCGAAGGGGCTGATCGTGTTCGGCGAAGTGGGGCTGGCAGGCGAGATCCGGCCGTCGCCGCGCGGGCAGGAGCGGCTGCGCGAGGCCGCGAAGCTCGGTTTCACGTCCGCGCTGATTCCGAAGGCGAATGCGCCGAAGCAGCCGATCGAAGGACTGAACGTGATGGCCGTCGACCGGCTCGAGCAGGCGATCGACCGCGTGCGCGATCTCGAGTGATCGGCCGTACAGGCACGCGGGCCGGGCCTGCCGACGATCTGGCGCGTAATTCCCTGTAAAGAATATGTAGGCTTCTGTAACCCGCCGGACATTGCTTTTCCCTATCCTTTGCCGGATTGTCGAACCGCGCAATGCGAAGGGAACCTATGTTGAAATCGTATGGGGAAGCGCCGGGCGGACGCCTTTACAACCTGCGCGGCTGCCGCGTGTCGGAGCCGATTCGCCAGCCGTGGGGCGGCGGATGCCGGATCGTCGAATGGATCGACGACGAAGGACGTCTCGCGCGCAAGGTCGTGTCCGAGGACGTGACGGAAGCGGAAGTCGCTGACGCGATCCGGCGGCCGACCGAAGGGCGCCGGCACCTGATGGGCGACGACGAGCAGATGCCGCGCGATACGCTGCCGCGGCGCTGAACCGGCGGCGCGGCGAACGGCCGAGCAGCGGCAATTCGATCAACAGGCCGGGCCAGTGCGCCCGGCCTTGTCGTATCCGGGTCCGGACAAGGTCCGGCGGGGTGTCGATTACCCGCGGCAGCCGGCACGCCGTGCGCGCGTATCGGCCGCCGCGTTCAGCCTCAGCCGATCTGCTCGAGTTCTTCCTGCGCGGCGAGCCAGTCGGCCTCGACCGTCTCGAGGCGCGTGTTGACGTCGCCGAGCTTGCGGATCGCGTCGGTCAGCTCGGTCTTGCGCTCGGCTTCGTAGCTCGCCGGATCGGCGACGAACGCGTCGAGACGCGCCTTCTCCGTGTGCAGCGCCTCCATTTCCTTTTCGAGCTTCGTGATGCGCGTCTGCAGCGGCTTTTTCAGTACCGACAGACGTTGCCGTTCCTCGGCGGCCTGCCGCTTCTGATCCTTGCGGTTGGCCGCGGCGCCGGCGCCCGGCGAAGCCGCGCTGTCGGCCTTCGCGGCCGCGCGCTGCTCGGCCGCGTGCTGCAGCAGCCAGTCGCGGTAGTCGTCGAGGTCGCCGTCGAACGGTTGCAGCCGGTGCTTCGCGACCAGCATGAACTGATCGGTCGTCGCGCGCAGCAGATGGCGGTCGTGCGACACGAGGATCAGCGTGCCTTCGAACTGCGCGAGCGCCATCGTCAGCGCGTGGCGCGTTTCGAGGTCGAGGTGGTTCGTCGGTTCGTCGAGCAGGAGCAGGTTCGGCTTCTGCCAGATGATCAGCGCAAGCGCGAGGCGCGCTTTTTCACCGCCCGAGAACGGGCCGACCGGGCTCGTCGCCATGTCGCCCGAGAAATTGAAGCCGCCGAGGAAGTCGCGCAGCTCCTGCTCGCGTGTATCGGGTGCGAGCCGCGCCAGATGCGCGAGCGGCGAATCGTCTTCACGCAGCGTTTCGAGCTGGTGCTGCGCGAAATAGCCGATCGTCAAACCCTTGCCGTCGCGGACGTGGCCCGACAGCGGCGCGAGCGTGCCGGCCAGCGTCTTGATCAGCGTCGACTTGCCCTGGCCGTTCGCGCCGAGCAGGCCGATGCGCTGGCCGTTCTGGATCGACAGCGCGACGCGCTCGACGATCGGGATTTCCGCGCCGCCTTCGGCGTGGTAGCCGCAGCGGACGTCTTCCATCACCATCATCGGGTTCGGCGCGGCGTCGGGCGTGCGGAATTCGAACGTGAACGGCGACGCGATGTGCGCGGGCGCGATCAGCTCCATCTTCTCGAGCGCCTTCATCCGGCTCTGCGCCTGCTTGGCCTTGGTCGCCTTGGCCTTGAAGCGGTCGACGAAGCTCTGCAGGTGCTCGATCGTCTTCTGCTGCTTTTCGTATGCGTTTTGCTGCAGCGCCAGTTGCTGCGCGCGCAGCACTTCGAACTGCGAGTAGTTGCCGCCGTAGCGTTTCACCTGGCGGTTTTCCAGGTGCAGCGTGACGTTACAGATCGAATCGAGGAATTCGCGGTCGTGCGAAATCACGACGAGGGTGCCGGGGTAGCGGTGCAGCCAATCCTCGAGCCAGACGATCGCGTCGAGGTCGAGGTGGTTCGTCGGTTCGTCGAGCAACAGCAGGTCGGAACGGCACATCAGCGCCTGCGCGAGGTTCAGGCGCATGCGCCAGCCGCCGGAGAAGCTCGAGACGGATTCGCGCGTCTGCGCCAGCGTGAAGCCGAGGCCGAGCAGCAGTGCTTCGGCACGGGCCGGCGCGGTGTAGCCGTCGGCGTCGGCGAACGCGGCGTGCGCGTCGGCTTCGGCGGCGCCGTCATGCGTGGCGGAAGCAGCGGCGATGCGTGCCTCGATCTCGCGCAGCGCGGCGTCGCCGTCGAGCGTGTAGTCGAGCGCCGAGCGGTCGACGGCGGGCGTTTCCTGCGACACATGGGCGATCCGCCACGACGGCGGCATCGAGAAATCGCCGGCGTCCGAGTGCAGCTCGCCACGCAGGACCGAGAACAGCGTCGACTTGCCGGCGCCGTTCGCGCCGATCAGGCCGGCTTTCTCGGCGGGATTGAGTACGAACGAGGTCGACTCGAACAGCGGCTTGGTGCCGCGCGCAAGGCTGAACTGATTGAAGCGGATCACGGCGGAAATGACTGGCCAAAACCGCTATTCTAGACTGCGAGCAGGTGGCGCCGGGCATCGGCCGCTCGGCGGATGCCGCAACGGCGCAATTTCGCCTAGACTCCACGTCGATCCGGTTTCGTAAAAGGAGTGCCCGATGTCCACCCTGTATTCGTTCAGCGCAGAGACGCTCGCCGGCGCGCCGGCCCCGCTCGACGCGTATCGCGGCAAGGTGCTGCTGATCGTCAACACCGCGAGCGAGTGCGGCTTCACGCCGCAGTACGCGGGCCTGCAGAAGCTGTACGACCAGTACGCGGCGCGTGGCTTCTTCGTGCTCGGTTTCCCGTGCAACCAGTTCGGCAAGCAGGAGCCGGGCGACGCCGCGCAGATCGGCGCGTTCTGCGAGCGCAACTACGGCGTCACGTTCCCGATGTTCGCGAAGATCGACGTGAAGGGCGATCATGCGCATCCGCTGTACCGCTACCTGACCGACGAGGCGCCCGGCATTCTCGGCCTCAAGGCGATCAAGTGGAATTTCACGAAATTCCTGGTCGATCGCGACGGCCGCATCGTCAAGCGCTACGCGCCGTCGACCAAGCCCGACGAAATCGCCGCCGATATCGACAAGCTGCTGTGAGGGCGGTGGGCGGCGCACATGCCGCCCTGGCCGTTACAGAATCGGCGCGAACAGCCGCGCGACGTGCATCGCGATGCGCCGCCACGCGGGCGACTGGCGGTATTCGTTCGCATCGACCTCGTACGCCTGCGCGAAGTCGGCATCGAGCATCGTTTCGACTTCGCCGGCGAACGCGCGGTCCACGGTCAGCACCATGATCTCGAAATTGAGCCGGAACGAGCGGTTGTCGAGATTCGCGCTGCCGACCGCCGCGGCGATGCCGTCGATCAGCACGACTTTCTGGTGCAGGAAGCCGGGCTGGTAGCGGAACACCTTCACGCCCGCGTCGACGAGGTCGCGCGCGTACAGCTTCGACGCCTCGAACACCACGTAGTGATCGCGCCGGCTCGGGATCAGGATGCGCACGTCGACACCGCGCATCACCGCGAGCTTCAGCGCGGAGATCACCGCTTCGTCGGGGACGAGATACGGCGTGGTGATCCAGACCCGCTCGCGTGCGGCGTTGATCGCCTCGACGAAGAACAGCGAGCCGGTTTCCTGCTTGTCGGCCGGCCCCATCGGTACCGCGAGGCAATGCATGCCGTCGCCGGGCTGCGCGGGCGGCGGCAGCGCGATGGGCGGCAGCTTCTGCGTCGCCCAGTGCCAGTCTTCGGCGAACACGTACTGGATGCTCGCGACCACCGGGCCGCGAATTTCGATGTGCGTGTCGCGCCACGGCGACAGGCGCGGTTTCGCGCCGAGATATTCGACGCCGACGTTGTGGCCGCCGACGAACGCGCGATTGCCGTCGACCACGACGATCTTGCGATGGTTGCGGAAGTTCAGCTGGAAGCGGTTGACGAACTTACGGTTGGTCGCGAACGGATGAACCTCGACACCGCCGCGGCGCAGTGTGTCGACATAGCTGTGCGGCAGGTCGAAGCTGCCGATGCTGTCGTACAGCAGGCAGCAGCGCACGCCGGCGGCCGCGCGCGCGAGCAGCGCGTCGCGAAGCATCTGGCCGAGCGCATCGTCACGCACGATGAAGAACTGGACGACCACGTAGTCGCGCGCGGCGTCGATCGCCGACAGGATCGCCGAGAACGTCGCGTCGCCGTTCACGAGCGTGCGCACCGAGTTGCCGCCGAGGAACGGCATGCCGCCGAGCCGCGTCAGCGCGAGCACGGCCGATTGGCCGAGCGCATCGGCAGCCGGGCCGTCGGTCGCGTCGGTGCTGAGCCACGGCGAGCGCGGTGTGTGCATGCGCAACATTTCCAGCTCGTGGCGCCGCGCGTCGACGTAGCCGGAGAACTTGCTACGGCCGAGGAACAGGTACGGAACGAGCGTCAGGTACGGCATGGCTGCGAGCGAGACGGCCCACGCGATCGCGCCTTGCGACGTGCGCGTGTTCATGATCGCGTGGCACGCCGCGACGATCCCGAGCACGTGGATGGTCAGGATCAGGGTGCCGAGATGTAACCAGTCGAGGGTCATGGGCGCGTGACGGACTCCTGAAGTCATGCGGCCGGGCGGCCGCCTACGCGCATCTTACCCAACCGTGCGGCGCAATGGTGCGCCGCACGGCGGGTCGGCCGGAAAGGCTCAGGCCTTGCGCGGCAGGTCCGATGCCTGGATCAGGAAGACGGCGTCGTCGCCCGCGCTGGTGGGCAGCCACGTGAGTTCGAGGCCGCCGAACGCCGCTTCGACGTTCTCGCGCTCGTTGCCGATCTCGACGACGAGCACGCCGTCGTCGTGCAGCCAGCGGTGCGCTTCGGCGACGATGCGTCGCACGATGTCCATGCCGTCGTCGCCGCCTGCGAGCGCCATTTCCGGCTCGTGCCGGTATTCGGGCGGCAGCGCGGCCATCGACGATGCGTTCACGTAGGGCGGGTTCGTCAGGATCACGTCGTAGCGCGAGCCCGGGTCGGTGCGGAATGCAGGCAGCGGTGCGTAGAGGTCGCCGCGGTGCAACCCGATGCGGTCTTCGAGGCCGTAGTCGCGCACGTTGATCTCGGCGACTTCGAGCGCCTTGTCCGACAGGTCGACCGCGTCGATTTCGGCATTCGGGAACGCGCTCGCGGCGAGGATCGCGAGGCAGCCCGAGCCCGTGCACAGTTCGAGCACCGCGCCGACCTGCTCGGGATCGGCGACATACGGCTGCAGGCCGTCGTCGAGCAGCTCGCCGATGAACGAGCGCGGCACGATCACGCGTTCGTCGACATAGAAGCGGTGGCCGTGCATCCACGCTTCATGCGTGAGGTACGCGGCCGGCACGCGATCGGTCGCGCGCCGCTCGATCACCGCGAGCACGGCCGCGATCTCGTCGGGCAGCAGGCGCGCGTCGAGGAACGGCTCGAGCGTGTCGAGCGGCAGGTCGAGCGTGCGCAGCACGAGGTAGGCCGCTTCGTCGTACGCATTGTCCGAGCCGTGGCCGAACGCGAGCTTCGCCTTCGAGAAGCGCGTGACCGCGTAACGCAGCAGGTCGCGAACAGTAGCAAAAGGTGTCGTCATGCGAGGCTCCATCAGGCGATCAGTTGTTCGAGCACGCGGCGGTACACGTTCTTCAGCGGATCGACGAAGCGCACCTCGATGTGCTCGTCGATCTTGTGGATGCTGCCGTTCGGCGGGCCGAATTCGATCACCTGCGGGCAGATGCGCGCGATGAAACGGCCGTCAGACGTGCCGCCCGTCGTCGACAGCTCGGTCGTGATGCCGGTCTCGGTGCGGATCGCGTTTTCCAGCGCGCCCGATAGCTCGCCGCGTGGCGTGAGGAACGGCAGGCCGCTCACCGACCACTTCAGCGTGTATTCGAGGCCGTGCTTGTCGAGGATCGCGTGCACGCGCGCCTGCAGGCCCTCGACCGTGCTGGCGGTCGAGAAACGGAAGTTGAACTGCAGGTCGGCGTGGCCGGGAATCACGTTGGTCGCGCCGGTGCCGGCGTGCAGGTTCGACACCTGCCAGGTCGTCGGCGGGAAGTATTCGTTGCCTTCGTCCCACTGCTCGGCGGCGAGCTCGGCGAGCGCCGGCGCGAGCAGGTGGATCGGGTTCTTCGCGAGGTGCGGATACGCGATGTGGCCCTGTACGCCCTTGACGACCAGTTCGCCCGACATCGAGCCGCGGCGGCCGTTCTTGACGACGTCGCCGAGCGCGTTGGTCGATGTCGGTTCGCCGACGATGCAGTAGTCCATGCGTTCGCCGCGCGCTTCGAGCAGCTCGACGACCTTCACGGTGCCGTCGGTGGCCGGGCCTTCCTCGTCGCTCGTGATCAGGAACGCGATCGTGCCGCGGTGGCCGGGATGGGCCGCGACGAATTCCTCGGACGCGACGACGAATGCCGCGAGCGACGTCTTCATGTCGGCCGCGCCGCGGCCGTACAGCTTGCCGTCTCGATGGGCGGGGACGAATGGCGGGGAACTCCACTGCTCGAGCGGGCCGGTCGGCACGACATCGGTGTGGCCCGCGAATGCGAGCAGCTTGCCGTCGCGGCCGTCGGCGCCGCGCTTGACGGCCCACAGGTTGGTCACGCCGTGCGACGCGATGGTCTCGCATTCGAAGCCGAGCGCGGCGAGGCGCTCGGTCATGATCTGCTGGCAGTGCTGGTCGTCGGGCGTCACGGACGCGCGGGCGATCAGTTGTTCGGTAAGGGCTAGGGTGGCGGACATGGTTCGGACCACTTTCGATAAAAAATGCCGGCGCGGTGGCCGGCAGCGACAGGACGTCGGGCTGCGCCGGAAGGCGCAGCGCGGGCGGCCCTATGCGGCAAACAACGCCGCGTATTGATCGGCCACGAAGCCGAGCGCTTTCACGCGGCCGTTGACGACGAGCACGGGACGCTTGATGACCGACGGCTTGTGGATCATCAGCGCGACCGCGCCGGTCTTCGTTTCGGCGGCCGCCTTCATTGCGTCGTCCAGGCCGCGCCACGTGGTGCCGCGCTTGTTGACGAGCGCGTCGAGCGACACGTCCTTCAGCCAGTCCTCGACCAGCGGCGCGCTGACGCCGAGCTTCTTGAAGTCGTGAAACTCGAACTCGACGCCGTGATCGTCAAGCCACACGCGGGCCTTTTTCACGGTGTCGCAGTTCGGAATACCGTAGACGACCACGGTGTGCGGCTTTGCCATCAGTCGCCTCGCAGCAGCTCGTTCAGGCCGACCTTCGCACGCGTCTTCGCGTCGACCTTCTTGACGATCACCGCGCAGTACAGGCTGTGCGAGCCGTCCTTCGACGGCAGGTTGCCGGCGACGACGACCGAGCCGGCCGGGATGCGGCCGTAGCTGACTTCGCCCGTCTCGCGGTCGTAGATCTTCGTGCTCTGGCCGAGGTACACGCCCATCGAGATCACCGAGTTTTCCTCGACGATCACGCCTTCGACGACTTCCGAGCGTGCGCCGATGAAGCAGTTGTCTTCGATGATGACCGGGTTCGCCTGCAGCGGCTCGAGCACGCCGCCGATGCCGACGCCGCCCGACAGGTGCACGTTCTTGCCGATCTGCGCGCAGGAACCGACCGTCGCCCACGTGTCGACCATCGTGCCTTCGTCGACGTACGCGCCGATGTTGGTGTACGACGGCATCAGCACGACGTTCTTCGCGATGAACGAGCCGCGGCGCGCGATGGCCGGCGGGACGACGCGGAAGCCGCCCGCGGCGAAATCTTCAGCCGTGTAGTTCGCGAACTTCGACGGCACCTTGTCGTAGAACTGCGAGTAGCCGCCGGCCGGCATCGGTGCGTTGTCTTCCAGGCGGAACGACAGCAGCACGGCCTTCTTCAGCCACTGGTGCACGGTCCAGTTGCCGTCGATCTTCTCGGCAACGCGCAGCGCGCCTTTGTCGAGCTGCTCGATCGCGTGCGCGACGGCTTCACGGACGTCGGCCGGTGCGGCCTTCGGCGACAGCTCGGCGCGGTTGTCCCAGGCGGTATCGATGATTTGCTGAAGTTGTTGCGACATGTTCGTTTTCGCAGGAGATGGATGGAATTGATCGGATGGACGATTACCGCGCGAGAGACCGGCAGAAATCGACGATGCGTTGCGCGCCCTCGACGCATTCGGGGGTGCCCGCGACGAGCGCGATCCGGATGAAATCGCGGCCCGGATTCGACCCGTGCGCATCGCGCGCCAGGTACGAGCCGGGCAGAACCGTCACATTATAGTCGGCGTACAGGCGACGGGCGAACTCGGTGTCCGACAGCCCGGTGCGCGACACGTTGGCCCACAGGTAGAACGCGGCGTCGGGCAGTTTCACGTCGATCACGTCGGCGAGCATCGGCGTGACCGTATTGAATTTCTGCAGGTACAGCGCGCGGTTCTCGCGCACGTGCGCCTCGTCGTTCCACGCGGCGATGCTCGCGTGCTGCCAGACCGGCGACAGCGCCGCGCCATGGTACGTGCGGTACAGCAGGAATTTCTTCAGCAGCGCCGCGTCGCCGGCGACGAAGCCCGAGCGCATGCCCGGCACGTTCGAGCGCTTCGACAGGCTCGACAGCATCACGAGGCGCTCGAAGCCGCGGCCGAGGCGGTGTGCGGCCTCGAGGCCGCCGAGCGGCGGCGCCGCTTCGTCGAAATAGATTTCCGAATAGCACTCGTCGGACGCGATCACGAAACCGTGGCGGTCGGACAGCGCGAACAGTTCGCGCCAGTCGTCGAGCGTCAGCACGGCGCCCGTCGGGTTGCCCGGCGAGCACACGTACAGCAGCTGCGTGCGCGCCCAGACTGCGTCGGGCACGGCCGCGTAGTCGCACGCGAAGTTGCGGGCCGGGTCGCTGTTCGCGAAATAGGGTTCGGCACCGGCCAGCAGCGCCGCGCCTTCGTAAATTTGATAGAAAGGATTCGGACAGAGTACGATCGCCTTCTCGCCCTGCGCGGTAGGACGCGCGTCGATCACCGTCTGCGCCAGCGAGAACAGCGCTTCGCGCGAGCCCGACACGGGCAGCACCTGCGTGGCCGGATCGATCGCCGGCAGCCCGTAGCGGCGCTCGAGCCAGTGCGCGATCGACGTGCGCAGCGCGTCCGAGCCGGCCGTGGCAGGGTACGACGCGAGGCCGTCGAGTGCGGCCACCACGGCGTCGCGGATCAGCGCAGGCGTCGGGTGCTTGGGCTCGCCGATGCCGAAGCTGATCGGTTTGAGGTCGCCGGAAGGCGTCACGTCCTTGAACAGGGCGCGCAGCTTTTCGAATGGATAGGGCTGGAGCGAGTCGAGTCGAGGGTTCACGGGCGAAGCGGCCATCGCGGCCGGTTGGAGCGAAAGAAGCGGCGGGCGTGCCGCGCGGCTGCGAACGGGCGCCGACGGCGCGCGGGTCGCAACGAACGATTATAGCGTGACGGAATGCGGTCACGGCCTGCCGGAACGGCGGCCGGGCCGGCCGAATAAAGGGTATCGAACCAAATGAATAACGCGGTACGCGGCAGCCTGCCGACGCTGGCCATCCTGATTGGGGCATCGGTATGGGGCCTGATCTGGTATCCGTTGCGGATCCTCGCATCGCTCGGCGTGACGGGCACCCTCGCGAGCGCGCTGACGAGCCTCGTGGCGTTCCTGTTCGTGATCGTCGCGCGGCACCGCACGATCGCGACGCTGCGCTGGCACTGGGTGCTGCCTGGCATCGCGGTGACGGCCGGCGTGACGAACCTCGGCTTCGTGTGGGGCACGATCCACGGCGAGGTGCTGCGCGTGATGCTGCTGTTCTACCTGACCCCGGCGTGGACCGCGATCTATGCGCATTTCCTGCTGCGCGAGCGGCTGACCTGGGCCGGCGCGGGGCTCGCGGCGCTGTCGATCGGCGGTGCGATGCTGATGCTGTGGTCGCCGCAACTCGGCCTGCCGCTGCCCGCCAATCCGGCCGAATGGGCCGGCCTCGCGGCCGGGCTGAGCTTCGCGATGAGCAACGTGCTCGTGATCAAGGCGAGCCGCGAGCTGCCGGAGATGCGCGCGGAAATGCGCACCGCGACGCTGTTCGGCGGCGCGGCCGTGTTCGGCGCGATCGCGTCGCTGTTCGAAGGGCTGCCGGCGGCGCCGGCGGGCGGCCAGCTCGGGACGGCCGCGCTGATCATCGCCGCGATCGGCGTGACGATGGCGTCGAACAACCTGCTCGTGCAGTACGGCCTTGCGCGGGTGCCGGCGAACCGTGCGTCGATCATCATGCTGTTCGAGATCGTGATCACCGCGCTGTCGGCGTGGGTGTTCGCCAGCGAGTTGCCGACCGCGCGCGAATGGGCGGGCGGCGTGTGCATCGTGCTGGCGACGCTGCTGTCGAGCCGGGTCCATCGTGCCGCGCCCGCACCGGGCAAACCCGGCGACGGTCGGGACGGCGCACGCGCGATGGTATGATGGAAGCCGTTTGCGGGGCCCAACGCTGTATGCGCGCGGCCCCGTTTTTGAATTCCGGGGCGCGTCGCGCGCATGGGCCGTCTGGCCCGGCGCAGTGCGGCCCCGTCCGTTTCACACCTTCTTCACATCCGATACCGCCGTGCGTCTGAGCTCGATCAAACTCGCTGGCTTCAAATCCTTTGTCGATCCCACGCATTTCCAGGTTCCGGGCCAGCTTGTCGGCGTGGTGGGCCCGAACGGGTGCGGCAAGTCCAACATCATCGATGCCGTGCGCTGGGTGCTCGGCGAGTCGCGTGCCTCCGAGCTGCGCGGCGAGTCGATGCAGGACGTGATCTTCAACGGCTCGACCGCACGCAAGCCCGGCAGCCGGGCCAGCGTCGAGCTGATCTTCGACAACTCCGACGGCCGCGCGGCCGGGCAGTGGGGCCAGTACGGCGAGATCGCCGTGAAGCGCGTGCTGACGCGCGACGGCACGTCGAGCTACTACATCAACAACCTGCCGGCGCGTCGCCGCGACATCCAGGACATCTTCCTCGGCACGGGCCTCGGGCCGCGTGCGTACGCGATCATCGGGCAGGGCATGATCGCGCGGATCATCGAGGCGAAGCCGGAAGAGCTGCGCGTGTTCCTCGAGGAAGCCGCGGGCGTGTCGAAGTACAAGGAACGCCGCCGCGAAACCGAGAACCGCCTGCACGACACGCGCGAGAACCTGACGCGCGTCGAGGACATCGTCCGCGAACTCGGCGCGAACCTCGAGAAGCTCGAGGCGCAGGCCGTTGTCGCCACGAAGTACAAGGAACTCGTCGCCGACGGCGAGGAGAAGCAGCGCCTGTTGTGGCTGCTGCGCAAGAACGAGGCCGCGGGCGAGCAGCAGAAGCAGCAGCGCGCGATCGAACAGGCGCAGATCGACCTGGAGGCGCAGACGGCCAGGTTGCGCGAGGTCGAGGCGCAGCTCGAGACGCTGCGCGTCGCGCACTACGCGGCAAGCGACGCGATGCAGGGCGCGCAGGGCTCGCTCTACGAGGCGAATGCCGAAGTGAGCCGCCTCGAGGCCGAGATCAAGTTCATCGTCGAATCGCGCAATCGCGTGCAGGCGCAGATCGCCGCGCTGAACGCGCAGCGCGAGCAATGGCGCGCGCAGGCCGAGAAGGCGCAGGACGAGCTCGAGGAAGCCGAAGAAGCGCGCGCGATGGCCGACGAGAAGGCCGCGCTTGCCGAAGACAGCGCGGCGTCGAAGCACGACGCGCTGCCGGCGCTCGAGGCGAAGTGGCGCGATGCGCAGGCGCAGCTCAACGACGAGCGCGCGCGGATCGCGCAGACCGAACAGTCGCTGAAGCTCGAGGCCGCGCACCAGCGCAACGCCGACCAGCAGCTGCAGCAGCTTCAGCAGCGCCATGAGCGCCTGAAGGGCGAAGCGGGCGGGCTCGATGCGCCGGACGAGGCACAGCTCGAGGAGCTGCGCATGCAGCTGGCCGAGCAGGAAGAGATCCTCGCCGAAGCGCAGGCGCGCCTTGCCGACGCGCAGGAAACGGTGCCGCGTCTCGACGGCGAGCGCCGTGCCGCGCAGGAGCGCGTGCAGGCCGAAGCCGCGCAGATCCACCAGCTCGAGGCGCGCCTCGCCGCGCTGAAGCAGCTGCAGGAAAACGTGCAGACCGAAGGCAAGGTGCAGCCGTGGCTCGACAAGCACGAGCTCGGCGCGCTGCCGCGTCTGTGGAAGAAGCTGCACGTCGAGGCCGGCTGGGAAGCGGCGCTCGAGGCCGTGCTGCGTGAGCGCCTCGCCGCGCTCGAAGTGTCGAATCTCGATTGGGTGAAGGCGTTCGCGACCGATGCGCCGCCCGCGAAGCTCGCGTTCTACGCGCCGCCCGCGGCCGGTGAACCGCCCGCCGCGGTGGCCGGGCTGCGTCCGGTGCTGTCGCTCGTGCGTATCGACGACGCGGGCATCCGTGCGGTGCTGAACGACTGGCTCGGCAACGTGTACGTCGCCGACGACGTCGCCCAGGCGCTTGCCGCGCGCGCGCAGTTGCCGGCAGGCGGCGCGTTCGTCGTCAAGGCGGGTCACGTCGTCACGCGCGTCGGCGTGCAGTTGTACGCAGCCGATTCGGAGCAGGCCGGGATGCTGGCCCGCCAGCAGGAAATCGAAAACCTGACGCGCCAGGTGCGTGCCCAGGCGCTGCTCGCCGACGAGGCGCGTACGGCCGCCGTGCGTGCGGAAGCCGCACACACGCAGGCCACGCAGGCGCTCGGCGACGTGCGCGCGCAGGCCGAACGTGCGACGCAGCGCGTGCACGCGTTGCAGATGGACGTGCTGAAGCTCGCGCAGGCGCACGAACGCTATACACAGCGCAGCACGCAGATCCGCGAGGAACTCGAGGAAATCGGCGCGCAGATCGAAGAGCAGCGCGCGCTGCGCGCGGAGTCGGAAGCGAATTTCGAGCGTTTCGACGGCGAACTCGCCGAACTGCAGGCGCGCTTCGAAGACAACCAGCTCGCGTTCGAAGCGCTCGACGAATCGCTGACGCAGGCACGCCAGGAAGCGCGCGATCTCGAACGCGGCGCGAACGACGCCCGCTTCGCTGCGCGCAATGCGGTGACGCGGATCGACGAGCTCAAGCGCAGCATCCAGGTCGCGCACGAGCAGAGTGAGCGCGTTGCCGGGTCGCTGGAAGACGCGCGCGCCGAACTCGAGACGATCAACGAACAGACCGCGCACACCGGCCTGCAGGACGCGCTCGAGATTCGCGCGGTGAAGGAAGAAGCGCTGCAGGCCGCGCGGATCGAACTCGACGACCTGACCGCGAAGCTGCGTGCGTCGGACGAGCAGCGCCTCGTGGCCGAGCGCTCGCTGCAGCCGCTGCGCGATCGCATCACCGAATTGCAGCTGAAGGAGCAGGCCGCGCGCCTGTCCGTCGAACAGTTCGCCGAGCAGCTCGTGACGGCGGAGGTCGACGAGGCCGCGCTGTCCGCGAAGCTGACGCCGGACCTGAGGCCGTCGTACCTGCAGGGCGAAGTCACGCGCCTGAACAACGCGATCAACGCGCTCGGCCCGGTGAACATGGCCGCGCTCGACGAGCTGAAGGCCGCGAGCGAGCGCAAGGTGTTCCTCGATGCGCAGTCGGCCGACCTGATCGACGCGATCACGACGCTCGAGGACGCGATCCACAAGATCGACCAGGAAACCCGCACGCTGCTGCAGGGCACCTTCGACGAGGTCAACCGTCACTTCAGCGATCTGTTCCCGCGCCTGTTCGGCGGTGGCCAGGCGAAGCTGATCATGACGGGCGACGAGATTCTCGACGCCGGCGTGCAGGTGATGGCGCAGCCGCCGGGCAAGAAGAACGCGACGATTCACCTGCTGTCGGGCGGCGAGAAGGCGCTGACGGCCACCGCACTGGTGTTCGCGATGTTCCAGCTGAACCCGGCGCCGTTCTGTCTGCTCGACGAGGTCGACGCGCCGCTCGACGACGCGAATACCGAGCGTTTCGCGAATCTCGTGCGCGCGATGTCCGACAAGACGCAGTTCCTGTTCATCTCGCACAACAAGATCGCGATGGAAATGGCGCAGCAGCTGATCGGCGTGACGATGCAGGAGCAGGGCGTGTCGCGGATCGTCGCGGTGGACATGGAAACGGCCGCGGGTTTTGCCCAGAATTGACGTTTGACGAAACCGGATCGCGTTCGCGCGGCGCATGACGCGCCCGTTCGCGGTCCCGACGAATAAGAATTGCTGATGGAGCGTGCATGGACGAGTTGACACTCGGTTTGATCGGCGCGGGCGCTGTCGTGGTGGGCGGCGTCGTGGTCTACAACGCATGGCAGGGCGCGAAAGTGCGGCGCAGAATGCCGCGCCCGATGCCGGAGGAAGCGGCCGAGGCGATGAACCGCCCCGAGCGCGACGAAGAGTTGCCGTTCATCGAACCGGTGCGTCAGCCGGTGCGCCGCGAGCCCGCGGCCCCGGTCGCGGCGGCTGCCGCTGCGCCGGCTGAAGTCGCACGCGTCGAGCCGACGTTCGGCGGGGCGGCACCGGCTGACATGCCGGCCGATCTGCAGGCCGAGGCGACCGGCGTCGACACGCCGTCCGACGTGACCGAGCAGGCAGCCGGCGACGAAGCCGCGCCTGTCGCCGCGCACGAAGCGCCGGCCGAGGCGGCCGAGCCGTCCGAACCCGTGCTGCCGGCCACGACGACGATCTCGTCGGCGCCGCCCGCGATCGTCGATCGCCGGATCGACTGCATCGTGCCGATCCGCCTCACCGGGCCGCTGCCTGGCGACAAGATCCTGCCGGCCGCGCAGCGGCTGCGCCGCGCGGGCAGCAAGCCCGTGCACATCGAAGGCAAGCCGGAAGGCGGCCAGTGGGAGCTGCTGCAGAACGGCGTGCGCTACGAAGAGCTGCGCGCGGCCGCACAGCTCGCGAACCGCAGCGGCGCGCTGAACGAGCTCGAATTCTCGGAGTTCGTAACGGGCGTCCAGCAGTTCGCCGACGCGATCGACGGCGCACCGGAATTCCCGGACATGATGGAAACGGTCGCGATGGCGCGCGAGCTCGACGCATTTGCCGCGCAGTGCGACGCGCAGCTGTCGATCAACGTGATGTCGGACGGTGCGCCGTGGTCGGCGAACTACGTGCAGGCGGTCGCATCGCAGGACGGGCTGCTGCTGTCGCGCGACGGCACGCGGTTCGTGAAGCTCGACGCGAAGCAGAGCCCGGTGTTCATGCTGCAGTTCGGCGATACGAACTTCCTGCGTGACGACCTCACGTACAAGGGCGGCAACATGATCACGCTGGTGCTCGACGTGCCGGTTGCCGAAGAGGACATCCTGCCGTTCCGGCTGATGTGCGATTACGCGAAGTCGCTGTCCGAACGGATCGGCGCGCGCGTCGTCGACGATTCGCGCCGGCCGCTGCCGGAATCGACGCTCGTCGCGATCGACCAGCAACTGATGAAGCTGTACGCGAAGCTCGAGGAAGCCGGCATCCCGGCCGGTTCGCCGGTCACGCGCCGCCTCTTCAGCCAGTAATGCGAACGCGCGGGCGGCGGGCTTCGGTGCCGCCGTTCGCCGTTGCGGCAAACACCCTTCGGTGTGCGCTGCAACACGTTCATCGGGCTTGCATTGCATGCCCCGCCGCGGCGTCAAACTGAGATAATCGGGCATCCGATTTTTCAGAGCGAATCCCCCGCCAGCATGGCCCGAACCCAAGCCGAACCGCCAGCCAGCCAGCCCGACGCGCGCGCCGCGTGGCTGCGCGACCAACTCGAGCGGGCGAACCACGCCTATTACGTACTCGACCAGCCGGATCTGCCCGATGCCGAATACGACCGGCTGTTCCGCGAACTGCAGCAGCTCGAAACCGACCATCCCGAACTCATAACACCCGATTCGCCGACGCAACGCGTGGGCGGCGAGGCGGCCGGCGGCTTCACGCCGGTCGTCCACGACGCGCCGATGCTGTCGCTGAACAACGGCTTCGCCGACGAGGACATCGTCGCGTTCGACAAGCGCATCGCCGATGCGCTCGACAAGGCGACCGATCTTGCCGGCTCGGCGACGGAGCCCGTCGAATACGCGTGCGAACTGAAGTTCGACGGTCTCGCGATCTCGCTGCGCTACGAGCAGGGCGTGTTCGTGCAGGCGTCGACGCGCGGCGACGGCACGACGGGCGAGGACGTGACCGAGAACGTGCGCACGATCCGCTCGATTCCGCTGAAGCTGAAGGGCAAGAACGTGCCGGCCGTGCTCGACGTGCGCGGTGAGGTGCTGATGTTCAAGCGCGATTTCGCACGCCTGAACGAACGCCAGCGCGCGGCCGAACAGCGCGAATTCGCGAACCCGCGCAACGCGGCGGCCGGCAGCCTGCGCCAGCTCGACTCGAAGATCACCGCGCAGCGTCCGCTGTCGTTCTTCGCGTACGGGATCGGCGTACTCGACGGGATGGCGATGCCCGACACGCACAGCGCGCTGCTCGACTGGTACGAGTCGCTCGGCCTGCCCGTGAACCGCGAGCGCGCGGTCGTGCAGGGCGCCGAGGGCCTGCTCGCGTTCTTCCGCAAGGTCGGCGAGAAGCGCGACTCGCTGCCGTACGACATCGACGGCGTCGTCTACAAGGTCAACCGGCGCGACGAGCAGGAGCGGCTCGGCTTCGTGTCGCGCGCGCCGCGCTTCGCGCTCGCGCACAAGTTTCCCGCGCAGGAAGCGCTGACGAAGCTCGTCGCGATCGACGTGCAGGTCGGCCGCACCGGCGCGATCACGCCGGTCGCACGCCTCGAGCCCGTGTTCGTCGGCGGCGCGACCGTGACCAACGCGACGCTGCACAACGAAGACGAGGTGCGCCGCAAGGACATCCGGATCGGCGATACGGTCATCGTGCGCCGTGCGGGCGACGTGATTCCCGAGGTGGTCGGCGCGCTGCTCGATCGGCGTCCGGCCGACGCGGCCGAATTCGTGATGCCGACCGAATGCCCGGTGTGCGGCTCGAAGATCGAGCGCTTGCCGGACGAGGCGATCGCCCGCTGCACGGGCGGGCTGTTCTGTCCGGCGCAGCGCAAGCAGGCGCTGTGGCACTTCGCGCAGCGTCGCGCGCTCGACATCGACGGGCTCGGCGAGAAAATCATCGACCAGTTGGTCGAGCTGAATCTCGTGCGCACGCCGGCCGACCTGTTCAATCTCGGCTTCGCGACGCTTGCCGAGCTCGACCGCTTCGCCGAGAAGTCCGCACAGAATCTGCTCGATTCGCTCGAGAAGGCGAAGCACACGACGCTCGCGCGCTTCATCTACGGGCTCGGCATCCGCCACGTCGGCGAATCGACCGCGAAGGATCTCGCGAAGCATTTCGGTTCGCTCACGCCGATCATGGACGCGTCGGTCGAGGAACTGCTCGAAGTCAACGACGTCGGGCCGATCGTCGCCGAGTCGCTTCATCAGTTCTTCGCGGAAGAGCACAACCGGACCGTGATCGAGCAGTTGCGCGCACCGGGCAAGGTCACGTGGCCGGAAGGGCCGCCCGCGCCGAAGGCGCCGCAGGGCGTGCTGGCCGGCAAGACGGTCGTGCTGACGGGCACGCTGCCGAATCTCACGCGCGACGCCGCGAAGGAGATGCTCGAAGCGGCCGGTGCGAAAGTGGCGGGCTCGGTATCGAAGAAGACGGATTACGTGGTCGCGGGCGCCGAAGCCGGCAGCAAGCTCGTGAAGGCCGAGGAACTCGGCATCCCCGTGCTGGACGAAGACGGTCTGCACCAACTCCTGGAGGGCAATACGCCATGATTCGCGAGATCCTGAAGATGGGCGATCCGCGCCTGCTCGAAATCGCCAAACCGGTCGAGCGGTTCGATACCCCCGAACTGCACGAGATCGTCGCGGACATGTTCGAGACGATGCACCACGCGAACGGCGCCGGGCTGGCCGCGCCGCAGATCGGTATCGGGCTGCAGATCATCATCTTCGGCTTCGGCAACAACAACCGCTACCCGGATGCGCCGCCGGTGCCCGAGACCGTGCTGATCAACCCGAAGATCGAGTACATGCCGCCGGACATGGAGGAGGGCTGGGAAGGCTGCCTGTCGGTGCCGGGCATGCGTGGCGTCGTCAGCCGCTACGCGAAGGTGCGCTACAGCGGTTTCGACCAGTTCGGCGCGAAGATCGACCGCGTCGCCGACGGGTTCCACGCGCGCGTGGTCCAGCACGAATACGATCACCTGATCGGCAAGCTGTATCCGATGCGGATCACCGACTTCACGCGCTTCGGCTTCACCGAGGTGCTGTTCCCCGGGCTCGACCCGACCGACGACGACTGATCGTCCGGTCTCCGGCAGACAAGAAAAAAGCCCGCTTGCGCGGGCTTCTTCATTGCATGGCGCACATGGTACGCCTGCGGTCAGAACGTCTCGTCGGCCGACAGATAGCGCCATTGGCCCTGCGGCAGCGCGCCGAGCATCACGCGGCCCATGCGCACGCGCTTCAGGCCGATCACGTCGAGGCCGACCAGTTCGCACATGCGGCGGATCTGGCGTTTCTTGCCTTCGCGCAGCACGAAGCGCAACTGCTCGCCGTTCTGCCAGCTCACCATCGCGGGCTTCAGCGCGACGCCGTCGAGCTCCAGGCCGTGGCGCAGCTTCGCGAGCGATTCAGCGGGGAAGTGCTGGTCGATGTCGATGAGTCGCTCGCCGAAGCGCACGCGCACCAGGTACTCCTTGTCGATGTCCGACTGCTCGCCGATCAGCTGCTTCGCGACCACGCCATTCTGCGTCAGCACGAGCAGGCCGGTCGAGTCGATGTCGAGCCGGCCGGCCGGCGCGAGCGCGTGCAGGTGCTGCGGCGAGAAGCGTACCGGCGAATGGTCGCCGCTCCAGCGATTCGCGCGCGTGATCAGCACGGCCGCCGGCTCGTAGCCGTCTTCCGCCTGGCCCGACACATAGCCGACCGGCTTGTGCAGCAGGATCGTCACCTGTGCGGCCTGCGCGGCGCTCGCGCGCTCGTCGATCTCGATTTTCTGGTCGGCGCGGACCTTGGTGCCGAGCGTGTCGATGCGTTCGCCGTCGACGAGTACCCAACCCTTTTCGATCCATTCGTCGGCTTCGCGGCGCGAGCACATGCCGAGCTCGGACATCCGCTTCGACAGACGCATCAGGCCCGTTTCGTCGCCGTAGTCGACATCGGCCGCAGCGCGCTTGACCGGTTGCGCGGTCTTGACCGCACCGAACGAGCGACGCTCGCCGTCGCGTGCGGGGCGAGCCGGGCGGTCGCCGAAGCTGCGCTTTGCGCCTTCGCCGGCCGGCTTGTCGCGATAGGACGGGCGCTTGCCTTCATCGGCGCCTGCGCGGCGCGGGCGCGCGTCGTCGTCGTTGCGGCGCGGCGGGCGATCGGACGACGTGCGGCGGTCGCCGAAGCTGCGTTTTGCGCCTTCGCCGGATGCGTTGTCACGATACGGCGGCCGTGCGCCGCCTTCGCCACCCGCTCGGCGCGGGCGGGCATCGTCATCACGACGCGGCGGGCGATCGGAGGACGAGCGGCGATCGCCAAAGCTGCGTTTTGCGCCTTCGCCGGATGCGTTGTCGCGATACGGTGCGCGTGCACCGCCTTCGCCACCCGCTCGGCGCGGCCGTGCATCGTCATCGCGGCGCGGCGGACGATCGGAGGACGTGCGGCGATCGCCAAAGCTGCGCTTCGCGCCTTCGCCGGCTGCGTTGTCGCGATACGGCGCACGTGCACCGCCTTCGCCACCCGCGCGACGCGGCCGTGCATCGTCATCGCGGCGCGGCGGACGATCGGAGGACGTGCGGCGATCGCCAAAGCTGCGCTTCGCGCCTTCGCCGGCTGCGTTGTCGCGACGTGCACCGCCTTCGCCACCCGCGCGACGCGGACGTGCATCGTCATCGCGGCGCGGCGGACGGTCGGACGACGTGCGACGGTCGCCGAAGCTGCGCTTCGCGCCTTCGCCGGATGCATTGTCGCGATAGGGCGCGCGCGGGCCGCGTTCGGCACCGCCGTCACGCGGCGCACGCTTGGCCGGTGCGCGATCCGCGCCCGGGCGCTCGGCGCCGGCCGCGCCACGCGGCTTGAACGAGCGTTCGCTGGCGGCTGCCGGGGCGGCCTTCTTCGGGCGGGCCGGCTTGTCCCCGGCGGGCGGTGCCGCGGGGCGCACGGCCTTGCGGGCGACGAGGCTGCCGGAGCGTACAGGGGCGCGGGTCGGCGACGCCGGCTTCGGATTCTTGACGGTTAGTTTGGTGCGCATAAACGCTGGAATTCACTCAGACTGCGATCGCTCGCAGCAATTCGGTTTCGAGCTGGATCTGCAGGCGGTTGTCGGACAAGCCGGCGCCCGCGAGCAGGAAGATATCCTCGACGCGTTCGCCGAGCGTATTGATCCGCGCCGCGTGGACGCCGATCTGATGCTCGGCGAGTACGCGCGCGATCGAATAGAGAAGGCCCGGCCGGTCGTTGGCCGACACGGACAGGATGTAGTACTGGCCGCGCTCGTCGGCCCGCAGGTCGACGCGCGGTGTGATCGGAAACGTCCGGGACAGCCTCGACAGGCGGCCCTTGGACGGTTCCGGCAGCGGTGCGGTTTCGGCGAGCCGTGTCGCGAGCTGCTGTTCGACGAGATTCGCGATGTCGCGGTAACGCACGTCGTGTTCGGTCTGCGTGACGATGAAGTTGTCGAGCGCATAGCCGTGGCGCGTCGTGCTGACGCGCGCGTCGAGCACCGACAGCCCGTTGCGGTCGAAATACGCGCAGATGCCCGCGAACAGGTCGGGGCGGTCCTTCACGTACACGAGCACCTGCAGCGCGTCGCCGATCGGCGACGGCCGTGCGCGAACGATCGCGGTTTCGGCGTTCACGTGCCGGTACAGCACGCGCGTCTGCCACGCGATGTCGGCCGCATCGTGACGCAGGAAGAAGCCGACGTCGAGCTGATCCCACAGCGCGCGGTGCGCGTCGTCGGGCACGGTCTCGAGGCGCAGCAGCGCGAGCGCCTGTTCCTGCCGCGACTTCAGCTCCGAATGTGCGTCGGGGTTCGCGCCGCCGAGCACCGCGAGCGTGATGCGGTACAGGTCTTCCAGCAGCTTGCCCTTCCACGTGTTCCATACCTTCGGGCTCGTGCCGCGGATATCGGCGACGGTCAGCAGGTACAGCGCGGTGAGGTAGCGTTCGTTGCCGACGACTTCGGCAAAGCGCTTGATGACTTCGGGGTCGCTCGTGTCCTGCTTCTGCGCGACCTGGCTCATCGTCAGGTGATGCTGGACGAGCCATACGATCAGCGACGCGTCGTCGCCGGTGATGCCGTGCTCGCGGCAGAAGCGCCGCGCATCGGCCATCCCGAGCGTCGAGTGGTCGCCGCCGCGGCCCTTCGCGATGTCGTGGAACAGCGCCGCGACATACAGCACCCACGGGCGCTCGAAGTTGCCGATCAGCTGGCTGCAGAACGGATATTCGTGCGCATGCTCGGCCACCGCGAAGCGGCGGATGTTGCGCAACACCATCAGGATGTGCTGGTCGACCGTATACACGTGGTACAGGTCGTGCTGCATCTGTCCGACGATGCGGCGGAAATTCAACAGATAGCGGCCGAGCACGCTCGTCTGGTTCATCAGCCGGAACGCGTGCGTGATGCCTTCGGGCTGCTGCAGGATCCGCATGAACGTGTCGCGGTTCTGCGGATCGCGGCGCCACGCGTTGTTCATGATTTCGCGCGAGTTGTACAGCGCGCGCAGCGTGCGGGCGGACAGGCCCTTCACGCCGCGGGTCGTCTCGTACAACAGGAACGCTTCGAGGATCGCGTCGGGATGGCGTTCGAACACGCTGTCGTCGACGATCTCCAGCATGCCCTGCTTCTCGACGAATCGATCGGGAGACAGCACGCGCGTGATGCCGCTCGTCGCGGGGAAGAGCTGCGCCTCGATGTTCTGGATCAGGATCGTCGCGAGCTGCGTGACGGCTTTCGCGGCCCAGTAGTAGCGACGCATCAGCTGCTCGCTCGCGCGCTTGGCCTGCGTCGGCTGGTAGCCGAAGCTCTCGGCGGCCTGCGTCTGCAGGTCGAACACGAGCATGTCCTGGCGGCGGCCGGCGATCACGTGCAGCCGCGCGCGCAGCGTCTTCAGGAAGCCTTCGTTGCGGCGCAGTTCGCGTGCTTCGCGATCGGTGATGAGGCCGCGCGTGTCGAGTTCGCGCCAGCTGCTGCCGAAGCCGGCCGCGCGTGCGATCCACAGGATCGTCTGCAGGTCGCGCAGCCCGCCGGGGCTTTCCTTCACGTTCGGTTCGAGGCTGTACGGCGTGTCCTGGAACTTCGCGTGGCGCTGGCGCATCTCGAGCACCTTCGCGGTGAAGAACGCACGGGCGTCGAGCGCCTCGTGATAGCTCACCGTGAAGCGCTCGAACAGCGCGGTGCTGCCGACGATGCGGCGCGCTTCCAGCAGCGAGGTCTGCACCGTGACGTCCTGCGACGCCTCCTCGATGCACTGCGCGACCGTGCGCACGCTGCTGCCGATCTCGAGGCCGAGATCCCACGCCATCCCGATGAAGCGCTCGATGCGCGCGTCGAGCGCCGGGTCGTGCGCATCGGGCAGCAGCACGAGGATGTCGACGTCGGAGTAGGGCGCGAGCTCGCCGCGCCCGTAGCCGCCGACGGCGACGAGCGCGAGCGTCGCGGGCAGCCCGCAGTCGTCCCACACGCGCTTCAGCGCGTCGTCGGTGAGTTTCGACAGCGCGTGCATCAGCGCGGCGACATTCGTCGCGCGGCGAAAGCGCTCGAGCATCTCCGTCTTGGCGGCCTTGAATTCGGCGCGCCGCGACAGCGCGTCGGGCGAGGGGGCGGCGTGAGCGCTCATGGGCGGCCGTTCAGGTGCGGGTGGGGCGGGCTGGCGCGACGGCGCTCAGACGGCGGCGGCCGGTTGCGCGAACACGGGGCGCGCCGGCGTGCCGGCCGACACGGTCAGCACGTCGTAGCCGGTTTCGGTGACGAGCACCGTGTGCTCCCACTGCGCCGACAGGCTGCGGTCGCGCGTCTTGACCGTCCACTGGTCGGGCATCGTGCGGATGTCGCGCTTGCCGGCGTTGATCATCGGCTCGATCGTGAAGATCATCCCGGCCTTCAGTTCGATGCCGGTGCCCGGACGGCCATAGTGGACGACTTGCGGATCCTCGTGGAACACCGTGCCGATGCCGTGGCCGCAGTATTCGCGCACGACGCTGTAGCCCTGCGCTTCCGCATGCTTCTGGATCGCGTAGCCGATGTCGCCGAGGTGCGCGCCGGGCTTGACCTGGTCGATGCCGAGCCACATGCATTCGTAGGTGGTCTGGACGAGGCGCTTCGCGAGGATCGAGCCTTCGCCGACGATGAACATCCGGCTGGTGTCGCCGAAGTAGCCGTTCTTGATCACGGTGATGTCGATATTCAGCGCGTCGCCGTTCTTGATCACCTTCTCGCCGGGAATGCCGTGGCAGATCACGTCGTTGACCGAAATGCAGGTGGCCTTCGGGTACGGCGGATAGCCGGGCGGCTGGTAGTTCAGCGGCGCGGGGACCGTGCCCTGTTCGTTGAGCATGAACTCGTGGCAGAGGCGATCGAGTTCGGCGGTCGTGACGCCCGCGACGACGTGCGGCGTGATGAAGTCGAGCACTTCGCTGGCGAGACGGCAGGCGACGCGCATCTCCGCGATATCGTGTTCGTTTTTGAGCGTAATAGCCATCGAGGTATGCCTGGAATGCGGTGAATTGACGGATTATCGCACCTTATGGCGGGCCTCGCAGCCCCTGCCGGCGGTGCGGGTGCGGGTTTTCGCGGATTGTCCGGCCGGCCGCCGCGCGGCTAGCGAAAGTGGCGAGCGACTTGAGAGCGGACAAATCGGCGTGCTATACTCTTTGGCTAAGTCGACATCCAAATGCCGTAGTGCCCCGTTGTGGGGCGGCATCGCGGTGAAAGGCTTGCGGCACGGGCGTTTTGCACGTGCCGAATCACAAGCCGGCGCAACCAGGGTGCCGGCCGCGCGGAATTTGCGCCCTTGCGGGCGGGTTTGCGCGGCGGTACGGCGGCCGGCTTAAGACCCAACCCTCGTGGAGAATTTACATGGCAGTTACGATGCGCCAAATGCTGGAAGCGGGTGTCCACTTCGGTCACCAGACGCGCTTCTGGAACCCGAAGATGGCTCCGTTCATTTTCGGTCACCGCAACAAGATTCACATCATCAACCTCGAAAAGACGCTGCCGATGTTCACGGACGCACAGAAGTACGTGCGCCAGCTGGCAGCGAACCGCGGCACGATCCTGTTCGTCGGCACGAAGCGTCAATCGCGTGACACGATCGCCCAGGAAGCGCAGCGCGCAGGCATGCCGTACGTCAACGCACGCTGGCTCGGCGGCATGATGACCAACTTCAAGACGCTGAAGGTATCGATCAAGCGCCTGAAGGACATGGAAGCAGCCGTCGAATCGGGCGAAACCGAGAAGATGAGCAAGAAGGAAGCGCTGCTGTTCGAACGCGAAATCGCCAAGCTGCAGAAGTCGATCGGCGGCGTGAAGGATATGGGCGGCATTCCGGACGCAATCTTCGTCGTCGACGTCGGCTACCACAAGATTGCCGTCACGGAAGCGAACAAGCTGGGCGTGCCGGTCATCGCCGTGGTCGATACGAACCACTCGCCGGAAGGTGTGGATTACGTGATCCCGGGTAACGACGACTCGAGCAAGGCAGTCGCGCTGTACGCCGAAGGCGTGGCCGACGCGATCCTCGAAGGCCGTGCGAACGCGGTCAACGAAGTGGTCCAGGCAGCACGCGGCGACGACGAGTACGTCGAGGAAAACGCGTAACTGGCCCCGAGCCGGCGCAAAAAGGGGGCTCTCAACAGGCCCCCTTTTTTTAAGCTTGTGCGCCGGACCTGATCGCGCCGAATCGGCGCGGGTCCGGAAACGAATCTCGGCCGTTCGCGTCCAAGCGGGCGGCGTTGTGAATACAGACTCAAGGAGCGAATGATGGCGGCAATTACCGCAAGCATGGTGGCAGAACTGCGCGCAAAGACCGACGCACCGATGATGGAGTGCAAGAAGGCGCTGACGGAAGCCGACGGCGATCTGGCCAAGGCTGAAGAGCTGCTGCGCGTCAAGCTCGGCAACAAGGCGAGCAAGGCGGCATCGCGCGTGACGGCTGAAGGCGTCGTTGCATCGTTCGTCGGCGGCAACGCAGGCGCGCTGGTCGAGCTGAACTGCGAAACCGACTTCGTCGCGAAGAACGATGATTTCCTCGCGTTCTCGAAGACGGTCGCGGAACTCGTTGCGACGCAAAACCCGGCCGACGTGGCTGCGCTGTCGGCGCTGCCGCTCGACGGCACGACGGTCGACGCAGTGCGCCTGGCACTGGTCGGCAAGATCGGCGAGAACGTGTCGATCCGCCGTTTCGTCCGTTTCGAAACCGCGAACAAGATCGCAACGTACCTGCACGGCGCGCGTATCGGCGTGATCGTCGAGTACACGGGCGCGGAAGAGCAGGTCGGCAAGGACGTCGCGATGCACATCGCGGCAATGAAGCCGGTCGCGCTGTCGTCGGCCGACGTGCCGGCGGAACTGATCGAAACGGAACGCCGCGTGGCCGAGCAGAAGGCTGCGGAATCGGGCAAGCCGGCTGAAATCGTCGCGAAGATGGTCGACGGTAGCGTCCAGAAGTACCTGAAGGAAGTGTCGCTGCTGAACCAGACGTTCGTTAAGAACGACAAGCAGACGATCGAGCAGATGCTGAAGGCAGCGGATTCCGCAGTGCAGAAGTTCGCGCTGTTCGTCGTCGGCGAAGGCATCGAGAAGCGCCAGGACGACTTCGCCGCCGAAGTGGCCGCGCAAGTCGCAGCAGCAAAGCAGCAGTAAGCAGTCAGGCAGTATCCGCGGCGGGCGTCCGCTCCGCCGCGGCCGGCGGCGCTGCCGGCCGGCCGGGAACCCCGGTCCGGTCGTCGGCGCTTGCCCGAATCAGTATTTCGCCCCTACAGTTCGTGGTTGTCATCCTCTCGTCGCTCGGAAGCCCCTATGTCCAATGCCTATAAACGCGTCCTTCTCAAACTCTCCGGCGAAGCGCTGATGGGCGACGATGCCTTCGGCATCAATCGCGCGACGATCGAACGGATGGTGGCCGATATCGCCGAAGTCGTGCGTCTCGGTACGCAGCTCGCGGTCGTGATCGGTGGCGGTAATATTTTCCGTGGTGTCGCGGGTGGCGCGGCCGGCATGGACCGCGCGACGGCCGACTACATGGGGATGCTCGCGACGATGATGAACGCGCTGGCGCTGCAGGACGCGATGCGCCACGCTGGCATCGAGGCGCGCGTGCAGTCCGCGCTGCGCATGGACCAGGTCGTCGAGCCGTACATCCGCCCCCGTGCGATCCGCCAGCTCGAGGAAGGCCGTGTCGTGATCTTCGCGGCCGGTACGGGCAACCCGTTCTTCACGACGGATACGGCCGCCGCGCTGCGCGGCTCGGAAGTGGGCGCCGAAGTCGTGCTGAAGGCGACCAAGGTCGATGGCGTATATTCTGCCGATCCGAAGAAGGATCCGTCGGCCACGCGTTACACGACGATCACTTTCGACGAGGCGATCAGCCGCAACCTGCAGGTGATGGACGCGACGGCCTTTGCGCTGTGCCGCGACCAGAAGCTGCCGATTCGCGTGTTTTCGATCAACAAGCCGGGCGCGCTCAAGCGCATCGTGCTGGGCGAGGACGAAGGTACGCTCGTCCACGTGTAAACTCCCGCGGATGCGGGTCGTCGGCCTGGTGTGCGTGGCGCGCCGGGCAGCACCCGCGTTTTTTGAAGGTTTGAAGGTTCGGAGGTTGAAATGAGTGTCGCTGATACCAAGAAGGGCGTTGAGCAGAAGATGCTGCGCTCGATCGATGCATTCAAGAGCGATCTGGCGAAGATCCGTACGGGCCGCGCGCACACCGGCATGCTGGATCACGTGCAGGTCGACTACTACGGGTCGATGGTGCCGATCTCGCAGGTTGCCAACATGACGCTCGTCGACGCACGTACGATCGGCGTGCAGCCGTGGGAAAAGCCGATGGTCGCGAAGGTCGAGAAGGCCATTCGCGAAGCCGATCTCGGCCTGAATCCGGCAACGTCCGGCGACCTGATCCGCGTGCCGATGCCCGCGCTGACGGAAGAGCGCCGCCGCGAGCTGACCAAGGTCGTGAAGAGCGAAGGCGAAACGGCCAAGGTCGCGATCCGCAACTTGCGCCGTGACGCGAACGAAGCGCTCAAGAAGCTGGTGAAGGACAAGGAAATCTCGGAAGACGACGAGCGCCGTGCGAGCGACGACGTGCAGAAGCTGACCGACAAGCACGTCGCCGAAATCGACAAGCTCGTGCAGAGCAAGGAAGCCGAGATCATGACGGTCTGACGACCGTCCTCGCGCGCCGCCTTCTTCCCGCATTACTGTCTCAACGGCCATGACCTATACCAGCTCTACCGTTCGCGTGCCTGACGTCGGCGTCGTGCCGCGTCACATCGCGATCATCATGGACGGCAATGGCCGTTGGGCGACCGAACGCCGCTTGCCGCGCGTCGCGGGGCACACCCGCGGCGTCGATGCCGTGCGGGCGGTGGTCGAAGGTTGCGCGCGCGCCGGCGTCGAATACCTGACGCTGTTCGCGTTCAGTTCCGAAAACTGGCGCCGGCCGAACGACGAAGTGTCGTTCCTGATGCGGCTGTTCATCACCGCGCTCGAGCGCGAGGTCGGCAAGCTGCATGCAAACGGGATCCGCCTGCGTGTCGTCGGCGATCTCGACCGTTTCGAGCCGCGCATCCGCGAACTGATTCGCCGCGCCGAAACCAAGACGGCGCGCAATACGCGCCTGACGCTCACCATCGCGGCCAACTACGGCGGCCGGTGGGACATCCTGCAGGCGACGAAGAAGCTCATCGAGCAAGCCGTGCGCGAGGGTCGCGAGGTCGAAGTGACCGAGGACGCGTTCGCGCCGCACTTGGCAATGGCCTATGCGCCGGAGCCCGATCTCTTCATCCGAACGGGCGGCGAGCAGCGCGTCAGCAACTTCCTGCTGTGGCAGCTCGCGTACGCCGAGTTCTATTTCACCGACAAATACTGGCCGGATTTCGACGGCGCGGCGCTGGCCGACGCGATGGCGTCGTATACCGAGCGCGAGCGCCGTTTCGGGCGCACGAGTGCGCAGCTCGAACCGCAATCGCAGAACGCCGACTCCCTTTCATGCTGAAAACCCGTGTGATCACGGCGATCGTGATGCTGGCAGTCCTGCTGCCGGTGACGCTGTTCGCGCCGCTCACGGCGTTCGGCGCGCTGATCGGCGCCGTGCTCGTGTTCGCCGCGTGGGAGTGGGCGCGCCTGCTGAAGCTCGGTGGCGCCGGCCCGGTCGTCTATGCGGTCGTCGCAGCGCTTGCGCTGGCGGCCACCACGCCGCTCGGCATCGATGCGGCGGGATCCCGCCCCCTTTTCATGGCAGCCGGCGTATTCTGGCTGCTGGTCGGCCCGTTCGCACTGCGGCGCAAGCCCGAACTCGCGGGCGGCGTGTGGCGGCCGTTCCTGCTCGCTGCCGGCCTGATCGTGTTTGCGGCCTGCTGGCATGCGCTCGTCGCGGCGCGCGCGCAGGGCGTGCCGTTCGTACTGTCGCTGCTGCTGGTCGTCTGGCTGGCCGATATCGGCGCATACTTCGCGGGCAAGGCCTTCGGAAAGCGTAAACTGGCCGTTACGATCAGCCCTGGCAAGAGCTGGGAAGGCGCGATCGGCGGCTGGCTGGCCGTGATGGTCGTCGCCGGTGTCGCGATGGCCTCGCATGCGTTCGAGCCGACCCTGTTTTCCGCATTCGCCGCCCGCTACGGGATGCCCGGCGCGTGGGCCGCGCTGACGCTGCTGGTTGCGTATAGCGTGATTGGCGATCTGTTCGAGTCGCTGTTGAAGCGGCAAGCGGGCGTGAAGGATTCGAGCGGACTGCTGCCGGGCCATGGCGGCGTGCTCGATCGTGTCGACGCGCTGCTGCCGGTGCTGCCGCTTGCGATGCTGCTGCTTGGTTAAACCATTAATTCTGTTATGCAAAAACGTCTGACATTGCTCGGTTCCACGGGCTCGATCGGAGACAGCACGCTCGACGTGGTCGCGCGCCATCCCGAGCGCTTCTCGGTCTACGCGCTGACCGCGCACCGCAACGGCGACAAGCTCGTTGAGCAGTGTCTGCGCTTCGCGCCCGAAGTGGCGGTGGTCGGCGATGCCGCGACGGCCTCGCACGTCGAGGCGAAGCTGCGCGCGGCGGGCAGCAAGACGACCGTGCTGTACGGCCCGCAGGCGCTCGTCGACGTGTCGAACAGCGACGGCTGCGATACGGTGGTTGCGGCGATCGTCGGCGCGGCCGGTCTTGCGCCGAGCCTCGCGGCCGCGCGCGCCGGCAAGCGGATCCTGCTCGCGAACAAGGAAGCGCTCGTGATGTCGGGCGCGATCTTCATGGACGCCGTGCGCGACCATGGCGCGATCCTGCTGCCGGTCGACAGTGAACACAACGCGATCTTCCAGTGCATGCCGCGCGATGCGGCCGAGCACGGCGGGATCTCGAAGATCATCCTGACCGCGTCGGGCGGCCCGTTCCGCACGCGCGAACCGGCCACGCTCGTCGACGTGACGCCGGATGAAGCGTGCAAGCACCCCAACTGGGTGATGGGCCGCAAGATCTCGGTCGATTCCGCGACGATGATGAACAAGGGCCTCGAAGTGATCGAGGCGCACTGGATCTTCGGGCTGCCGGGCGATCGCATCGACGTGCTGATCCATCCGCAGAGCGTGATCCATTCGCTCGTGTCGTACCGTGACGGCTCGGTGCTCGCGCAGCTCGGCAACCCCGACATGCGCACGCCGATCGCGCACGCGCTCGCATTCCCCGAGCGCGTCGATGCGGGCGTCGACCAGCTCGACCTCGCGCAGATCGCGCAGCTGTCGTTCGAGAAGCCCGATTACACGCGCTTCCCGTGCCTCGCGCTCGCGCTGAAGGCGCTCGAGGAGGGTGGCATCGCGAGCGCCGCATTGAACGCGGCGAACGAAGTTGCGGTCGAAGCATTTCTCGAGCGCCGGATCGGCTTCATGGCGATCGCGGCGACGGTCGACTCGGTGCTCAACGCGCTGCCGAACCGTGCGCCCAACGGGCTCGACGACGTCCTGGCAGCGGATGCAGAGGCACGCCGCCTCGCCGCCGAGATCATTGCTAAAGCGCCTGCGCCCCGCGTGGAGCGTACTGTCTGAATGGGGTGCTCATGAACGTGCTGGTCGAACTGGTCGCGTTTGCGGTGGCGATCGGGGTACTGGTCGTCGTGCATGAGTACGGACACTATCGCGTCGCACGTTGGTGCGGCGTGAAGGTGCTGCGTTTCTCGATCGGCTTCGGCCAGCCCATCGCGCGCTGGGTCAGCCGCCGCACGGGCACCGAGTGGACCCTGTCCGTGCTGCCGCTCGGTGGCTACGTGAAGATGCTCGACGAGCGCGATCCGGGCCCCGGCATCCAGCCCGAGGAGCTCGGGCAGGCCTTCAACCGGCAGTCCGTCTACAAACGGATCGCGATTGTCGCGGCCGGGCCGATTGCGAACTTCCTGTTGGCAATCGCGCTGTTCTCGATCGTGTTTGCCACCGGCGTGACCGAGCCGACCGCGATCGTCGCGCCGCCGGCCGCCGGGACGGTGGCGGCCCGCGCGGGCTTCGACGGCAACGAGACGATCGTGTCGATCCGCAATGCGCACGGCGGCGAGTCCGAGCCGGTGCGCTCGTGGTCGGACCTGCGCTGGAAGCTGTTGTCGGCCGCGTTCGACCACCGCGAGATCGTGCTCGGCGCACGCGATGGCAACGCGACGTTCGATTTCCGCGTCGACCTCCGCAATGTTCCCGAAAGTCAGCTCGACGACGATTTCATGGCCCATCTGGGCTTCGAGACCGGCGGCGGCACGCTGTCGGTCGCATCCGTGCAGCCGGGCAGCGCGGCGGAGCAGGCCGGCCTGAAGGCCGGCGACAAGCTGGTGGCGCTCGACGGCAAGCCGATCGGCGGCGCGACGCGTTTCATCGACTCGGTGAAGCACCATGCCGGCCAGGCGCTCGACCTGCAGATCGAGCGCGACGGCGCCGCGCAGACGGTGTCGATCGTGCCGCAGATGCAGCGTGACGACGAATCGGGGCAGCAGGTCGGCCGGATCGGCGCGGCGCTGTCGATGCATGCGCCGTCCGTCGACGTGCGCTACGGGCCGATCGATAGCCTGCGGCTCGGTGCGCGCCGCACGTGGGACATCTCCGTGTATTCGCTGAAGATGTTCGGGCGGATGATCACGGGCAACGCGTCGCTGAAGAACCTGTCCGGTCCGGTGACGATCGCCGACTACGCGGGCAAGAGCGCGCGGCTCGGACCATCGGCCTTCCTGTCGTTCCTCGCCCTTGTCAGCATTAGCCTTGGCGTCCTGAACTTGTTGCCGATTCCCGTTTTGGACGGGGGGCATCTGTTATATTATGCGGTTGAAGCCGCGACCGGGAAAGCCGTCTCGGAGCGCTGGCAGCTGATTCTGCAAAGAGCCGGGTTGATCTGCATCGTCGCATTGTCGGCGATCGCGCTGTTCAACGATCTGGCTCGGTTAATCCATTTCTGAAGCGTCAGGCGGCCGCTGCACGGCAGTCGCCCGATTTGATGCAGCTAAATATTGGGGATGCATGTTGTTCAAACCTCATCGCTTTGTACCTAAGACAGTTGCAGCGGCCGCGCTCGCCGCTCACGGCCTCGCGGCGCATGCAGCGGCACCGTTCGTGGTGCAAGACATCAAGATCGAGGGGCTGCAGCGCGTCGAAGCGGGTTCGGTGTTCGCCTATCTGCCGATCAAGCAGGGCGATACCTTCACGGACGACAAGGCATCCGAAGCAATCCGCGCGTTGTACGCGACGGGCTTTTTCAACGACGTTCGCATCGCCACGCAAGGCAACGTCGTCATCGTGCAGGTACAGGAGCGTCCGGCCATCGCGTCGATCGACTTCACCGGCACGAAGGAATTCGACAAGGACAACCTGACGAAGGCGCTGCGCGCCGTCGGTCTCGCCGATGGCCGCTATTACGACAAGGCGCTCGTCGACAAGGCGGAGCAGGAGCTCAAGCGCCAGTACCTGACGCGTGGCTTCTATGCGGCCGAGGTCAAGACGACGATCACGCCGGTCGACGCGAACCGCGTGTCGATCCTGTTCGCGGTGGCCGAAGGCCCGAGCGCGAAGATCCGTCAGATCAACTTCATCGGCAACAAGGCATTCAGCACCAGCGCGCTGCGCGACGAGATGCAGCTGTCGACGCCGAACTGGTTCTCCTGGTACACGAAGAACGACCTGTACGCGAAGGAAAAGCTCACGGGCGACCTCGAGGCCGTGCGCTCGTACTACCTGAACCGCGGCTACCTCGAGTTCAACATCGAGTCGACCCAGGTGTCGATCTCGCCCGACAAGAAGGACATGTACCTGACGGTCACGCTGCACGAAGGCGAGCCGTACACGGTGTCGGGCATCAAGCTGTCGGGCAACCTGCTCGATCGCGAAGCCGAACTCAACAAGCTGATCAAGATCAAGCCGGGCGATCGTTTCTCGGCCGAAAAGCTCCAGCAGACCACCAAGTCGATCGTCGACAAGCTCGGTGAATACGGCTACGCATTCGCGACCGTCAACGCCCAGCCGGACATCGACCAGGCGAACCACAAGGTGAACCTGAACCTCGTCGTCGATCCGAGCCGCCGCGTGTACGTGCGCCGCATCAACGTCGTCGGCAACACGCGCACGCGCGACGAGGTGGTGCGCCGCGAAATGCGCCAGCTCGAAAGCTCGTGGTTCGATTCGAACCGCCTCGCGCTGTCGAAGGACCGCGTGAACCGTCTCGGCTACTTCACCAACGTCGACGTGACGACGGTGCCGGTCGACGGCACGAACGACCAGGTCGACGTGAACGTGAAGGTCGACGAAAAGCCGACCGGCGCGATCACGCTGGGTGCCGGCTTCTCGTCGACGGACAAGGTCGTGCTGTCGGCCGGCGTGTCGCAGGACAACGTGTTCGGTTCGGGTACCAGCCTGTCGGTGAACGTCAACACCGCGAAGAGCTACCGTACGCTGACCGTTACGCAGGTCGACCCGTACTTCACGGTCGACGGCATCAAGCGGATCACGGACGTCTACTACCGCACGTATCAGCCGCTCTACTATTCGACGAGCTCGAGCTTCCGGATCATCAGCGCGGGCGGCAACCTGAAGTTCGGCATTCCGTTCTCGGAAGTCGACACCGTCTACTTCGGCGCGGGCTTCGAGCAGAACCGCCTCGACGTCGATTCGAACACGCCGCAGAGCTACCAGGATTACGTGAACCAGTTCGGCCGCGTGTCGAACACGGTGCCGCTGACCGTCGCATGGTCGCGCGACGCGCGTGACAGCGCGCTGATCCCGAGCCGCGGCTACTTCACGCAGGCGAACATGGAGTACGGCGTGCCGGTCGGCAAGATCCAGTACTACAAGGCCGACCTGCAGGCGCAATACTACTATTCGTTCTCGCGCGGCTTCATCCTGGGCCTGAACCTGCAAGGCGGCTACGGTAACGGTATCGGCAATCCGTACCCGATCTTCAAGAACTACTACGCGGGCGGTATCGGCTCCGTCCGTGGCTACGAGCCGAGCTCGCTGGGCCCGCGCGACACGAAGACGAACGACCCGATCGGCGGCTCGAAGATGCTCGTCGGCAACATCGAACTGACGTTCCCGCTGCCGGGCACGGGCTACGACCGCACGCTGCGCGTGTTCACGTTCCTCGACGGCGGTAACGTGTGGGGCAACGCGCCGGGCGGCACGAGTACCGGCGCGAACGGCCTGCGTTACGGCTACGGTGTGGGTCTCGCGTGGATCTCGCCGATCGGCCCGCTGAAGCTGAGCCTCGGTTTCCCGCTGCAGAAGCACGAAGGCGACCAGTACCAGAAATTCCAGTTCCAGATCGGGACGGCGTTCTGACCGAACGCATGACAACAGCAACGAGAGGGTAATTTTGCTAACCGGTAAGTTTTCGAAACGAGTGATGTGCGCGCTGACCGTTGCGCTGGCCTTGGGCGCGGCAACGGTGCACGCACAGGACGTCGCCCGCATCGCGGCGGTCAATTCGGATCGGATCCTGCGCGAGTCGGCGCCCGCGAAGGCGGCGCAGACGAAGCTCGAAGCCGAGTTCGCGAAGCGTGACAAGGATCTGCAGGATCTGGCCGCGCGCCTGAAGTCGATGTCCGATTCGCTGGACAAGAACGGCACGTCGCTGTCGGCGGCCGATCGCGCGCAGAAGCAGCGCGATCTCGCCCAGCTCGATACCGACTTCCAGCGCAAGCAGCGCGAGTTCCGCGAAGACCTGAACCAGCGTCGCAACGAGGAACTGGCGGCCGTTCTGGAGCGGGCGAACAAGGTCATCAAGCAGATCGCCGAGCAGCAGAATTACGACCTGATCGTGCAGGAAGCCGTGTACGTCAGCCCGCGCATCGACATCACCGACAAGGTGCTCAAGGCGCTCGCGTCCGGCTCGACGAACTGAACGGAGCAGACGACGAATGGCATTGACGCTTGAGGAACTCGTAAAGCGGTTCGGCGGCGAGATCGCCGGCGACGCACAGTGCAAGGTGAGCGGGCTCGCACCGCTCGACCAGGCAGGCCCTCAGCAGCTCGCGTTCCTCGCGAATCCGAAGTACCTGTCGCAGGTCGAGGCGACCCGGGCAGGCGCGGTGCTGATCGCGCCGAAGGACCTGGAGAAGCTGGGTGCGGCCGCTAGCGGCCCCCGCAATTTCATTGTGACGCCGAATCCGTACGCGTACTTCGCGCGCGTCGCGCAGATGTTCATCGACCTGGCCACGCCGCAGCGCGCCGCCGGCGTGCATCCGAGCGCGACGATCGATCCGGCCGCGAAGGTCGCCGCGAGTGCGGTGATCGGCCCGAACGTGACGGTCGAGGCCGGCGCGGTGATCGAGGACGGCGTGCAGCTCGACGCGAACGTGTTCGTCGGCCGCGGCACGACGATCGGCGCCGGCTCGCACTTCTATCCGAACGCATCGGTGTACCACGGCTGCAAGGTCGGCCCGCGCGCGATCGTCCATGCGGGCGCCGTGATCGGCTCCGACGGCTTCGGCTTTGCGCCCGATTTCGTCGGCGACGGCGACGCGCGCACCGGCAGCTGGGTCAAGATCCCGCAGGTCGGCGGCGTGACGATCGGCCCGGACGTCGAAATCGGCGCGAACACGACGATCGATCGCGGTGCGATGGCGGATACCGTCATCGAGGAATGCGTGAAGATCGACAACCAGGTGCAGATCGCCCACAACTGCCGGATCGGCGCCTACACGGTGATCGCTGGCAAGGCAGGCATCGCGGGCAGCACGACGATCGGCCGCCACTGCATGATCGGCGGCGCGGCCGGGATCGCTGGCCACGTGACGCTTGGCGACTATGTCATCATCACCGCGAATTCGGGCGTATCGAAGTCGCTGCCGAAGGCCGGCATCTATACCAGCGCGTTCCCGGCCGTCGACCACGGCGAATGGAACAAGAGCGCCGCGCTCGTGCGCAACCTCGACAAGCTGCGCGATCGCATCAAGGCGCTCGAAGCCGCGCTCGCCGCCCAGGGCGGCACGGACGCCTGAGCGCATCATGCGAGACCACGAACCGGGCACGGCCAGCGCAACCGGCCCGGTTTGCCAGACTGGGCCGCGCGGCGGCCCGCTTCAGCCTTTGCATCACCACCGCGCAGCCTCTGCGTGAGACGAACCATCATGAGCACTGAAAAAATCAATCTCGACATCCACAAGATCCTCACGCTGCTGCCGCATCGCTACCCGATTCTGCTCGTCGATCGCGTGCTCGAACTCGAGCCGCACAAAGGGATCAAAGCGCTGAAGAACGTGTCGATCAACGAGCCGTTTTTCCAGGGGCACTTCCCGAAGCGGCCGGTGATGCCGGGCGTGCTGATCCTCGAGGCGCTCGCGCAGGCGGCCGCACTGCTGACCTTCGCGGAAGAGCAGCCGAAGGATCCGGAGAACACGCTGTACTACTTCGTCGGCATCGACGGCGCGCGCTTCAAGCGTGTGGTCGAGCCGGGCGATCAACTGATTCTGAACGTGACGTTCGAACGCTACATCCGCGGTATCTGGAAGTTCAAGGCAGTGGCGGAAGTGGACGGCAAGGTGGCGGCGGAAGCCGAACTGATGTGCACGGTCAAGACGGCCGACGCGGCGCCCTGAGCGACGCGGCACGCATGGGCAACGCAACGCGACACATCACATCGAGAGGCAACGGCGCATGACCAGGATTCATCCCACCGCGATTGTCGAGCCGGGCGCGCAGATCGACGAATCGGTCGAGATCGGCCCGTACGCGATCGTCGGCCCGCACGTCACGATCGGCGCGCGTACGACGATCGGCTCGCACAGCGTGATCGAAGGCCATACGACGCTCGGCGAAGACAACCGCATCGGCCATTACGCGTCGGTCGGCGGCCGTCCGCAGGACATGAAGTACAAGGACGAGCCGACGAAGCTCGTGATCGGCAACCGCAACACGATCCGCGAATTCACGACGATCCACACGGGTACCGTGCAGGACATCGGCGTGACGACGCTCGGCGACGACAACTGGATCATGGCCTACGTGCACATCGGCCATGACTGCCGCGTCGGCAACAACGTGATCCTGTCGAGCAACGCGCAGATGGCCGGCCACGTCGAGATCGGCGACTGGGCGATCGTCGGCGGCATGTCGGGTGTCCACCAGTTCGTGCGCATCGGCGCGCACTCGATGCTGGGCGGCGCGTCGGCGCTCGTGCAGGACATCCCGCCGTTCGTGATCGCGGCCGGCAACAAGGCCGAACCGCACGGAATCAACGTCGAAGGGCTGCGCCGGCGCGGCTTCTCGGCCGATGCGATCTCGGCGCTGCGAAGCGCGTACCGCGTGCTCTACAAGAACGGCCTGTCGTTCGAGGAAGCGAAGGTGCAGTTGCGCGAGCTGGCAGAGGCCGGCGGCGACGGCGATGCGCCGGTGAAGGCGCTCGTCGATTTCATCGACGCGTCGCAACGCGGCATCATCCGCTAAGCGATGGCGCTTCCGACCAATCAGCTCCGGCTCGCGATGGTGGCCGGCGAGCCGTCGGGCGACCTGCTCGGGGCATCGCTGCTCGGCGGCCTGCGCGAGCGGTTGCCCGATTCGGCCCAGTATTACGGGATCGGTGGGCAGCGGATGATCGCGCAGGGCTTCGACTCGCACTGGCAGATGGACAAGCTGACCGTGCGCGGCTATGTCGAGGCGCTGGGCCAGATTCCGGAGATCCTGCGGATTCGCGGCGAACTGAAGCGCCAGCTGCTCGCCGAGCGGCCGGACGCATTCATCGGTGTCGACGCGCCTGACTTCAACTTCAATGTCGAACAGGCCGCGCGCGACGCGGGCATTCCGTCGATCCACTTCGTGTGCCCGTCGATCTGGGCATGGCGCGGCGGCCGGATCAAGAAGATCGCGAAGTCCGTCGATCACATGCTGTGCCTGTTCCCGTTCGAACCGGCGATCCTCGACAAGGCAGGCGTCGCCTCGACGTATGTCGGCCATCCGCTGGCCGACGAGATTCCGCTCGAACCCGATACGCACGGCGCGCGCATCGCGCTGGGCCTGCCCGCAGACGGCCCCGTGATCGCGGTGCTGCCGGGCAGCCGGCGCTCGGAGATCGCGCTGATCGGCCCGACGTTCTTCGCGGCGATGGCGTTGATGCAGCAGCGCGAGCCCGGCGTGCGGTTCGTGATGCCGGCGGCGACGCCCGCACTGCGAGAACTGCTGCAGCCGCTCGTCGATGCGCATCCGCAACTCGCGCTGACGCTCACCGACGGCCGCTCGCAAGTCGCGATGACGGCCGCCGACGCGATCCTCGTGAAGAGCGGCACGGTCACGCTGGAAGCCGCGCTGCTGAAGAAGCCGATGGTGATCTCGTACAAGGTGCCCTGGCTGACCGGTCAGATCATGCGCCGGCAGGGTTACCTGCCGTACGTCGGCTTGCCGAACATCCTGGCGGGGCGTTTCGTCGTGCCCGAGCTGCTGCAGCATTTCGCGACGCCCGAGGCGCTCGCCGATGCGACGCTGACGCAGCTGCGCGATGACGCGAACCGCCGCACGCTGACCGACGTGTTTACCGAAATGCATCTTTCACTGCGGCAGAATACGGCCGTGAAGGCGGCCGAAGCCGTCGTACGCGTGCTCGAACATCGCAAGGGGCGCGCATGACCGCAGTACGTGCATCACGCCGCCGTTCGTCGAGCGACGAGCAGGGCGGTTTCGACTTCAGCCGCCCTGACGAGATCGTCTGCGGCGTCGACGAAGCCGGCCGCGGCCCGCTCGCGGGGCCGGTAGTGGCGGCCGCGGTGATTCTCGATCCGGCGCAGCCGATCGACGGGCTCGACGATTCGAAGGCGCTGTCCGCGAAGAAGCGCGACGCGCTGTACGACCTGATCGTCGCGCGGTCGCGCGCGTACTGCGTCGCGTCGGCGAGCGTCGACGAGATCGACACGCTGAACATCCTGCACGCGACGATGCTCGCGATGAAGCGGGCCGTCGAGGGGCTGTCGCTCCTGCCGACGCTCGCGCAGATCGACGGCAACCGCTGCCCGACGCTGACCGTTCGGGCCGAGGCGATCGTCAGCGGCGACGCGCTGGTGCCGAGCATCTCGGCTGCGTCGATCCTCGCGAAGGTCACGCGCGACCGCATGCTGGTCGACCTGCACGAACGCTTCCCGGTGTACGGCTTCAACGTGCATGCGGGCTACGGCACCGCGAAACACCTTGCCGCACTGCGCGAGCACGGCCCGTGCGAAGCGCATCGGCGCTCGTTCGCGCCCGTCCGTGCGGCACTCGACCTGATTCGATGAAAAGCATTACTTCCCGCGACAACCCGCTGTACAAGCGCCTGAAGGCGCTGGCGGGTTCGACGCCCCACCAGCGCCGCAGCGGCCAGGCGCTGCTCGAAGGATTCCATCTCGCGAGCGCGTACCTCGATACGGGCGCGACGCCGGAGCTGTGCGTGGCGACCGAAGGCGCGCTCGGCCATGCCGAGGCGCAGGCGATCGTCGCGCGCGTGGAAGCACAGCGGATCGTCACGCTGCCCGACGCGCTGTTCGGGCAGTTGTCGAACGTCGTCAACGGCGTCGGCTTCCTGCTGCTCGTCGACCGGCCTGAACAACCGCTGCCCGCTCGCGTCGCGCATACGTCGGTCGTGCTCGACGGAGTGCAGGATGCCGGCAACGTCGGCTCGATCCTGCGCAGCGCGGCGGCGGCCGGCGTGCGCCACGTATTCTGTGCGCCGGGAACGGCGTATGCCTGGTCGTCGAAGGTGCTGCGCTCGGGCATGGGGGCGCATTTCCTGCTGTCGATCCACGAGGATGTCGACGCTGCCGCGCTCGCCGAACGCCTCGACGTGCCGGTTGCACTGACCGACTCGCACGGCGCGCAGGCGGTCTACGATTGCGACCTGTCGGGGCCGGTTGCGTGGGTGTTCGGCAACGAGGGCGCCGGCGTGTCGGCGTTCTGGCGCGACGCGGCCACGCATCGCGTGACGATCCCGCAGCCGGGCGGGATGGAGTCGCTGAACGTCGCGGCAGCGGCAGCGGTATGCCTGTTCGAGCAGGTGCGCCAGCAGCGGCCTGCATGACGCCGCGCGCGCAAGCGCCGCACAACCAAAAGGCCGCGTTCGTGAGCTGACCCCCAAGAGTTGGACATCATTCCAACCCTTGGGGGTTTTTCATTGGACCGCTGGGATTTCCTGGGCAGTGCCGCCTTTTTGTTTCCGGCGGGCGGCCAGGCGGCCGCCCGCGCGCAGGCGCTCAGTACGACTGCCGGTCGAGACGGATTTCCTGCAGGATCGTCGTCGCGATTTCCTCGATCGACTTGTGCGTCGACGACAGCCACTTGATCCCTTCGCGACGCATCATCGCCTCGGCCTCGTTGATCTCGTAACGGCAGTTCTCGGGCGCCGCATATTTGCTGCCCGGCCGGCGCTCGTTGCGGATCTCCGACAGGCGCTGCGGGTCGATCGACAGGCCGAACAGCTTCTCGCGGTGCGCGGACAGCGCCGACGGCAGCTTGCCGCGCTCGAAATCTTCCGGAATCAGCGGATAGTTTGCCGCCTTCACGCCGTACTGCATCGCGAGATACAGGCTCGTCGGGGTCTTGCCGCTGCGCGACACGCCGACGAGGATCACGTCGGCTTCCGACAGGTTGCGGTTCGACTGGCCATCGTCGTGCGCGAGCGAGAAGTTGATCGCCTCGATCCGCGTCTTGTACTCCTCGGTGTCGGCGTTCTGGTGGCCGCGGCCCATCGCGTGGCTCGATTTCAGCTCCAGTTCCTGCTCGAGCGGTTCGACGAAGCGCTGGAACATGTCGAGCACGAGCGCGTTCGAGCGTTTGACGATGTCGTTCGACTCGCTGTCGACGAGCGTCGTGAACACGATCGCGCGGCGGCCGTCGTGTACGGCGGCCTCGTTGATTTTCTCGACGGTCGCATAGGCCTTGTCGAGCGAGTCGACGAACGGCACGCGCACGAGACGGAATTTCTGGTCGAACTGGGAGAGGATCGAGTGCGCGAAGGTTTCGGCAGTGATCCCGGTGCCGTCGGAGACGATGAATACGGTAGGCAGCATGAATCTGGGCGTCGAGCGTGAAGGGCGGTTGCGCGGGCGGCTGGAGGTTCGCCTCCAGACGCAGTGACAAGGTCGCGCCACATCCGGCAGCCGGCACGGTAGAATAGCGGCAACCTGTTGGATAAGCAATTGCGGGGGCAGGGCGCGAACGGCGCCCCAGGCTTTGCCGCTCGATTCCAAAATTCCCGGCAAGTGTGGCGATTTGTCTGCAAATATCGCCGTTCTGCCGGGATTTTTGCAAATCGGGTCGAAAGATTTTTCGCCGCTGCGAGTGTTTATCTAACAGGTTGCGCAAGACGCGCCGCGCCTTTTTGCAAGCGCCCGCGTCCGAGCCCACTTGCGCAATCGAGCATTTTTTTCACACTTAGGGGCTTGTATGACTAACGCAGCAAACGTCGCAAAGGACCAGGCGTATGTAATTCCGTTCGAGCAGTTGCGGATGACCGATGTGGAGATCGTGGGCGGCAAGAATGCGTCGCTCGGCGAGATGATCAGCCAGCTTTCCGAAGCAGGCGTTCGCGTACCCACCGGTTTCGCCACGACCGCGCTCGCGTTCCGCGATTTCCTCACACACAACGACCTGACCGATCGTATTGCCAAGCGTCTCGAGTCCCTCGACATCGACGACGTGAAGGCGCTTGCCGAAGCCGGTGCCGAAATCCGCAAGTGGATCGTCGACGCGCCGATGCAGGCACGTCTCGAGCAGGAAATTCGCGAGCAGTTTGAAGTCCTGAAGAACGGCTCGCCGGCCGAGCTGTCGTTTGCCGTGCGTTCGTCCGCGACCGCGGAAGACCTGCCCGACGCATCGTTCGCCGGCCAGCAGGAGTCGTACCTGAACGTCGTCGGCATCGAAGACGTGCTCGACCGCATGAAGCACGTGTTCGCGTCGCTGTACAACGACCGCGCGATCTCGTACCGCGTCCACAAGGGCTTCACGCACGCCGAAGTCGCGCTGTCGGCCGGTGTGCAGCGCATGGTCCGCTCGGACGTCGGCGCCGCCGGCGTGATGTTCACGATCGACACCGAATCGGGCTTCAAGGACGCCGTGTTCATCACGTCGAGCTACGGCCTGGGCGAAACCGTCGTGCAGGGCGCCGTGAACCCGGACGAGTTCTACGTGTTCAAGACGACGCTCGCACAGGACAAGTACCCGATCATCCGCCGCTCGATCGGCTCGAAGCTGATCAAGATGGAATTCACGCAGCCGGGCGAGCCGGGCCGCGTGAAGACGGTCGACGTGCCGCACGAGCAGCGCAACCGCTACTCGATCACCGACGAGGACGTGATCGAGCTGGCGAAGTACGCGGTCATCATCGAGAAGCACTACCAGCGTCCGATGGACATCGAGTGGGGCAAGGACGGCCGCGACGGCAAGATCTTCATCCTGCAGGCGCGTCCGGAAACGGTGAAGAGCCAGGCAACCGGCAAGGCCGAGCAGCGTTTCAAGCTGAAGGGCCAGTCGCAGGTGCTGGCGACGGGCCGAGCGATCGGCCAGAAGATCGGTGCGGGCCCCGTGCGCGTGATCCAGGATCCGTCGGAAATGGAACGCGTGCAGCCGGGCGACGTGCTGGTGGCCGACATGACCGACCCGAACTGGGAGCCGGTGATGAAGCGTGCGGCCGCGATCGTCACGAACCGTGGCGGCCGGACCTGCCACGCGGCGATCATCGCGCGTGAGCTCGGCGTGCCGGCAGTCGTCGGCTGCGGCGATGCGACCGACGTCCTGAAGGATGGCGCGCTCGTCACGGTGTCGTGCGCGGAAGGCGACGAAGGCAAGATCTACGACGGCCTGCTCGAGACGGAAGTCACGGAAGTGCAGCGCGGCGAACTGCCGGAAATCCCGGTCAAGATCATGATGAACGTCGGTAACCCGCAGCTCGCGTTCGACTTCTCGCAACTGCCGAACGGCGGTGTGGGTCTCGCGCGTCTCGAGTTCATCATCAACAACAACATCGGCGTTCACCCGAAGGCGATTCTCGAGTACCCGAACATCGATCAGGACCTGAAGAAGGCGGTCGAGAGCGTCGCGCGCGGTCACGCATCGCCGCGTCAGTTCTACGTCGACAAGCTGACCGAAGGCGTCGCGACGATCGCTGCGGCGTTCTATCCGAAGCCCGTGATCGTGCGTCTGTCCGACTTCAAGTCGAACGAGTACAAGAAGCTGATCGGCGGTTCGCGTTACGAGCCGGACGAGGAAAACCCGATGCTGGGCTTCCGCGGCGCGTCGCGTTACATCGCCGAAGACTTCGCGCAGGCGTTCGAGATGGAGTGCCGTGCACTGAAGCGCGTGCGCGACGAGATGGGGCTGACCAACGTCGAGATCATGGTGCCGTTCGTGCGGACCGTGAAGCAGGCGGAGCGTGTTGTCGGCCTGCTCGAGAAGTTCGGCCTGAAGCGCGGTGAAAACGGCCTGCGCCTCGTGATGATGTGCGAAGTGCCGACCAACGCGATCCTCGCCGAAGAGTTCCTGGAACACTTCGACGGTTTCTCGATCGGCTCGAACGATCTCACGCAGCTCACGCTCGGCCTCGACCGCGACTCGGGCATGGAACTGCTGGCCGTCGACTTCGACGAACGCGATCCGGCCGTCAAGTTCCTGCTGAAGCGCGCGATCGATACCTGCCTCAAGATGGGCAAGTACGTCGGTATCTGCGGCCAGGGCCCGTCCGATCACCCGGACTTCGCGCAATGGCTGACCGACGAAGGCATCGTGTCGATTTCGCTGAACCCCGACACGATCATCGATACGTGGCAGGCACTTGCCGCCAACCGGAAGTAACGGTCGGTGATGCCGCTTCGGCGAAAGCGCGGTGCCGCCGCGCTTTCGTTGAAGGCAAAATGCAAGGTTCGTGTTATAAACACCCCGGTACGCACCGGGGTGTTTTTTTGTCGGTATGCAACGTGCCGATCCGGGCATGCCGGTCGCCTCCGCTCGCGGCAGCGAATATAGTGAGTATCGGGGGCGTTTTTCTGGAGGCCAAAATGATGTCGGGGCATCTGTTCTGGTGGGTCGCGGTGGGCGTGCTGGTCGTGGCCGAGCTGCTGACGGGCACGTTCTACCTGCTGATGATCGCGCTCGGCTTTCTCGCGGGCGGCTTGCTGCAACTGGCCGGTTTCGCGCCGCACGTGCAGTTCGGCGCGGCGGCCGCGGTCGCGCTCATCGCGATGATCGCGCTGCGCCGCTCGGGGCTCGGCCGCAAGCAGAAGCGCGACACGTCGACGAATCCCGACGTCAATCTCGACATTGGCTCGACCGTCACGGTCGATGCGTGGCGTGACGGCCGCGCACGCGTGCAGTATCGCGGCGCCGACTGGGACGTCGAGCTTGCGAACGGCGAGCGCGACGATGTGCACGTGTATCAGGTGAGTGCCGTGCGCGGCAATTGTCTCGTGGTCGTGGCGAAACCCGCGGGCTGATCGTCCGCCAATACAACAAGGAGGGAATACTTCATGGATTCGCTGATCATCTGGGTTGTCCTGCTCATCATCGCGATCGTGATCGTGTCGAAGACGGTGAAGATCGTGCCGCAGCAGCATGCATGGGTACTCGAGCGCTTCGGGCGCTATCACGCGACGCTGTCGCCCGGTCTGAACATCGTGCTGCCGTTCGTCGATCGCATCGCGTACCGGCACATACTGAAGGAAATCCCGCTCGACGTGCCGAGCCAGATCTGCATCACGCGCGACAACACGCAGCTTCAGGTCGACGGCGTGCTGTATTTCCAGGTGATGGACCCGATGAAGGCGTCGTACGGGTCGAGCAACTTCGTGCTCGCGATCACGCAGTTGTCGCAGACAATGCTGCGCTCGGTGATCGGCAAGCTGGAACTCGACAAGACGTTCGAGGAACGCGACTTCATCAACCACAGCATTGTGTCGGCGCTTGACGAGGCCGCGTCGAACTGGGGCGTGAAGGTGCTGCGCTACGAGATCAAGGACCTGACGCCGCCGAAGGAAATCCTGCACGCGATGCAGGCGCAGATCACCGCGGAGCGCGAAAAGCGCGCGCTGATCGCCGCATCCGAGGGCCGCAAGCAGGAACAGATCAACCTCGCGTCGGGCGCGCGTGAAGCGGCGATCCAGAAGTCCGAAGGCGAGCGGCAGGCCGCGATCAACCAGGCGCAGGGCGAGGCCGCTGCGATTCTCGCGGTGGCCGAGGCGAACGCGCAGGCGATCCAGAAGATCGCGAGCGCGATGCAGTCGCAGGGCGGGATGGACGCGGTGAACCTGAAGGTCGCCGAGCAGTACGTCGGCGCGTTCGCGAATCTCGCGAAGCAGGGCAACACGCTGATCGTGCCGTCGAACCTGTCGGATCTCGGCAGTGCGATCGCATCGGCGATGTCGATCGTCAAACGCGCGTCGCCGGCCGCGGGCGGGAAGGGCTGAGCCGGGGCGTTCCTGATGCGCTGGCGGCTGCTGTATGCGATCCGCGTGCGGCCAATCGTCGCGTGTTCGGGCGAGTTCGGCCGGAGCCCGTAAGGTGCCTTCGGCGCGAGTCGTCAGGTAAAACCACCGGCTCTGCGTATCGAACGCCGCCGGCCGCCTCCGGGCGATCGGCATGTGGGATTCACGGAACCCAAAGCAACACGGCCCGCTTCGAGCGGGCCGTGTCGTTTGCGTTGCAGGTTGCGCGCGTCAGGTGCCGGCGCGCATGATGCGTGCCTTCTCGCGTTCCCAGTCGCGCTTCTTCTCGGTTTCGCGCTTGTCGTGCAGCTTCTTGCCCTTCGCGAGCGCGATGTCGCACTTCACGCGACCGCCCTTGTAGTGGAAGTTCAGCGGCACGAGCGTGTAGCCACGCTGCTCGACCTTGCCGATCAGTTTCTTGATTTCCTCGCGGTGCAGCAGCAGCTTGCGCGTGCGAACCGGGTCGGGCGTGATGTGCGTCGAGGCTTCGGGCAGCGGGCTGATATGGGTGCCGATCAGGAAGATCTCGCCGCTCTTCACGACGACGTAACCTTCCCGGATCTGGCCGCGCCCGGCGCGCAGCGCCTTGACTTCCCAGCCCTCCAGCACGAGCCCCGCCTCGTAGCGTTCCTCGATGTGATAATCGAAGTGCGCTTTCCTGTTGTCGATGATGCTCATGAAAGGATCGGGCCAACTCGTTTAAAATCACGATTTTAGCAAAGCGGGGCGGGAATCGCCCGGCTTGGCGTTTCCACTTTCAGCGATGCCGCGCGATTTATGGCAGATGTCCAGAAAACCGTATTGATCCGCCATTCGGCGGAACAGATGTTCGACCTCGTCACCGACGTGGCCGACTACCCCAATTTCCTGCCCTGGTGTGGCGGCGTCGAGATTCGCCGTCAGGACGAGCGCGGGATGGAAGCGCGCATCGATATCAACTTCAAGGGCATCAAGCAGCATTTCGCGACGCGCAATACGCAGGAACGCCCGACGCGGATCGACATGGAGTTCACGGACGGTCCGTTCAAGAAGTTCACGGGCACGTGGCGCTTCACGGCGCTGCGTGCCGATGCGTGCAAGATCGAATTCGCGCTGCACTACGAGTTTTCGAGCATCCTGCTCGAGAAGATCATCGGGCCCGTGTTCAACCATATCGCGAACACGTTCGTCGATTCGTTCGTGAAGCGCGCGGACCAGCGCTACGGGAAGGGGTGACGCGATGCTGTCGATCGAAGTCTGCTATGCGCTGCCGGATCGCCAGACGCTGATCCCGCTGTCGCTGCCCGAAGGGGCGACCGTTCGCTCGGCGATCGACGCGAGCGGCGTGCTCGCGCTGCATCCGGAGATTGACCTGGCGCACGCGAAGACGGGCGTGTACGGCAAGCTCGCGTCGCTCGACGCGCCGCTCGCCGACCACGACCGTGTCGAGATCTACCGCCCGCTGATCGTCGATCCGAAGCTGGCGCGCCAGCGGCGCGTCGACAAATCCCGCCGCGCCGGCTCGATCGAGGGCCGCAAGTGGATGCACAAGGACGCGCGCTGACGCGTTTTTCGTTCCGATTCGTCTGATCAAACGCCGCGGCGCACTCAGTGGGCCGCGGCGTTTGCGTTGGTCGACGCGCTGCCCGGCGTGTCGCCGTGCTGCCGCACCGAGCCGTACACGCCGGCGAGCAGCAGCACGAGCGCGGCGACCTCGAGCGCGTGCGGCAGCCGCTGGTCGTACACGAACGCGTACAGCATCGCGAATACGGTTTCGAACACGATCAACTGGCCGGACAGCGTGAGTGGCAAGCGCTTCGACGCGGCATTCCACAGCCCGTTGCCGAGCCACGACGCGCCGATCGCGAGCACGAGGTTCAGCAACCAGAACAACTGCCAGCGCGACGCCGGGACGGCTGCCTGCACCATGCCCGCCGGCAGTGCGAGGATCGCGATCCAGCAGAGCCCGCCGATCAGGCCCGTCACGACACCCCACAACACCGACCACTCGTTGCCGCCGAAATGATGATGGCGCTGGAGGTAGCGCGCGTTCGCCACCGCGTACCAGGTCCAGCTCGCAAGCGCGCCGGCCGCGCAGGCGATGCCCGCGAGTTTCTGGCCGAGCGTCGTCGCGTGTGCTGCCTCGGACGTGAACAGGTCGACGTTGATGCAGACGATGCCCGCGATCACCAGCGCGAGCGGGGCGGCGAGCCGCCGCAGCGGCACGGCGCCGTGGTCGCCCAGGCCGGCGAGCGTGACGGTCACGGGCAGCACGCCGACGATCAGCGAACTCGGTGCGATGCCGATCAGGTGCACGGCGCCGGACAGCAGCATGTAGTACGCGACGTTGCCGACGACGGCGAGTTTCACCAACGCGACGAGATCTTCACGGGTGAGCCGCGCGAGCAGCGAGCGGGCGGCCGGCAGCGCGGCCGCGAGCGACACGAGGCCGTACATCGCGTAGCGGCCGACGCTCAGCAGCAGCGGCGAGAAGTCGGTCAGCAGCCGCGGAACGAGAAACACCATGCCCCACAGGGCACCTGCCAGGACACCATAAACCACGCCGCGCTGCATCGACCGCTCCGAACAAATGACAGATGTGCGCGCATCTTAGCGACGCCGTTGCTGCGGCGTCTTGTTCATTCCTGCACTCGGCGCACGGCGGGATTTCGAGCCGTTGCGTGCCCGAGCGGCGTGGACCGGCGACGGATCAACCGCCTGCCGGATCGGGCGTCGCGCCCGCGCCGTCGCCCGCTGCGCTCGAGTGCGCCGGGCGCCGCACGGTGCGCAGCTTGCCGCTGTTGCCGCCGCCGCAGTAGAAGCGGTCGTGGCCGTCGGATTCGAGCCCCGATATGCCGACGCCGGCCGGCATGTCGACCTGCTCGAGCACCTGGCCCGTGCGCGGGTCGATGCGCCGCAGGTCGCTCTGGTCGGCTTCCCACGTGCCGTGCCACAGCTCGCCGTCGACCCACGTCACGCCGGTGACGAAGCGGTTCGATTCGATCGTGCGCAGCACGGCGCCCGATTCCGGATCGATCTGATGAATCTTGCGTTCGCGGTACTGGCCGACCCACAGCGTGCCTTCAGCCCACGCGAGCCCCGAATCGGCACCGCCGCCGGGGGCCGGGATCGTCGCGAGCACGCGGCCCGATTCGGGGTCGAGCTTCTCGATGCGGTCCTCGACGATCTGAAACAGGTGGCGGCCGTCGAACGCGGTGCCCGCATGCGCGGCGACGTCGAGCGAGCGGACGGTCGTGCCGCGCTCCGGGTCGAGCGCGTTCAGCTTGTCGCCGGACGCGTACCACACGTGCTGCCCGTCGAACGTGACGCCGTGCACGCCGTCGACGCCCGGAAACGGGCCGTATTCGCGAATGATCTCTGCATGGGAGCGTTTCATGTTTGTCACCTCGTCGTTCGGTGAGGCCATCCTAATCTCCCGGCAGCGGAGCAGGGAGTAACAAGGTCGTCGCGAATCCCGGCAGCGGCGGCGTCATCCAGCGGCGCGCGCGGCCGCGACCGAGCGCCTGCACCTTGTCGGCCTCCGCGAGCGCGTCGAGCGCGCGCTGCACGGTGCGCTGGCTTGCGCCGAGCGCGAGCGCCAGCGCGGAGCTCGACCATGCTTCGCCGTCGGCGAGCAGTGCAAGCACGGCCGCGTGGCGATCGTCGACCGGGCGCGCGAGCACGACGGTCTCGCGCACGCCGAGCGGTTCGAGCGCAAAGCCGCGCGGTGTCGCGATGACGTTCGCGAGCGGCCGCAGCACCGCGCGCAGCCGGCCGATCTCGACGCGCAGCCGCGCGCGATGCGATTCGTCCGCATGTTTCGCGCGGAACGCGGCGGCCACGAGCGCGTTGCGCGACACGTCGGCCGGCCAGGCCTCGCCGAGCGCGCGGGCGAGCACGAACAGCACGGGGCGCCGCGCAAGCGACACGGTCGTGCGCGCATCGCGCACCGTGTGGCGGCACGCATCGACGACGAGCGCGTTCGATGCGAACAGCGTCTCGACTTCGTCGAGCCGCACGAGCCGCGAGGTGCCGCGCGCGATGAGGCGCGCGGCCGGTGCGTCGAGCACGCGTGCGGCGGTGTCGACCTCGGCCGTCAGTGCGGCGATGCCTGCGTCGCGCGCGGCCGCGTCCGCACGGGCGAGCGCCGCGCGGGCCGCGTGCGTACGGATGCGGCGCATCGCGATGCCGGCCGCGATCAGTTCATGGGCGGCGCGCGACGCGGCTGGCAGCGGTGCGGGATCGAGATGCGCGAGCAGTTGCTCGGCATCGTCGATATGGCCGATCAGCAGCAGCCGGCGTACGCCGAGATAGCGCGCATGCGCGGCGTTTGCGCGGTCGCCGTGCGCGTCGAGCGTTGCGCAGGCCGCATCGAGCGCGCGCGTCGGCCAGCGCAGGTCGCGCGACGCGAGTGCGATCTCGGCTTCCGCGACGACGCAGCGCGCCCGTGCAACGGCTTCCTTCGCACCGAATGCACGTGCGGCGCCGCGCACGAGGGCCCGCGCGCGTTCGAAATCGCCGAGCTGCGCCATCGCGATGCCGCGCAGCGCGAGCGCCGGCGCATCGTCACGCAGCGCGACGCGGTTCAGCGCGCCGAGCGCGTCACCGGCCGCGAGCGCGCGCGCGGCCGCGGTGATCAGCGAATCCATCCGAATCCCGACACAGTTGTCACTCCCTCCGGTCCGATGCCGGCCACTAATCTAGCACCACGTACACGGCTTCGTACGCCGTGCCCGGATATCCACCGAAGGAGGCACCCGCAATGACGAACCATCTCACCGGAACGCGCGACGAATGGCTGGCCGAGCGCCGCGCACTGCTCGACGCTGAAAAGGCGTTGACGCGGCAAAGCGACGAACTTGCACGGCGGCGCCAGGCGCTGCCGTGGGTGCGTGTCGACAAGACCTACCGGTTCGACACCGAGGACGGCCGGGCGACGCTCGACGACCTGTTTCGCGGCCGTTCGCAACTGCTCGTCTATCACTTCATGTTCGGCCCCGACTACAAGGCCGGCTGCCCGTCGTGCTCGGCGCTCGCCGACGGGTTCGACGGCTTCGCCGTGCACCTGGCGCACCACGATGTGACGCTCTCGGCCGTGTCGCGCGCACCGCTCGCGAAGCTGCTCGCGTACCGCGAGCGGATGGGGTGGACCTTCCCGTGGGCATCGTCGGTCGGCAGCGATTTCAACTTCGACTTCAACGTATCGTTCACCGAAACACAGCAGCGCACGGGCGACGTCGAATACAACTATGTGCGGGCCGGCCATGCGATGGACATGGATCCGCCGCCGGCGCCCGTCGTGCAGTTCGCGGCCACCTGCGGCACCGACGCGGTCACGTATTCGCTCGACCGGCCGGGGATGAGCGCATTCGTGCGCGAGGATGGTGTCGTCTATCACACGTACTCGACCTATGCGCGCGGGCTTGACGGGCTGTGGGGGATGTACCAGTGGCTCGATCGCGCGCCGCGCGGGCGCAACGAAGCCGGCCCGTGGTGGCGCCGTCACGACGAGTACGCGCGCGGCTGAGCGCAAGCCGGCGACGGGCGGGAGCGTGCGATGGTGCGGTCGGCAATCGGCGGGGCAGGCCCTGATCCGCGGGCATTCGGGGCCGCACTCGCGGCCGTGTTCGCCGTCGCCGTGACGGCGACACTGGCGCAGCATGCGTCGATGGCCGCGATGGGCAGCGAACCGATGGCCGGTGGCTGGATGGCTTCGGCCGCATGGCTGCAGCCGTGTGGCCGGGGCGCCGGACGTGCATTCGCGGCGTTCGCCGGAATGTGGGGCGCGATGACGATGACGATGATGCTGCCGGTGCTGGCGCCGATGCTCTGGCGATACCGGCAGCGTATCGGCCCGATGGCCATGGCGCGTTCCGCCTGGCTCGTCGTCGTCGCGGGCGCCGGGTATTTCGCGGTGTGGATGGCGCTCGGGGCGCTCGTGTTTCCGGCTGGCGCCGCGCTGACGGCCGCCGCCGCACGGCTGCCGGCGCTTGCCCGTGCGCTGCCGTTCGCGGCCGGCGCGGTCGTGTCGGTTGCGGGCATGCTGCAATTCTCCGCGTGGAAGGCGCGGCGGCTGGCATGCTGCCGGCATCCGGCAGGCGGCGTACACCGGTCGTCGGCCGTTGCCGGTGCGGCATGGCGGCACGGCGTGCGGGCCGCCATGCACTGCAGCGCCTGTTGCGGGAACCTGATGGCGATCGCGCTGGCGGCCGGCATGATGGACCTGCGCGTGATGGCCGCCGTGACGGTCGCGATCGCCGCCGAGCGCCTCGCGCCGCCCGGCGGGCGTGTTGCGTGGATCGCCGGTTGCGTGGCGGTCGGCTGCGGCATCGGGATGATCGTGCGTGCGGCAGGGCTGCTATAACACAGGGTACGCAGGCCGATTCGACACGTTGCCGGGCCTTGTTTCATCGTGGCCGCTTCGGCCGCGTGACCGGTTCGCAACGGGCCGATGGGCCGGATTGCCGCCCGTTGCGCGAATGGCTCGATGCAGCGGTGAAACGAAAGGCGATCGAAAACGAACCGAACCGCGATCCGAACGATTCGGCCCCCGAACGGCTGAAACCGGCTAAGCCGTTGTTCGTGTTGTGAAAATTCACGGCGCTTCGCGTATAATTCGCTTTTGCGCCCATAGGATTTGCCATGCGTCTGATCCAAAAAGCACTCACTTTCGATGACGTGCTCCTCGTTCCCGCCTTCTCCGACGTTCTCCCGCGCGACACCAGCCTCAAGACCAAGCTGACCCGCAACATCTCCCTGAACATGCCGCTCGTGTCCGCCGCGATGGACACGGTCACCGAAGGTCGCCTCGCGATCGCGATGGCGCAGCAGGGTGGCGTCGGTATCGTCCACAAGAACCTCACGCCGGCCGAGCAGGCTCGCGAGGTCGCGAAGGTCAAGCGTTTCGAGTCGGGCGTCGTCCGCGACCCGATCACGGTGCCGCCGCAAATGAAGGTGCGCGACGTGATCGCGCTGTCGCGCCAGCATGGCATCTCGGGCTTCCCGGTTGTCGAAGGCCCGCAGCTCGTCGGTATCGTCACGAACCGTGACCTGCGTTTCGAAACGCGCCTCGACGAGCCGGTCAAGTCGATCATGACGTCGCGCGAGCGCCTCGTCACGGTCAAGGAAGGCACGCCGCTCGCCGAAGCGAAGGCACTGATGCACAGCCACCGCCTCGAGCGCGTGCTGGTCGTCAACGATGCGTTCGAACTGCGCGGCCTGATGACCGTCAAGGACATCACGAAGCAGACCGAGCACCCGGACGCGTGCAAGGACGAACACGGCAAGCTGCGCGCAGGCGCGGCGGTCGGCGTCGGCCCCGACAACGAAGAGCGCGTCGAGCTGCTGGTGCAGGCCGGCGTCGACGTGATCGTCGTCGATACCGCGCACGGTCACAGCAAGGGCGTGCTCGAGCGCGTCCGCTGGGTCAAGCAGAACTTCCCGCACGTCGAGGTGATCGGCGGCAACATCGCGACGGCCGCCGCCGCGAAGGCGCTGGTCGAATACGGCGCGGACGCGGTCAAGGTCGGTATCGGCCCGGGCTCGATCTGCACGACGCGGATCGTCGCCGGTGTGGGCGTGCCGCAGATCAGCGCGATCTCGAACGTCGCGGAAGCGCTGAAGGGCACTGGCGTGCCGTGCATCGCCGACGGTGGTGTGCGCTTCTCGGGCGACGTGTCGAAGGCTCTCGCGGCCGGCGCGAACGCGGTGATGATGGGCAGCATGTTCGCGGGTACCGAAGAGGCGCCGGGCGACGTGTTCCTGTTTCAGGGCCGCCAGTACAAGTCGTATCGCGGCATGGGTTCGGTCGGTGCGATGAAGGACGGCGCGGCAGACCGCTACTTCCAGGACAACTCGGCGAACATCGACAAGCTCGTGCCGGAAGGCATCGAAGGCCGCGTCGCGTACAAGGGTTCGGTCAACGCGATCCTGTTCCAGCTGGTCGGTGGCGTGCGCGCGAGCATGGGCTACTGCGGCTGCCGCACGATCGACGAGCTGCACGACAAGGCCGAATTCGTCCAGATCACTGCGGCGGGCATGCGCGAGTCGCACGTGCACGACGTGCAGATCACGAAGGAAGCACCGAACTACCACGTGGACTGATCGCCGATGAAACCGCTGCTGCGAGCCGTGCTGATCCTCGATGCCGTGCTGCTGCTGGCGTTCGGCGTGCTGTTCGTGCTGACGCCCTGGCAGTCGCTGTTCAATGCGCTGCAGCTGCAGAACATCCAGCCGGCGATGCTCGGCCAGGCGTTCGGCATCGCGTTGCTCGGGCTCGCGTGGCTCGCGTTTCATGCGGCGTTCAACGGTGACCTCACGGCGCCGGTGGCGCGGTCGGTCGGCCATGTGTACTGGCTGACCGGCGTGCTGACGATCGTCTGGTCGTTCGGCGCCGGCAGCGGTCCCGCGCTTGCGGCCGCCGGCAGGGTGCTGTCGGTCGCGGCCGGCATCGTGCTGATCGTGCTCGGCCTCGGCGGCGTGCGAATCGCATCGGCCGTGCGCCGGCGCGAGAAGGCGCAAGCGCTCGAGGCGCGCGCCCCGGCGCAGCGTCCGGCCGAGCCGGCGATGGCGCAGGCGTCGTCGCCCGCGCCGCAGCGTGTCGAGCCCGTCGTCAGCCGTCCCGCGGCGCCTGCGGCATCGTCGCCGGCTTCAGCCGGTTCCAGTCAGTCGTCCGGCGGCGTCGCTCTCGACGAACGCCCGCCGATGCAGGATTGACCGGCGATGCGTCGCGCGAGCCACCTGCCGCCCGACGCCGTTGTCCATGCTTTTGACGCAGCGCTTTGTGCGCTGCTTTTCTCATTCTCTTCATCCCGTCCGCAGCCATGCACGACAAAATCCTGATTCTCGACTTCGGTTCGCAAGTCACCCAACTGATTGCGCGGCGTGTGCGTGAAGCCCACGTCTACTGCGAAATCCATCCGAACGATGTGTCCGACGACTTCGTCCGCGAGTTCGCGCCGAAGGCGGTGATCCTGTCGGGCAGCCATGCGAGCACGTACGAAGACCATCAACTGCGCGCGCCGCAGGCCGTGTGGGATCTCGGCGTGCCCGTGCTCGGCATCTGCTACGGCATGCAGACGATGGCCGTGCAGCTCGGCGGCAAGGTCGAGTGGAGCGACCATCGCGAATTCGGCTACGCGGAAATGCGTGCGCACGGCCATACGCGCCTGCTCGACGGCATCGAGGATTTCACGACGGCCGAAGGCCACGGGATGCTGAAGGTCTGGATGAGCCACGGCGACAAGGTTGCCGAACTGCCGCCGGGCTTCGCGCTGATGGCGTCGACGCCGAGCTGCCCGATCGCCGGCATGGCCGACGAGGCGCGCGGCTACTACGCGGTGCAGTTCCACCCGGAAGTCACGCACACGGTGAAGGGCCGCCAGATCATCGAACGCTTCGTGCTGCAGATCGCCGGCGCGAAGCCCGACTGGATCATGAAGAACCACATCGAGGAAGCCGTCGCGAAGATCCGCGAGCAGGTCGGTGACGAGGAAGTGATTCTCGGCCTGTCGGGCGGCGTCGATTCGAGCGTCGCAGCGGCGCTGATCCACCGCGCGATCGGCGACCAGCTCACCTGCGTGTTCGTCGATCACGGCCTGCTGCGCCTGAACGAAGGCAAGATGGTGCTCGACATGTTCGAAGGCCGCCTGCATGCGAAGGTCGTGCACGTCGATGCAGCCGATCAGTTCCTCGGCCACCTGGCCGGCGTGACCGATCCGGAAGCGAAGCGCAAGATCATCGGCCGCGAGTTCGTCGAGGTGTTCCAGGCCGAGGCGAAGAAGCTGTCGAAGGCGAAGTGGCTCGCGCAGGGCACGATCTACCCGGACGTGGTCGAATCGGGCGGCACGAAGACGAAGAAGGCGACGACGATCAAGAGCCACCACAACGTCGGCGGCCTGCCGGAAACGCTCGGCCTGAAGCTGCTCGAACCGCTGCGCGACCTGTTCAAGGACGAAGTGCGCGAGCTGGGCGTCGCGCTCGGCCTGCCGCCGGAGATGGTGTACCGCCATCCGTTCCCGGGCCCGGGCCTCGGCGTGCGGATTCTCGGCGAAGTGAAGCGCGAGTTCGCGGACCTGCTGCGCCGCGCGGACGCGATCTTCATCGAGGAGCTGCGCAACACGACCGCGACCGCGCAGGATGCGGCTGCGGGCCTGTGCGGCGAGGCCGATGTCGGCAAGAGCTGGTACGACCTGACGAGCCAGGCATTCGCGGTGTTCCTGCCGGTCAAGTCGGTCGGCGTGATGGGCGATGGCCGCACGTACGACTACGTGACGTCGCTGCGCGCCGTGCAGACGACCGACTTCATGACCGCGCACTGGGCGCACTTGCCGTACGCGCTGCTCGGCCGTGCGTCGAACCGGATCATCAACGAAGTGCGCGGGATCAACCGGGTCGTGTACGACATCTCGGGCAAGCCGCCGGCGACGATCGAGTGGGAGTGAGCATCGCGGCCGAATCGGCGTTCGGGTTCGCTTTCGTCATTGCGCGTCGGTTGATGGCGCGATAGTGCGTAGCGGGTGGCCGGTTCGGTTCGTCTGCTGTCCAGGCTCCGGTCCGGACAAAAAAACGGCTTGGCGATTGCCAAGCCGTTTTGCGCTAACGCATCGCGTGGATCAGGACGCGTCGTGTTCCCGGCCGCGATCGAATTCGGATGCTCACGCGTGCGCGCGCACGAGCGATCGCAGGTACGTCGGCACCTTTGCCTTGCTCGTTGCCTGGACACGCGACATCAGCGTGTGATCGATCCGGTCCAGCCCGTAAGTCCGCGCAATGTCGTCCTGCAACCGGCACCACAGATGGCCAGCCATCTCGGCATCGACCATCGCCCGGTGCGCACGGCCCGATTTCGGCAACCGCAGCATCTCGACCAGACTCGACAGGCGGTGACTTTGGGCGTCCGGGTAGATCCGTCTCGCGACGAGCATCGTGCAGGCGAAGGAGTGCTCGGCCGACATGCCGAGCAGCCCGAGCTCCGACTGCCAGAAGCGCTTGTCGAAACCAGCGTTGTGGGCGACGACGGCATGCTTGCCGACGAACGCCGCTGCTTCCTTCATGACTTCGGACGCCGGTGGCGCCGCCGCAATCATGTCGTTCGTGATGCCGGTGAGCGCGACGACGTCGGACGGGATGCGTCTGCCCGCATTCATCAGGCTCTGGAAACGGTCGACGATCTGCCCGTCACGCAGAAGGATGACGGCGATTTCGGTCGCACGGTCGCCCATATTCGGCGACAGCCCGGTAGTTTCGAAGTCCAGTACCGCGACGGTTTGCATGGTTGAATCCTGCTGCTTCATGGGGTGACGTTTGGGTTGGCCGAGAGGGTAGCACTTTCGAGTCTGCGATAGACTCGTTCAGCCCCAGAAACGCACTTTCTCGCCATTTCACCATTTGCGATCCGCTGCCATGGTGCCGCGACCCAACTGACGCTGCCCGGATTCGATGTGCCGCCGCCGGTTCAGAAGCATCGCCTTTTCTTCGCCGCGATGCCCGATCGGTACGCTGGCGATTGGATGCACGTCGCTCCGAACATCAGGCGGCAAGCCCGCTCGCGCCTTCGATCATTCGGATCGAGCCCGTGGTTTGCCCCGTCCCTTGCCTGATGCTGAATTCGATCAGTTCCTCATAGATGTCCCGCTGCCCGGCCGGCAGCACGGGCAGCAGCGTTTCGCGGCGCTTGTCCGGATCGAACATCGATTCCACCAGCCACCCAGTCAGGTAGAGCGCCGCGAGGCAGCCGCCCGCCGTCGCGACGTTGCCGTGACACACCAGCGGCTGATCCGGCGCCTGCAGCCCGTGTGCGAGCAAGCCATCCCGCGCATCGGGATGGGTGGTTGCCCGACGCTCCGCCAGCAACCCAAGCCGTTCGAGAATGAACGCGCCGGCGCAGATCGACCCGATATGCTGGTGCGCCGGATCGAGTTCGAACGACGGCAGGAAATCCGGGCTCGCCAGCGCGGCCGGTATGCCTTGCTTGCCGCTCGAGAACAACACGGCATCGGCGTGATTGGCATCCGACAGCGGGCCGTGAACGGGAATGGCCAGCCCATGCGCGGAATGCAGCACGGGCTGCGCGCCAAGAATCCGGACGCGCCAGTCCGAGGTGTTGCGCCCGAGGATGTCCCACATCAGGAACAGGTCGATGTCGGTGAACCGGTCGAATGCAACGAGCACGATGTCTTTCAACGCGAACTCCATGAGTCGTGGCGCCATGCGGGAAGCGGCGGCGGCCGTGATAGAGTTCGCAGCCTAACTGTCCAACCCGCACCATACACAGCCTGTATGGCGATGCCGATGCGTACACTGACTCGAAACGACTGGATCGCGGCGGGCTTCGACGCCCTCGACGGGGAGGGCTATTCGGGCATTTCGGCCGAAAGCCTCGCGCGACGGCTGAACGTGACCCGCGGCTCGTTCTATCACCACTTCCGCAATCGCGAAGACTTCGTCCGGGCACTGCTGACCGCGTGGGAGGACGACTACACCGCACGCATGCTCGCGTACGCGGCGGAGGGCCGCAGTGCGGGCGACACGCTGACGCGCTACCTGCGCATCGCAGCTGAAAAGCGGCCGGGACGCGAAGTGGCGATTCGCGCGTGGGCGTTGCAGGACGCGCTGGTTGCAGCGTTCCAGCAGCGCGTCGATGCCACGCGTCTCGCCTTCGCGGTCGAGATGTCCCGTCGCTGGGTCCGCATGCCGGGCGAAGCCGAGATCGTGGGGCAGGTCGCGCACCTGTGCTTGATCGGCGGTCAGCAGGCGGGGCTGCGGCGCGAGGCCGAGCGGTTCAATCACTTCATGCAACGTGCGTTCGCCGTCGCCGAGCGTGTGCTGCCGCGACGACGCGTGTAGCTGCGTGTAGCCGCGTGAGGGGCGTATCGGATTGATGCGACGCGATTGGATGTCACGCGTTTTCCCGATCCTCCTCAGGGCTGCTTACCACCCCGATAACGAAGGTGAATCAGCGGATAAGGCCGGCCTTGTCCATCGAGCGCCGATCGACCGCAGCGCTCGAATCCGAGCCGTTCGTAGAATCCCGTCGCCGCTTCGTTCTGCTCGTTGACGTCGGTCGTCAAGCCGGGATGGCGCGCGAGTGCATGTTCGACAAGCCGCCGCCCGACCCCCGCGCCATGGTGGCCGGGGTCGACGAACAGCGCTTCCATGTGACTGCCGTCGAGCAGCATGAAACCGATCGCCCGATCGTGTTCGTCGACAGCCAGGTCGAGCGGTGCGGCGGGCAGGAACGCGACGACTTCGGATTCGATCGCGCGACGATCGTCGTCGCTCAGGAAGTGATGCGTGGCATCGACTGCATTGCGCCAGATGGCCAGCACGCGCGTGCCGTCGGTGTCGGTGGATTTGCGAATTCTGATCATGGCTGGATAAGTGGTGATCCGGGACTCGGCGGGTAGCCGGCCCCTTGATGGACCGAGCGCGTCGCCCGCACGGTAGCGCGAAAACGACAACGGAATTTCAGATAGGCGAGCGTCTCGCGTCGCCCAGCGATGCCGCCCGTTCGATCGCCCGTCGTGCGACGTCGCGCACGCCTGCGCTCATCGGCAAATCGTCGCGGTCGAGCTCGTCGATGCCGAACCAGCGCGCATCGAGCGCATCGTCGCCGGCAACGGGCGTGCCGCGCAACCATCTGCACAGCACCGCGACCATGATGAAATGCTGGCGCACGGCGCCGCTGGCATCGTAATCGAACGCATCCAGCGCGGTAAAGGCATCGAGCGCTGCGACTTCGACGGTCGTCTCTTCGGCGATCTCGCGAACGACCGCGTCCGCGATCGGCTCGCCCGGTTCGATCTTGCCGCCGGGGAATCCCCAGCATCCCGCATCGGGCGGATTCGCGCGGCGCACGAGCAGTACGTCGCGTTCGCGCAGCACGATGCCGATCACGGCGGGAACGGCGCGCACGGGTGCGGCGGCAACGGGTGCGGAATGCGACGATCCGGACATGGTCGTGCCTACGCGTCGGTGCGACGCTCAATCGCCCGGATGACAGCGACCATGTCGTCCGAGCCATGTCCGGCCTTGGCGGTCTCGCCATAAAGCGCGTGGCAGATGTCGAGCAGCGGTGACGCGATGCCGATGCTGCGCGCGGATTCGGCGACGAGGCGCGCGTTCTTCAGCACGTCGGTGATCGCGGCCTGCACGGAGAAATCCCCGGCGACCAGCTTGCCGAGCTTCACGCGCGACACGTCACTTGCCATCGGGCCGGCGTTCAGCACGTCGGCGAAGCGGGCGAGATCGATGCCGTGACGTTGCGCGAAATGCGTGGCTTCGGTCAGGCCGGTGACCATCGTGATCAGGAACAGGTTGACCGCGAGCTTCATCGTCAGCGCCGACGGCACGTCGCCGCATACGAAGCTGTCGCGGCACAGCGGCTTCACGAGCGGGCGCACGGCGTCGACGTCGTGCGGCGCGCCGGCCAGCATCACGACGAGCTGGCCGGCCTCGGCCGGCTTGCGCGAGCCCGACACGGGCGCCTCGACGTAGCGGCCCGACGCAGCGGCGATTTCATCGGCGAGCGCACGCGAGTACTCGGGGGCGTTGGTGCCCATGTTCACGATCGTGTGGCCGCCGACGCGCGCGGCAAAACCGGGCGTGCCGCGCGCGAGGACGGCGTCGATCGCCGCGTCGTTCGCGAGCATCAGGATCACGGTGCGGCAGGTCGCGAATACGTCGTCGACGTGCTTGGCGACGCGTGCGCCGGCGTCGCGCAATGCATCGTCGCTGCCGTGCGACCGGCTCCAAACGACGAGCGGCGTGCCGGCCCGCGCGAGATTGAGCGCCATCGGCGTGCCCATCACGCCGAGGCCGATGAATCCGACTGCGGTTTGCATGTCCTTGCTCCCACGGTGGGTGGAGACGGTCGTGGGCGTCAGTATCGCAGCGTTTGCGCACGCCGGCCATCTCGCCTGCGAGCCCGCGTGAGCCGCATGACGGGTGCTACGCGAGGTCCGCCAGATAGGGCCACGGATAGATGCCGCGTGCGTGGCCGTCGCCGAACATGAGGCGGATGCCGTAGCCGGCCGGTTCCACGCCTTCCATCGTCAGGTCGGGGCGTGCATCGACACGGCCGCCGTCACGCCGGATGCGTCGGCATTCCGCGCACGGGCAATCGCTGCGCAATTGCGCATAGCCGATGCGCTGCGTGTTGCCATCGGGCCAGTGCAGCGTCAGCGTGCGTGCGGAATGATCGAGTGCGATTTCGGTCGGCAAGATCATCGCGGAGCGTCGCCGATTTGCTGGATCGCGATCCGCACGGCCTTGCGGACTTCCGGATCTCGATCCTCGAGCGCATCGTTCAGTGCGGGCAGCGTCGCAGGGTCGCCTAATTCGCCGAGCGCAAGCGCGGCTTCCTTGCGCAGGTTGCTGATCGCATGCGAGAGCAGCGCGACGACGGCCGGTGCCGCAGCCGCATCGCGCAACTGCCCGAGTGCGCGCGTGGCGCGCAGGCGCACCTGCCAGAAATCGTCGTCGAGCGCGGTGACGAGCGGCTCGCGCGCGGTCGTCACGCGCAGCTTGCCGAGCGTGGTGGCCGCTTCCTCGCGCACTTGCCATGCGCGGTCGCGCAGCGCGGCGAGCAATGCGTCGATGACGGTCGCATCGTCGGCCGCCGCGAAGCCGATCGAGCCGACCGCGGCGCGTCGCACGTCCGCGTCGGCATCGGCCGTCGCGATGCGCGCGAGCGGCGATAGCGCGCGCGGATCCCTGAGCCAGCCGAGTACTGCAACGGCTTCGGCGCGCACGGCCGGCGGCTCGGCATCGAGCGCGTGCAGCGCGGGGGCGAACGCGGCGGGGTCGCGCAATTCGCGCAAGCCGCGCAGCACGGCGCGGCGGACGAACGGCTCGGGCCGGTCGGCCCAGCGGCACAGCACGGCACCCGATGCCGCGTCCTTCAGTTCGGACAGGCTCTGCGCGGCGGCGGCGCGTACGTCGTCGTCGGGATCGAGCAGCGCGCCGCACAGTGCATCGACGACATCGGGCTGTTCCCACGCACCGAGTACGCGGGCAGCCTCGCCGCGCACGTCGGCCGACGGATCGGTGCGCAGTGCGGCGACGAATGCCGGCACGAGCTCGGGATCCTCGAGATCCGCGAGTTCGAAGAGCGCGACACGGCGCACGGATGCGTCGGGCGCGGCGAGGCGGGCGACGAGCGCGGCCCGGTCGCGCTCGTGTGCGCCGGGTAGCGGGGAAGCGTAGGAGAAGTCGGTCATGAGCGAGGGGATAGGGCGCTGACGCAGGCGGTCAGCGCAGCAGGTAAGGGATATCGACCTTGACTGCGCCGGTCGGGCAATCGCGCTCGCACGGCATGCAGTACCAGCATTCGTCGAACTGCATGTAGGCCTTGCCCTTGGTCACGTCGATGGCGAGCAGGTCGAGCGGGCACACGTCGACGCAGACGGTGCAGCCCTTGTCAGCGATGCACAGTGCGTCGTCGATCGTGACGGGCGCGCTGCTGCGCTGGAAGATGTCGTGCGGGGTATGCGGCATGGCATGGTTCCTCAGAGGGCGGCCGCGAGCGCGGCCGGTTCGCGGATGCGCAACTGCGCGTAGGCGCCGCGTTCGTCATCGGCAAGCGGCACGATGTAGGGTTCGACGGGCCGTTTCTCGCTGCGCATTGCGCCGTCGATGCCTTTGCGCAGCCATGTATGGCAGAACCATTCGGCGTCGTTGCGATGCGGGAAGTCGACGCGATGGTGATACAGCCCCCAGCGGCTCTCGGTGCGGAACAGCGACGCGCGCGCGGCCATTTCCGCGCAGTCGCGGATCGCACGCACTTCGGCCGCGCGCATCAGTTCGTGCGGATGGCTGGCCTTCATCTGTTCGATATCCTCAGTAATTCCATCAAAACGCTGCAGCCCGATTTCCATCTTGCGCGTCACCTTCGGCGGTTGCAGGTAATCGTTCACCATGCGGCGCAGCTTGTACTCCACCTGCGCCGGCGCGAGGCCGTGTTCGCGCAGAAGTGGCGCGAGCACGCGGGCGCGTTCGGCCTCGACCTGTTCGTCGTCCACCGGCGCATGATCGCGGCCGGCCACGTAGTCGGCCGCGTTCTGCCCGGCGAACCAGCCGTACGTGAACGCGCCGAGCATGTAGTTGTGCGGGACGGCCGCCATGTCGCCGGCTGCATAGAGCCCCGGCACCGTCGTCTCTGCGCGTGCGTTCACATGGACGCCCGATGCGCTGTGGCCGCTGCAGAAGCCGATCTCGGAGATGTGCATCTCGACCATCTGGCTGCGGTAGTCGGTGCCGCGCCCGGCATGGAAGCGGCCGCGGCTCGGCCGCTCGTTCGTATGCAGGATCTGCTCGATGGTCCGGATCGTTTCCTCCGCGAGATGGTCGAGCTTCAGGAACACGGGGCCGTTGCCGCTCTGCAGTTCCTGATAGAACTCCCACATCATCTGGCCGCTCCAGTAGTCGCATTCGATGAAGCGCTCGCCCTTGCCGTTCGCGGTGAAGCCGCCGAGCGGGCCCGTCACGTATGCGCACGCGGGGCCGTTGTAGTCCTTGATCAGCGGGTTGATCTGGAAGCATTCGAGATTCGCGAGCGCGGCGCCGGCGTGATAGGCCATCGCATAACCGTCGCCCGCGTTGGTCGGGTTCTCGTAGGTGCCCATCAGGTAGCCCGACGCCGGCAAGCCGAGGCGGCCGGCCGCTCCGCAGCAGAGGATCACGGCCTTCGCGCGGATCACGTGGAACTCGGCGGTGCGGCAGTCGAAGCCGAGCACGCCGCTCGCGCGGCCCTGCGTGTCGGTCAGCACGCGCGTCGCGACGATGCGGTTCGTGATCGCGATGCGCGCGCGCTTCAGCTGCCGGTACAGCACCTTCTTGATGTCGTGTCCCTCCGGCATCGGCAGCACGTACGAGCCCATGTGATGGACCTTCTTCACCGCATAGTCGCCGGTGCCGTCTTTCTCGAACTTCACGCCCCAGCGGTCGAGTTGCTCGATCGTCGCGAAGCTGTGCGTCGCATACGCGTACACGGCCTCCTGGTCGACGATGCCGTCGTTGGCGATCGTGATCTCGCGCGTGTACTGTTCGGCCGTGGCATGCCCGGGGATCACCGCGTTGTTCAGGCCGTCCATGCCCATCGAGATCGCGCCGCTGCGCTTCACGTTGGCCTTCTCGAGCAGCAACACGCGCAGGGACGGATCGCGCTCCTTCGCCTTGATCGCCGCCATCGGTCCGGCCGTGCCGCCGCCGACCACGACGATGTCGTATTCATGAACCTGGGTCGTCATTGCTGTTTCCTTGCAGATTTGCGTGCTTTTTGCCGGTCGATGCGCAGCCGGTACTGGAATGCGTCGCCGCGGAAGTAGAGGTATTCGTAGTCGATCGGGGTACCTGACGCGTCGTGCGTGAGGCGCTCGATGCGCAGCACGGGGCTGCTTTCCTCGACGCGCAGCGCGTCGACGATCTCGTCGTCGGCGAGGATCGCGTCGATCGACACGTCGGCATGGCCGAGCGGGATGCCGCAGTCGTTTTCCAGCACGAGGAAGATGTCCCGGGTCGCGAGATCGGCGCCCGCGAGGCGCTTGCCGAGCGCTTCGGGCACCCAGGTCTGTTCGAGCGACACCGGTTCGCGGTTCAGCAGCCGCACGCGATGGATCTCGACGAGCGGTGCGCCTTCGGGCACGTTCAGCTTCGTCGCGAGATGGCGGTCGGCTTTCACGGTGCGGAAACTGCGCAACTGGTTGACGATCTCGTAGCCCATCGACGACATCGCCTCGGCGAAGCCCTGCAGCGACGTCACGTTCTGGAATGCCTTCGGCTTCGACACGAACGTGCCCTTGCCATGCAGCTTGAACAGCAGTCCTTCCTTCTGCAGGTCGCCGAGCGCCTGGCGCACCGTGATGCGGCTGACGTCGAACATTGCGCACAGCTCGTGCTCGGACGGCATCCGGCTGTGCGGCGCATAGGTGCCGTCGAGAATGCGCGCGCGCAACGTGTCCTTGATCTGCACGTAGAGCGGGGCCGCCGACAGCGGCACGACGTTGGATGAGGTCATCGATCAACTTGTTATGACAAGATGAGTCGAGTGTAGTCAGCGCGGCCGCAGGGCCAAACCAATCATTTGCGATATCGAATTTCCGATTCCGGAAAAGCGGGGCGAACGCGTGATGCGCCCCTTGCCGGCCGCGCGAATTGATCGACAATAAAAAATCGTCGGTCCGTGGGTCGCGCATGTCGATTTACCGAGGATTCGCCCGTCGTACCCATGTCGACCGGGCATTGCGCCGTGCGCGCGGCCCGCGCCCGGTTTCCGAGACGGTCGAAACGAACCAGGAGACACGAGATGACGGATTCCCGATACCGCTGGGTGATCGTCGCCGCGGGCGGCCTGATGGGCTGCGTCGCGATCGGCGCGATGTTTTCGCTGCCGGTGTTCCTGCGCGCGATTGCGCGCGATACGGGCTGGTCGATGACCGGCATTTCCACGGCGATGACGCTCGGCTTCATCGCGATGGCTTTCGCGAGCATGGCATGGGGCAGCCTGTCGGACCGGATCGGCACGCGGCCGGTCGTCATCGCGGGCGCGGTGCTGCTGTCGGCGAGCCTGGCGCTGGCGAGCCGCGCGCCGTCGCTGCTCGTGTTCCAGCTGACCTTCGGCCTCGCCGTCGGCAGCGCGACGGCCGCGATATTCGCGCCGATGATGGCGTGCGTGACGGGCTGGTTCGACACGCATCGCAGCCTGGCGGTGTCGCTCGTGTCGGCCGGCATGGGGATGGCGCCGATGACGATGGCGCCGCTCGCCGCGTGGCTCGTGTCGGTGCGCGACTGGCGCACGTCGATGCTGCTGATTGCCGCGCTGGCCGCCGTCGTGATGATTCCCGTGTCGCTGCTGGTGCGGCGGGCGCCCGCGCTCGACCATGCTCCCGCGCACGCCGCGCCTTCGGCTGCCGGCGCGCCCGCGGCGATGTCGGTCGCGGATGCCCTGCGCTCGCCGCAGTTCATGATCCTGCTGCTGACCAATTTCTTCTGCTGCGCGACGCACTCGGGCCCGATCTTCCATACGGTCAGCTACGCGGTCACGTGCGGCATCCCGCTGATCGTCGCGGTGTCTATCTATAGCGTCGAAGGGCTCGCCGGCATGGGCGGCCGGATCGCGTTCGGGATTCTCGGCGATCGCCTCGGCGCGAAGCGCATGCTGGTGGCCGGGCTGCTCGCGCAGGCGCTCGGCGCGCTCGGCTACTACTTCGTGCGCTCGCTCGACGGGTTCTACGCGGTTGCGACGCTGTTCGGCTTCATCTACGCGGGCGTGATGCCGCTGTATTCGGTGCTCGCGCGCGAGAATTTCCCGCTGCGGATGATGGGCACCGTGATCGGCGGCTGCGCGATGGCCGGCAGCCTCGGGATGGCCGCGGGCCCGGTCGCCGGCGGCCTGATCGTCGACACGTTCGGCAGCTACGGCTGGTTGTACCTCGGTTCGTTCGCGATCGGCATCGGCGCGTTCCTGATCGCGATGATGTTCCGCCCGTTCGCGAAACCGCACCCGGAAACGGTGGCCGCGTGACGCGGCAACGACAGCGGGGCGGCGGCCATTTCGCCGGATCGGCGGGGTTCGACTCGCCTCATCACGATTAAAAAAAAGGGCCCGACACCGCGTGCGTTTGACGCGGTCCGGACGCCGCTCAGCCCGCTGCGGCGCAGCAGAGCGGCATTTGACGGTGATCGGCGTGCATGCGCAGCGATTCGGCCCCTAAAAAACACAATATCGAGCATATATTCGAAGGGCCTGTCATAGCCGCGTCACCCTGCTAGAATTCGGCCTGCCGCATTGTTCCGATTGACTGATGAGATTGCTTGACGCCCTGGTCGAACAACGTATTGCCGCCGCCGCCGCGCGGGGCGAGTTCGACGATTTGCCGGGTACCGGCGCGCCGCAGGCGCTGGATGACGACCTGCTCGTGCCCGAGGAGGTGCGGGTGGCCAACCGTATCCTGAAGAACGCGGGCTTCGTGCCGCCGGCGGTCGAGCAATTGCGCGCGCTGCGCAACCTGCATGACGAAGTGCAGGCGGTCAGCGACCGTGCCGCGCGCTGCCGGTTGCAGGCCAAGATCCTCGCGCTCGACATGGCGCTCGAATCGCTGCGCGGCGGCCCGATGGTGATGCCGCGCGACTACTGCCGACGCATCGCCGAACGCCTGTGCGAGCGTGGGCTCGACGAAGCGCCCGCCGAAGCGGGGCCGATGTGACGTCCGGCGAGCTGCACGACGCAGCCCGGTCGGCAATCGCCCCGGCGGCCGAGCCGGCCACCGATACACCTGTTCCCGAAGCCACGCCCGTGTCGGCGCGCGACCTGCATTTCATGCGGCTCGCGCAGGCCGCCGCCGAAGAGGCGCGCGCGGCCGGCGAAGTGCCGGTCGGCGCGGTGCTCGTGCGCGGTGACGAAGTGATCGCACGCGGCTTCAACCATCCGATCGGCGGGCACGACCCGTCGGCCCATGCGGAAATGGCCGCGCTGCGCATGGCCGCGCAGCATCTGGAGAATTACCGGATGCCCGGCTGCGAGCTGTACGTGACGCTCGAGCCGTGCCTGATGTGCGCAGGGGCGATCATGCATGCGCGCATCGCGCGAGTCGTCTATGGCGCCGCCGATCCGAAGACGGGCGCGTGCGGCAGCGTGATCGACGCGTTCGCGAATCCGCAGCTCAACCACCATACCGAAGTGACGGGCGGCGTGCTCGCCGACGAATGCGGCGCCGCGCTGAAGTCGTTCTTCGCCGAGCGCCGCCGAGCGCTGCGCGAAGCGCGGCTCGCCCGCGATGCCGAATCCGGCGCGTCGTAAGCACGCTCGCCGCGCACGACGCCGTGAACCGGAGACGGTTCGGACCCTCTAAGCAGGTTTGACGACCCGACACCTTTCGCCATGTCCTTCCAGCCCGCCGCGTCCTACACCATCCGCCTGCTGGCGCCGTCCGGTTATCCGCACGACCCCGACGCGATCAACCGCGCGCTCGAGCGCCTCAGCACTGCGCAGCAGCGCATCGAGAACATCGAGGCGACGCAGCGACGCTTCCAGCGGTTCGGCGGCACCGACGGCGAGCGGGCAGGCGACCTGAACCGCCTCGCCGATCCCGAGCGGCCGTTGCCGGACATCGCGCTCGCGGTGCGCGGCGGCTACGGCGCCGCGCGGATCCTGCACGGGCTCGACTACCGCGGGCTCGAGCGTCGGCTGCGCGATCAACCGGTCGCGCTCGTCGGCCACAGCGACTTCACCGCGATCCAGCTCGCGCTCTATGCAAAGGCGCGCATCAAGACGTTCGGCGGCCCGATGCTGTCCGCCGACTTCGGCGCGGAAACGCCGAGCGACTTCACGATGCAGCACTTCTGGCAGACGCTGACGCAGCCGAGCACGACGATCGTCACCGAGGCGCCGCAGGTGCAGAGCGTGAACGTGACGGGCACGTTGTGGGGTGGCAACCTCGCGATCCTGACGTCGCTGATCGGCACGCCATACATGCCCGACATCGAAGGCGGCATCCTGTTCATCGAGGACGTCAACGAGCAGCCGTTCCGGATCGAGCGGATGATCTATCAGCTGCACCTGTCGGGGCTGCTCGCGCGCCAGCAGGCGCTCGTGCTTGGCCAGTTCACCGGCGCGCGGCCGTTCGAGTACGACAACGGCTACGACATGCAGGCGATGATCGACCAGGTGCGCGCGGTGATCGGGATTCCGGTCGTCACGGGGCTCCAGTTCGGCCACGTGCCGGACCTGCTGACACTGCCGTTCGGCGCGCAGGCACAGCTCGTTGCGAATGCGCACGGCTTCCGGCTGACACTGTCGGACTATCCGCATCTCGGCTGATGCCGGCGCGATCGATCGAAAGGCGGGTTTCCCGCCTTTTTCTTTATATAAGTACGCAACTAACGGTCGGAAATTTTCATCGACTTGAATCCGGTCGTTGCCAGGTTGTGCACCATTTTTGTCAACAAAATGGCCGGGCGGGTATACGACGAGATGGGCTTCTGTCTTGCCTGAAAGGCTTGTCGTGCATGGAATGAGCGCATCATGCACCGGGCAGGGTCACATCGATGCACGCCAATTGTGCGCAATCCCCGAAAAGAATTGTTGACAATCTTTATGTCCGCCCTAGCATGAGGATCATCACACGATGCAGATCATGAACGAGCCCGATTCCCAGCCGTCCGGCGTAGCCGGCCCCGAAGCGATCGCCGAGCGGATCCGCACCGCGATCCTCGAGCATCGGCTCGCGCCCGGCGCGAAGCTGACGGAGGCGCAGCTCTGCGACGTGTTCGGCGTGAAGCGCGGGACGATCCGCCAGGCGCTCGCGCAGCTCGCGACCGACAAGCTGGTCGAGCTCGAGCCGAACCGCGGCGCGTTCGTCGCGAGCCCGACGCTGCAGGACGTGCACGAGGTGTTCGAGATGCGCCGGATCATCGAGCTTGCGGTGGTCGAGCGGCTTGCAACCGGGCCCGGCGCGAAGCGGCTGAAAGGCGTTGCTGCGTTGATCGACAAGGAACGCAGGGCGTTCGAGCGGCACGACTTCGCGGCGTGGATCCGGCTGTCGGGCGAATTTCACACGACGCTCGCCACGCTGATGGGAAATGCGACGCTCAGCGAGTGCCTCGAAGGGCTCGTCGCACGCTCGACGCTGATGTCCGCACTGTACGAATCGCACGGGCGCAGCCCGTGCTCGTGCGACGACCACGACGAGATCCTCGCCGCGCTGGAGGCGGGCGATCCGAAGCAGGCGGCGACGCTGATGGCGCGCCACCTGCAGCATGTCGAACTGAAGATGCTCGACCGGCCCGCGCAAGGGCAGGTCGATTTGCGCGAAGTGTTCGGCGGCGCCTGAGCGGCGACGCGAACCCGGCCGCGCGCCACAGAACGAGCGAAATGCAGGCCCGCGGTACTTGCCGCGGGCGGCGGGTCCGACTCCGGGCGACGATCCGGAGCGATATCGATGACGGTGGAGCGGCCGCCCGGCCGCGTCAAGGAGAAGTCATGGCTCAGTTCAGTGTGGCGCACGAGAGCGCCTATCCGGCGGAAGAAGGCGGCGAGGGCGGCGATCCGACGCTGCCGAATGGGTACAGCGAACGTCTGTATAACGAAGATTTGGCACCCCTGAAGAATCAGACATGGGGTTCGTACAACATCTTCGCGTTCTGGATGTCGGACGTACACAGCGTCGGCGGCTACGTGTTCGCGGGCAGCCTGTTCGCGCTCGGTCTGACGAGCTGGCAGGTGCTGATCGCGCTGATCGTCGGCATCGGCCTCGTGAACGTGCTGTGCAACCTGATCGCACGGCCGAGCCAGCAGATCGGCGTGCCGTATCCGGTCGCATGCCGCGCGACGTTCGGCGTGCTCGGCGCGAACGTGCCGGCCGTGATCCGCGGGCTGATCGCGATCGCGTGGTACGGCATCCAGACCTATCTCGCATCGAGCGCGCTCGTGATCGTCGTGCTGAAGTTCTTCCCGCAATGGCTGCCGTACGCGGACGTCCATCGCTACGGCTTCCTCGGGCTGTCGGCGGTCGGCTGGGCCGGCTTCATGCTGCTGTGGGTGCTGCAGGCGTTCGTGTTCTGGAACGGGATGGAGACGATCAAGAAGTTCATCGACTTCGCGGGCCCGGCCGTCTACGTCGTGATGTTCATCCTCGCCGGCTACATGGTGTGGCGCGCGGGCTGGCGCAACATCGGCATCAACCTCGGCGGCGTCAAGTATCACGGCGCGGAGGTGATCCCGGTGATGATCACGGCCGTGTCGCTGGTCGTGTCGTACTTCTCCGGGCCGATGCTGAACTTCGGCGACTTCTCTCGCTACTGCCGCTCGTTCGGCGAAGTGAAGCGCGGCAATTTCTGGGGGCTGCCCGTCAACTTCCTCGCGTTCTCGCTCGTCACGGTGATCACGACGGCAGCAACGCTGCCGGTGTTCGGCGAACTCATCACCGACCCGGTCGAGACGGTCGGCCGCATCGATCACCCGACCGCGGTGATCCTCGGCGCGCTGACGTTCACGATCGCGACGATCGGCATCAACATCGTCGCGAACTTCGTGTCGCCCGCGTTCGACTTCTCGAACGTCGCACCGAAGCTGATCAGCTGGCGCGCGGGCGGCATGCTCGCCGCCGTCGCGTCGATTTTCATCACGCCGTGGAACCTGTTCAACAACCCGGCCGTGATCCACTACACGCTCGACGTGCTCGGCGCGTTCATCGGCCCGCTGTACGGCGTGTTGATCGCCGACTTCTACCTCGTCAAGCGCGGCCGGCTCGTACGCGACGACCTGTACACGATGTCGGAAAGCGGCACGTACTGGTACACGGGCGGCGTGAACCGCCGTGCGGTCGCCGCGCTGTTGCCGGCCGCGGTGATCGCGATCGTCTGCGTGATGATGCCAGGCTGGCAGGGCGTCGCGAACTTCTCGTGGTTCATCGGCGCGGGGCTCGGCTTCGTGTTCTACCGGCTGCTCGTGAGCACGAAGGCGTGAGGAGCGTGCGATGAAGATCCGACTGATCAATCCGAATACGACGCAGCGGATGACCGACGCGATGGGTCGCTGCGCGCGCGAGGTCGCGGCCGCCGGCACGGAGATCGTCGCGGTGAGCCCGCCGATGGGGCCGCCGTCGATCGAAGGGTATTACGACGAGGCGCTCGCGACGCCGGGGCTGCTCGCCGAGATCGTGCAGGGCGAGCGCGACGGCTGCGACGCGTACGTGATCGCGTGCTTCGGCGACCCGGGCCTGTACGCGGCGCGCGAGCTCGCGCGCGGGCCGGTGATCGGCATCGCCGAGGCCGCGATGCATGCGGCGAGCGTGCTCGCGCCGGGCTTCTCGGTCGTCACGACGCTCGCGCGCACCTGCGGAATGGCGTGGCATCTCGCGGAGCGCTACGGGATGAAGCGCTTCTGCCGCAACGTGCGCGCGACCGACGTCGCGGTGCTCGAGCTCGACCGGCCCGGCTCGGCCGCGCGCCGGATCATCGTCGACGAATGCCGGCGCGCGCTCGACGAGGACGGCGCCGACGCGATCGTGCTCGGTTGCGCGGGGATGGCCGAATTCGCGCACGAGATCGAGCAGCAGATCGGCGCGCCGGTGGTCGAGGGCGTCACGGCGGCTGTCAAATGGGCCGAGGCGCTCGTCGCGTTGCGCCTCGCGACCGCGAAACGCGGCGATTTCGCCCGGCCGCTGCCGAAGCGCTACGACGGCGCGTTCGCCCGCTTCAGCCCGCCGGACGGGGATGCGGAGGAACCGGTCCCGAATTTGCCGCAACCGCACATACACACCGTCTGACACGCACTATCTGCGTCGCTGTATGGGCGCGTATGAACGTTTTCGCTACACTGGGCCGTCATCGCATCGGCTTGCGCGGCCGGCCTCCCGGCACCGCGCAGTCGATGCGAACCCATTATTTCAGCCCGCTTTCGCCGCATTTCGAACCCATGTCACTCGATCCCAACTATCCTCGCGACCTGATCGGCTACGGCCGCCATCCCGTTCAGGCGAACTGGCCGGGGCGCGCCCGCATCGCCGTGCAATTCGTGCTGAACTACGAGGAGGGTGGCGAGAACTGCGTGCTGCACGGCGATCCGGGCTCCGAACAGTTCCTGTCCGAAATCGTCGGCGCAGCCGCGTATCCGGACCGCCACATGAGCATGGAGTCGATCTACGAATACGGTTCGCGGGCCGGCGTGTGGCGCATCCTGCGCGAATTCGAGAAGCGCGGGATGCCGCTGACGGTATTCGGCGTCGGCATGGCGATCGAGCGTCATCCGGAGCTCGCGCGCGCATTCGTCGAGCTGGGCCATGAAATCGCGTGCCACGGCTGGCGCTGGATCCACTACCAGAGCATGGCGCCGGAACTCGAAGCCGAGCACATGCGCCTCGGGATGGAAGCGATCGAGCGCGTGACGGGCGAGCGCCCGCTCGGCTGGTACACCGGCCGCGACAGTCCCAATACGCACCGCCTGGTCGCCGAACACGGCGGTTTCCTGTACGACTCCGACAACTACGGCGACGACCTGCCGTTCTGGATGGACGTCGAAGTGTCGGGCGGCAAGACGTTGCCGCAGCTGATCGTGCCGTACACGCTCGACACGAACGACATGCGCTTCGCGACGCCGCAGGGCTTCAACACCGGCGATCACTTCTTCGACTACCTGCGCGACGCATTCGACGTGCTGTACGCGGAGGGCGACGAGGCGCCGAAGATGCTGTCGATCGGCATGCACTGCCGGTTGCTCGGCCGGCCGGGCCGGTTCCGCGGGCTGCAGCGTTTCCTCGACCACATCGAGAAGCACGATCGCGTATGGGTGACGCGCCGTGTCGATATCGCGCGTCACTGGCGTGAACATCATCCGTATCAGCCCAATCATCAAAACGAAGGGAAAGCATGAAGGCGATGCGCTACACGTTGGAACAACTGAACACGATGGCGCCGAGCGCATTTGTCGCGGCACTGTCGGGGATCTTCGAACATTCGCCGTGGGTGGCCGAGGTCGCCGCGGGCGAGCGGCCGTTCGCGAGCATCGACGCGTTGCACAAGACGATGTCGGGTGCGGTGGAAGCCGGCGGCGAAGTGCGCCAGCTCGCGCTGATCAACGCTCACCCGGAGCTGGCCGGCAAGGCCGCCGTGCGCGGCGAGCTGACGGCCGAGTCGACGCGCGAACAGAGCGGCGCGGGCCTCGACCAGTGCACGCAGGAAGAGTTCGACAAGCTGCTGACGCTGAACCGCACGTATCGCGAGAAGTTCGGCTTCCCGTTCATCCTCGCGGTGCGCGGCTATGACCGTCACGGCATCATCGCGAACTTCGAGTCGCGCGTGAATCATTCGCGCACCGAGGAACTGCGTGCGAGCCTCGACCAGATCTACCGCATCGCGCGCTTCCGTCTCGACGACCTGATCGACGCCTGACACCGCAATACGGCCTGCTGCGTCGCAGCGGCCTGATCGCATCACTGAAACAAGGAAACATCATGGCTGTTCCGCTTCTCGATCCCAACGCACCCGATTTCACGCGGCGCTACGTGAATCTTGCCGACCCGCGTCTCGGTGCGCAGGCGCTCGAGGCCAGCGACGATTTCTTCGCGCCGAAGGACCGGATGCTGAACCCCGAGCCGGCCGTGTTCATTCCCGGCAAGTACGACGACCACGGCAAGTGGATGGACGGCTGGGAAACGCGCCGCAAGCGCACGACGGGCTATGACTGGTGCATCGTCAAACTCGCGCGCCCGGGCGTGATCAAGGGCTTCGACATCGACACGAGCCACTTCACCGGCAACTTCCCGCCGGCCGCGTCGATCGAGGCCGCGTTCGTGGCCGACGGTGCGCCGACGCATGCGACCGAATGGGTCGAGATCGTGCCGTCGACGACGCTGCAGGGCAACAGCCATCACTACGTCGAAACGAGCGACGCGCATGCGTTCACGCACCTGCGCGTGAACATCTACCCGGACGGCGGCATTGCACGCCTGCGCGTGTATGGCCAGCCGCAGCTCGACTGGGCCGGCGCGAGCGCGACCGAGCAGTTCGACCTCGCGGCGATGGAAAACGGCGGTTACGTCGTGGCCGCGAACAACCAGCACTTCGGCGTCGCATCGAACCTGCTGCTGCCGGGCCGCGGCGTGAACATGGGCGACGGCTGGGAAACCCGCCGCCGCCGCGAACCGGGCAACGACTGGGCGATCATCGCGCTCGCGCAGCCGGGCGTGATCCGCAAGATCGAAGTCGATACCGCGTTCTTCAAGGGCAACTACCCGGACCGCTGCTCGATCCAGGCCGCTTACGTGTCGGGCGGCACGGACAGCTCGCTGATCACGCAGTCGATGTTCTGGCCGGTGCTGCTCGGCGAGCAGAAGCTGCAGATGGACAAGCAGCACTATTTCGAACACGACATCGCGTCGCTCGGCCCTGTCACGCACGTGCGACTGAACATCATTCCGGACGGTGGCGTGTCGCGCCTGCGTCTGTGGGGGACGCTCGACAAATGAAGACGCTTGTTATCGAACCGCTGACCAAGGAAGCGTTCGCGCCGTTCGGCGACGTGGTCGAAACGGACGGGGCGAAGCAGATCCCGATCAACCTCGGCACGACGATCCGGTTTCACGATCTCGCGAAAGTCGACGTGACCGATGAAGACGGCCGCACGCTCGTCAACCTGTTCCGTGGCCAGCCGCGCACGCTGCCGTTCGAAGTGAAGATGCTGGAGCGCCACCCGCTCGGCAGCCAGGCATTCGTGCCGCTGAACGACCAGCCGTATCTCGTCGTCGTGGCGCCCGCGGGCGATCTCGATCCGGCGAAGATCCGCGCATTCGTGACGAGCGGCTGGCAGGGCGTCAACTACGCGAAGGGCGTGTGGCACCACCCGCTGATCGCGCTCGGCGGCGTCAGTGACTTCATCGTCGTCGATCGCGGCGGAGACGGCCTGAACCTCAACGAGCAGGACCTGCAGGAATCGCTGTGGCTCACCGACGAGGCGCTCGCCGCGCTGACTGCCTGAGTCACCGGCGTTTCAGCCGGCGTCTGTCGAAACCCGCGCACGATGCGCGGGTTTTTTTATGCGCGGCCCGCGCCGCGCGCGTCAGGTCGCCGCGTTGTTGCGCGCGCTGCGCGAACCGTGGCCGCCGCGGCGCCGGATCGCGAGCGGCGCATGCTGCGCCATCAGCTCGGCGACCCAGTCGATGAAGACGCGCAGCTTCGCGCTGACGTGCCGGTTTGGCGGGAACGCGACGTACATCGGCATCGGTTCGAGTTGCCATCGCTCGAACAGCGGCACCAGTTCGCCACGGGAGCGATACGTGTCGGCCATGTAGTCGGGCAGCCACAGAATGCCCATCCCGGCGAGGCCGGCCTCGAGGTACGCATTGCCGTCGTCGACCGCCAGCACGTAGCGTCCGCGCACGGTGATCTGCTCGCCGTCGCATGCCATCGCAAACGGCAACGCCTTGCCGGTGCGTGCCCACAGGAACCCGACGATCCGGTGATGGGTGTCCTCCAGTTCCTCCGGATGCGCCGGCGTGCCGGCGCGCGCGAGGTAGGCCGGCGACGCATACACGCCGAGCCGCAGGTCGCCGACCTGCCGCGCGACCAGCGAGCGGTCGGTCGGTTCACCGCCGCGCACGACGCAGTCGACGTTCTCGCCGATCACGTCCACCACGCGGTCACTCACGCCCATGTCGAGCTGGATGTCCGGATAGCGCGCATGGAACGCGGGCAGCGCGGGGATCAGGATCAGGCGCGCGAACGGGCTCGGCACGTCCACGCGCAGCCGCCCGCGGGGCGATGCGGATGCAACCGACAGGCTCGTTTCGGCATCGTCCATGTCGGCCAGCAGCCGCACCACGCGGTCGTAGTACGCGGCGCCGTCGGCCGTGACGATGACCTTGCGCGTCGTGCGGTTGAACAGCTTCACGCGCAGCCGCGCTTCGAGCTGCTGCACCAGTTGCGTGACGGTGGTGCGGCTCATGTGCAGCGTGTCGGCGGCCTTCGTGAAGCTGCCGGCTTCCACCACGCGGGCGAACGCCTGCATTGCGTCGAATCGATCCATCGGGTCAGGGCTCCGCGTCGTTCGGAAATTGTTTGGGACGTGCAAACAGTGTTGGACAGGGTTGCCCGTTTATCAGTCGGGCAACGGTCCTTAAAGTGCCTTCATCGTTGATGCCGGGGCAGTTTCGCCCCACAAACCGAAGGAGGTGCTGAATGGTAAAGCGTAGCGTGGTTTTTCCGCCCGGTCGGCAGGCACTGTACGAGCGCAACCGTTATTCGCCGGCGCTGCGCTCGAACGGCTTCCTGTTCGTGTCCGGGCAGGTCGGCAGTCGCGAGGACGGCTCGCCCGAGCCGGAACTGGGCGCGCAGGTCCGCCGCGCGTTCGAGAACTTGAATGCGGTGCTGCGCGCGGCCGGCTGCACGTTCGACGATGTCGTCGACGTGACGGTGTTCCTCGTCGATCCCGAAGCGACGTTCGAGCGGATCTGGGAGATCGTCCCCGACTACTGGGGCGGTGCACCGCATCCGACGTTGACCGCCGTCGGCGTGACCTGGCTGTACGGCTTCCAGTTCGAGATCAAGGCGATCGCGCGGCTGCCGGAGGCGGTCGACGGGTGAGCAGGGCGTGCGTCACGGCGCGACGGACGGCTCCTGTTCATAAGCGTGATGCAGCAGCACGGCGAGCGATGACGAGTCGGGCAGCATCGTCGTGCCGAGCCGGCGCACGGCAATTCCCGGCGTCCACGAATTCATCACGACGGCGCCGGCCATCGACGGCAGATCGGCCGGTGTCACTTCACGGTCGTGGTGTGCGATGCCGAGGTGTGCCAGTTGCCGGCGCACGATGCCCATCGTGACGCCGCCGAGCATGCCGGCCACCGGCCACACGACCGAATCGCCGGTCCAGAACGCCAGGTTCCAGATCGAGCCCTCGCTGATGCGCCCCTGACGATCGACGAATGCCGCATCGTCGAAACCCTGCGCGACCGCACGGCGCAGGAAGTGCGTCTTCGCGACTTCGCCGACGTGCTTGATGTCGGGCAGCACGCGCTCGTGTTCGAACAGCGCGAGATCGAGCGGGCCGACCGGCCCCGGCGACGGCGCGGCGGTGCGCACCAGCACGTCGAGCGCTTCGTCGTCGCGCGGTGCGACGAATTCACCTGTCGACGCATGGATGGTCGCGGTCAGCGACAGTGCCGACGGTGCGCGATCGAGCGCGGCGCGCAGGAACGTGCATATCCGTTCGTCGGGCAGTGCATGACCGAACAGCGCGTTCGACGCGTCGCGCAATCGCGTGAGGTGCAGGTCGAGCCCGCGGACGCGGCCTTCGCGTATCTGCATCGCGGTGAAATGCGCGTGGCCCGCGAATGCCAATGCGGCGAGCGCATCGGGCGTGGCGGCTACGCCGTTGATCTGGGCGACGGACGGGAACGGTGCAGCGGTCATCTGCGACTCTCCAGGTTGGCTGCGGGCACGGGACGGCGCGCGGCATCTTCAAGAAAGCCTATTGTTTGCCGATTGATGGCGTCATGAAAAACGAGTGGTTTTGGAACTGTCATCAAATTCTTTTTGAAGATCGATGGAACGCATGTGGCCCGGTACGCGCGCGCTGAGGACGTTCGATGCGGCGGCGCGGCACCTGAATTTTTCGCGGGCGGCCGACGAGGTGGGGCTAACGCCGGCAGCCGTCAGTCACCAGATCAAGGAGATCGAGGCGCAGCTCGGCATGGCGCTGTTCGTCCGCACGAGCCGCAGCATCCGGCTGACGCCGGCCGGTGTCGTGCTGGCTGCCGCGGCCGCCGATGCGCTGGCGGGCCTGCTACGCGCGACTGCCCGGGCACGGCGCGTCGCGCGGGAGCAGACGGAGTTGCGCGTGTCGGTCGGCGCGCGTTTTGCGACGCACTGGCTGCTGCCGCGCCTGCCGCGTTTCAGGGCCGCGCACCCTGCGTTCGAGCTGACGTTCGACATCAGCGACCGGTTGCGCGATTTCGACGACGACGACGTCGATGTCGCGATCCGCTTCGGCACCGGGCGCTATCGCGGCACGTGCGCTCGGCGCCTGTTCGATACGTCGGTCGTCGCGATTTGCAGCCCGGCCTTGCTGTCGGCCGGGCCGCCGTTGCGCAAGCCGCGCGATCTGCTACGCCACACGCTCTGTCACGTCGACTGCGAAGTCGACGGCGTGACCTGGCCGCGCTGGTCGGCGTGGATGACCGCGGCCGGCGTCGACGGTTTCGATGACGGCCAGTGCGTGTCGTTTCCGGATTCGAGCCACGTCGTGCAGGCCGTGACGGACAGCACGGCGGTCGGTCTTGCGGAGCCGCACATGATCGTGCGCGATCTCGCGGAAGGGCGCGTCGTGCAGCTGTTCGACGTGAACGTCGAGGTGGCGCCGGGCCTTGCGTATCACGTCGTGTATCCGGAGCGCACGCAGGACGATCCGCGCATCGTCGCATTGCGTGACTGGCTCGCGGACGAAGTCGCGACGATGCACGCGTAGCGGTGGCGCCGGCGCATGCTATCGTGCCCGCATCTTTACCGCACGACGTCCGGTTCCGGACGCGCCCCACCGATGAGCCAACCTGAAAACGACCTCATGGTCCTGCTGCGCACGATGCAACCCGAAATGCATCCGGGCGCGTTCGCCTTCGTGTCGCTGCCGACCGATGTGGACGTATCGTTATCCGAAGTGATTGCGACGTTCCGCGAAGCGGAAGGGCTGACGGTCGTGGTCGACGAGGAGACGGCCGCACGTCGCGGCTGGCCGGTGTTGTTCCGCTCGGCATGGATCACGCTGACCGTGCATTCCGACCTCGCGGCCGTAGGCCTCACGGCTGCATTCGCGCGGGCGCTCGGCGCGGCCGGTATCAGCTGCAACGTGATGGCCGCCGCGTACCACGATCACATCTTCGTACCGTTCGACGACGGCCCGCGCGCGGTCGATGCGCTTGTCGCACTGCAGCGCGACGCGCTACGCGGCTAGCGCACGAAGCGCATTCGGTGCACGCAAAAAAAACGGGCCCGTCACCGGGCCCGCGAACGGAGAGGATTGCGCCGGGCATTTTCACCCGGCGCACGGCGGCTTACTTGTTCGCGCCACCCTCGAACCAGGCGGCGAGCTTGGTGCGCTCGTCGTCGGTCATGTGCGTGACGTTGCCGATCGGCATCGCCTTCAGGCGCACGGCCTGTTCGTAGATACGCTGCGCGTTCTTCGACACTTCGTCCGGCGTGTCGAACATCACGCCCGCGGGTGCGCTGCCCATCAGCGTCGGCTTCGACGAGTGGCACTCGACGCAGCGCTGCTGCAGGATCGGCATGATGTCGTTGATCACGATCTTCGGTGCGTTCGCGGCTTGCGCTTCCGGTGCGACCGGCTTCGGCATCGTCCACACCAGCGCGCCCGACAGCAGGGCGACGCCGCCGATCGGCAGGTACCACAGCTGCTTGCCGCGGTGACGCATCACGAAGAACTGGCGAATCAGCGCGCCGGCCAGCATGATCAGCACGAGCACGACCCAGTTGAACTTGTTCGTGTACGTCATCGCATAGTGGTTCGACAGCATCGCGAACACGACCGGCAGCGTGAAGTACGTGTTGTGCACCGAGCGCTGCTTGCCGCGCTTGCCGTAGATCGGGTTCGGTTCTTCGCCCTTGAGCATCTTGTCGACCATCTTGCGCTGGCCCGGGATGATCACGAAGAACACGTTCGCCGACATGATCGTCGCGAGCATCGCGCCGACGATCAGGTAGGCGGCACGGCCCGAGAAAATGTGGCACGCGAGGTACGCTGCGACGACGACGTAGAGGCCGACGCAGATGCCGAGCACGCGATCGTTGGTGCCGAGGATGCGGCACAGCGAGTCGTAGACGATCCAGCCGGCCGCGAGGAAGCCGAGTGCGGATGCGACGGCGACCACCGGGCCCATGTCGAGCACGCTCTTGTCGATCAGGTAGGTGTTCGGCGCGAGCAGGTACAGCACGAAGAACAGCGAGAAGCCCGACAGCCAGGTCGTGTACGACGGCCACTTCGACCAGTGCAGGTCATCCGGCATTTCCGGCGGGGCGACCGTGTACTTCTGCATGTTGTAGAAACCGCCGCCGTGGACGTGCCACAGCTCGCCGAACACACCGCGCTTGCGCTGGTTCGGGTCGGTCGGCGGTTTCAGGCTGTTGTCGAGCGCGACGAAATAGAAGGACTCGCCGATCCACGCAATGGCGACGATGACGTGCAGCCATCGCAGCGCGAGGTTCAGCCAGTCGGTGATGAAGCCTTCCATGAAACTCCTCCAGACTCAAATCGTTTGTTTGATGTGGGCGCTGATTCGAATGTCAGCTGCCGCGATAGGTGCTGTACGACCACGGCGACACGAGCAGCGGCACGTGGTAGTGCGAGCCGGTGTCGGCGATGCCGAAGCGGAGCACGACGCGATCGACGAAACGGGGTTCGGGTACCTTCACGCCGAGCGACGCGAAGTAGTCGCCGGCATGGAACACGAGTTCGTATTCGCCGGCGGCGAGCGCGGCGCCTTCGAGCAGGGGTTCGTCGCAGCGGCCGTCGCTATTGGTCAGCACGGTCTTGATCGCGCGGCGCGATTCGCCGTCCAGCGCGTAGAGGTCCACCTTGATTGCAGCGCCGGGACGGCCGTGCGCCGTATCGAGTACGTGGGTAGTGAGCTTTCCCATTCGCAATTGTCCTTGTGTGAATGCGAGGTTCGGCGGCGACTCGATCCATTGACTGTGCGGCGGATCGAGGCTCCACGTCACGTGGCTACATACCCGTCGGCGAGATTGAAGCGAGCGCCGTGCAGGCATTGTAAAAAGGTTCCCCGCGCAAATACGGGCGCGATATCAAAGATAATGCGCCGCGCATGAGCGGCTGTCGACGGCACGCCGGACGCGGCTTCCGGCGGGCTTTCAGGTGCCCGGCGGGGGCCTGCGCGGCGTACCATATCGGAACCCTGAAGCGCGGTATTCCGGATCGCGCATTGTGTGCGGCGCGCGCTTGGGCGATCCTCCCGCCGTGCGCGTCGGCCGGTGGCCGGCGCGTACCCCGAAGACGGCGAGCACGCCGGGTAACCGGGCCAGGGCGTTCGAACGGACGCAGGCACCGGGGCGTGCCGCGATTCAGCGTTCGAACGGCTGTGTGACCGCCTCCAGGACAGCCCCTGGGGGCAGACCGACGCGGAGAACGCATGAACCTCGAGCAGCACGCTGGCGCACGCGCGCCGAACACCTCTTCATCCCGCCCGAAAACCTTGCTGGTCAAGCACGCCGACGTGCTCGTGACCATGGACGACACGCGCCGCGAGCTGCGCGATGCCGGGCTCTACATCGAAGACAACCGAATCGTCGCGGTCGGCCCGACCGCGGAGCTGCCCGACACGGCCGACGAAGTGCTCGACCTGCGCGGCCACCTCGTGATCCCGGGGCTCGTGAACACGCACCATCACATGTACCAGAGCCTCACGCGCGCGGTGCCCGCGGCGCAGAACGCCGAGCTGTTCGGCTGGCTCACGAACCTGTACCGGATCTGGGCGCACCTGACGCCCGAGATGATTGAAGTGTCGACACTGACCGCGATGGCCGAGCTGCTGCAGTCGGGCTGCACAACGTCGAGCGACCACCTGTACATCTATCCGAACGGCAGCCGGCTCGACGACAGCATCGGCGCCGCGCAGCGGATCGGCATGCGCTTTCACGCGAGCCGCGGCTCGATGAGCGTCGGCCAGCGCGACGGCGGGCTGCCGCCCGATTCGGTCGTCGAGCGCGAACCCGACATCCTGCGCGACACGCAGCGCCTGATCGAGACCTATCACGACGAAGGCCGTTACGCGATGCTGCGCGTGGTGGTCGCGCCGTGCTCGCCGTTCTCGGTGAGCCGTGACCTGATGCGCGACGCGGCCGTGCTCGCGCGCGAATACGGCGTGTCGTTGCACACGCACCTCGCGGAGAACGTCAACGACATCGCGTACAGCCGCGAGAAGTTCGGGATGACGCCAGCCGAATATGCGGAAGATCTCGGCTGGGTCGGCCACGACGTGTGGCATGCGCACTGCGTGCAGCTCGACGATGCGGGCATCGGCCTGTTCGCGCGCACCGGCACGGGCGTCGCGCACTGTCCGTGCTCGAACATGCGGCTCGCGTCGGGTATCGCGCCGGTGAAGAAGATGCGTCTCGCGGGCGTGCCGGTCGGCCTCGGCGTCGACGGCTCCGCGTCGAACGACGGCGCGCAGATGGTCGCGGAAGTACGGCAGGCGCTGCTGCTGCAGCGGGTCGGCTTCGGGCCCGATGCGATGACCGCGCGCGAAGCGCTCGAGATCGCGACGCTTGGCGGTGCGAAGGTGCTGAACCGCGACGACATCGGTGCGCTGAAGCCCGGCATGGCCGCGGACTTCGCGGCGTTCGACCTGCGCCAGCCGCTGTTCGCGGGCGCGTTGCACGATCCGGTGGCGGCGCTCGTGTTCTGCGCGCCGTCGCAGACGGCGTACACGGTGGTGAACGGGAAGGTTGTGGTGCGGGAAGGGCGGCTGGCGACGCTCGATCTGCCGCCCGTCATCGAGCGTCACAACGCGCTTGCGCACGCGCTCGTCGAGGCATCGCGCTGAAGCGTCACTGAAGCGGTACGGCGGCCGCCTTGCCGGGCATGCCGCCGGCCGCCGTCGCGCCGTGACGCGTCACGACGCGATGCGACGGCGCATGCCGTTACGGCTCGATCAGCGTGCGGGTGGCTTCGGCGACGAGGCTGCGCAGCCAGCGCACTTCGTCCGAGTAGTGGCAGCGTTCGTGCCACAGCTGGTAGTACTGCATCGGCGGGAAGTCGAGCGGCGCCGGCACGACCGACAGCGGCAGGAACTTCGCGTAGTGATCGGCGAACAGGCGCGTCGTCGTGAAAATCAGGTCGGACTTCACGAGCACGTACGGTGCGAGATTGAAGTACGGCAGCGTGACGACCACGTGGCGCTTGAGGCGTTCGCGAGCGAGATGCACGTCGATCGCGCCGCGCTGGCCGACCGAGTACGGCGTCGGCGCGAGATGCGGCGCGTTCAGGTACTGGTCGAGCGTGAGCCCGCCGCGCTTCGCGAACGGGTGCGTGTTGCTCATCAGGCAGACGATTTCGTCGACGAACAGGTTCGACAGGTGCAGTTGCTCGGGCGGTTCGGGCCAGTTGCCGACGACGATGTCGAGCTTGCCGTCTTCCAGCGCGAGCTCGTAGTCGAACGCGGGGCCGAGCGAATGAAACTCGAGCGTCGCGTTCGGCGCGGCCTGGCGGAAGCGTTCGACGACGGTCGGCACGAACAGCACGTTCAGGTAATCGGGGCAGCCGATCCGGTAGCAGCGGATCGACGTGGCCGGGTCGAAATTGTGCTGCTGGAACTTGATGCGCTCGATTTCACGCAGTGCATTCTGCACGGGCTCGAGCAGGCGCAGCCCGTATTCGGTCGGCACCATGCCGGATTTGCCGCGCACCAGCAGCGGATCGCCGGTGATGTCGCGCAGGCGTCGCAGCGCGGCGCTGATCGCCGGTTGCGACTGGTTCAGTTTGACGGCCGCGCGCGTAACGCTGCGCTCCATCAACAAGGTGTGCAAGACGCGCAAGAGGTACGTGTCGATCGCCTCGCGTTGCTGACTCATGATATCTCCGGTTTATATGGCTGGGCTGATCGAGGGGCAAGGGGGGTATATCGTTTTTAATATGAAGCGGGTCCAGCGTCAAGAGATGGATACCCGCAGACACCCACCGGCCGGGCCGTGACAAGGGGCCTGAACGGGGTGGAAAGCGACGCGCACGGCGCCGCACGGATCCGTATTGCGCGGATCCGGATCGCGGCGCGGCGTGGGGTGCGGGGGCGCGTCAGTCGTCGATGCGCATGCCGACTTTCAGCGTGACCTGCCAGTGCACGACCTGGTCGCCTTCGATGTGGCCGCGTGTTTCGGTTACCTGGAACCAGTGCAGGTTGTGCAGCGTCTTGCCGGCTTTCGAGATCGCGTTGCGGATCGCGTCGTCGCTCGATTGCCGCGACGAACCGGTCAGCTCGATCATCTTGTACACGTGGTCGCTCATGATGCGCTCCCTGGGATATCGGTCTGTATTGCCGGTGCAAGCCGCGGTCCCGAAGCGGTGCCGTGCGTGCCCGGCTTCTTGAGTGATAGGTATGATGGGCGGCAAGTGCAACCCATATCGGAGACGAGGAACATCGTGGAAGTCGGATTTTGCGGACCGGGATTGATGGGCGCGCCGATGATTCGGCATTTGCTGGCGGCGGGGCATCGCGTCAGCGTGTGGAATCGCTCGCGTGACAAGGCCGAGGCGCTGGTCAAGGACGGCGCGCAGGTGGTCGGCACGCCGCGCGAACTGGCCGAACGTGTCGATACGGTATTCGTGTGTGTACTCGACGGCCGTGCGGTGGGCGACGTCGTGTTCGGCGAGCAAGGGCTGCTCTCCGGCGACGCCGCTGCGCGCCGCCTGCTGCGCATCGTCGATCATTCGAGCATTCCGCCCGCGGCGACGCGCGACTACGCGGCGCGTGCGGCTGCACTCGGCGTCGGCTGGGTCGATGCGCCGGTGTCCGGCGGCGTGCCGGGCGCGCAGGCCGGCACGCTCGCGGTGATGGCGGGCGGCCGCACGGCCGATCTCGACGCGGTGCGGCCGCTGATCGACACGTACGCGTCGCGCATCACGCACATGGGCGACGCCGGGGCGGGCCAGACGGCGAAGCTGTGCAACCAGGCGATCGTCACCGCGACGGTCACGGCGATCGCCGAGGCCGTCGGTCTCGCGCAGGCGAGCGGCATCGATGCCGCGCGTCTGGCCGAGGCACTGGCCGGCGGCTGGGCCGATTCGGTGCTGCTCCAGACGTTCGTGCCGCGCATGACGTCGGGCGGTCACGTGCCGATCGGTGCGCTCGCCACGTTCCAGAAGGATGTGGATGCGATTGCCGACGCCGCGCGCGACACGGGCGCGGTGATGCCCGTATCGGCCACTGTCCAGCAGGTGCTGCGGCTCGGCGCCGCGCAAGGGCTCGCCGGCGCCGATTTCGCCGCATTCATCGACATCGTGAGGCCGGGCAACGGCCGTCAGCAGGCGTCGTGACGGGCCAGCGGGGCGCGTGAATGGCAGATGGGCCGCCCGGAGGCGGCCCATCGAATGACTGGCGAATCAGCCGAGCGAACGTGGTGTCGTGTCGCCGGCGTTCTGGCGGCCAAGCCCGCCGCGCAGGCTCGCTTTCGTGCCTGCACCAAACTCGGGCAGGATGCGCGCACGCGCACGGCTCGCAAATACGAGGAAACCGAAGCCGTTCGCCTCGTACCAGTAGCCGCCGTTCTCGAGGCCGTCGAGCGGCTGCTCGAGCGCGTTGGCGATCGATTCGATGCAGCGCTTGCGCAGCTCGGCGATCGCCGGATAGGGCGGTTGGGCACCGCGCACGCTGCACAGGAGCACGTCGAGACCGGGCAGCACATGCGCATAGAGGACGGGTTCGTCCTGCGCACGGGCACGGGCAATCTTGGTGTCGAGTTGGGCAAACGGTTTCGAGTGGCGCAGAACCGCGAGGAACGACTCCTGGCCATCCTGCTGCGCACGCCGACGTTTTTTCGGGAAGGACATAAACACTCGCCTCAAAAACAATTGCAAGAAATGCGGCACTTTCATGCGACCCACTCCCGGCTATGTACGCCGCATGTCGATCCTTTATAGCACACGAAAATGCTGCATTCGTGCAGTACGACGATCAATGTCTCCCGTCGACCTGCTCGCCATGATCGACACAGCCAGCGTCTTGGCGCCCGTACTGTCGTTTAGTCTCCATCATAGACCTGCTTTCCCCGCGCGTGCATTCGCCCGTCACAAAAAAGTGAGATAGGCCGCTTGCAGCGGTGCAGCGCGCGCGCAATAAAAAGGCCCGCACGAGGCGGGCCTGGCGAGCGGAGCGCGCGGCGATCAGCGCTGCTTGAGCGAATCGCGGATCTCGCGCAGCAGCACGGTGTCTTCCGGCGTCGCGGCCGGCGCGGCTTCTTCCGGCTTGCGCAGCTTGTTGATGAATTTCACCATCATGAAAATGATGAACGCGAGGATGACGAAATTGATCGCCACGGTGATGAACGAGCCGTAACCGAATGCGGCGACGCCCGCGGCCTGCAGATCCTTGAACGAATCGGGATTACCCTTGAACGTCGGGGGGATGGTGCCGAGCAGAACGAACTTGTTCGAGAAATCCAGACCGCCGGTCAGCACGCCAATCACCGGCATGATGAGATCTTTCACGATCGAATCGACGATCTTCGAGAACGCGCCGCCGATGATCACGCCGACGGCGAGATCCATCACGTTGCCCTTGACGGCGAACTCCTTGAATTCCTTGATGATGCTCATGAGCGGCTTTCTCCTGGTTGGGGCGAGAGGAGGCGTGCCGCGACGCGCTGAATTGCATTGCGTCGAATGAGGGTCGGTGGCACGCCGATGGCCGCATGATAGCGAACGCTCCCCATTGCCGGTAGTCCATCTTGAAATGATTGACAAATTCGCGCGTCGGCGCGGCCGGCAAGGCAGGGGAGCGTGGCGTGCGTGGCAGCGCGTGTCGACGCGCGGCGCAGGGTCAGGAATTGTCGTCGGTCCAGCCGTCGTCGCTGCTGCCGAGGTCCATGCCGCCGCCGCCACTGCCGTCGCTCCAGTTCGACGCGTCGCCGCGGCCGAGGTCGAAGCCCGGGTCGGTTTCCTGCCGGCGGTGCTCGCCGTCGACGATCACGTCGCGTTCGACCACGCGCTCGCGTCCGCCCGACATCGCCTCGCCGAGCAGCACGCCGGTCAGCAGCCCGCCCATCCCGCCGCCGAAACCGCCGCCGCCTTGCTGGATCACGACGGGTGGCTGCTGTTGCGGATAGGGTTGTGGCGGGTAGGGCTGGCCCTGCGCGCCCGTCATGCGATCGGCTTCCTGTGCGTACACGGAGCCGCTGCCGTTCGCCGGTGCCGCAGGTTGCGCGGCCGGATCGGGGCGGCCTTCGACGCGCGCCTTCACGCTCGCATGGCGTTGTTCGAGTTCGTCGACGCGATACGGCGGCACCGGATTCTTGCCGTTCGACAGCGCCTCGACGAGCGTGCGCGCGTCGGTCTCGATCGCTTCGATTTCACCGATGAGCGCCGCGGCGCCGGGCGCCGTCGACAGCTTCGCGTCGAGTTTCAGCGGACGGATGTCGTTCAGCACGTCGGTCGCGCGCTTGAGCTGCGTGCGGCGTTCGTCGTCGGCGCGGCCGTCGTCGGCCGTGCGCGCGCGCCGTAGCGTCCAGCGCAGTACCAGCGCAATGATCGCGACGATCAGCCCGAGGCCGATCCACATGCCGGTCGACGGGCCGTGTTTTTCGGCCGGCGCGACGGCGGGGGCGAGCCCCGGCTGCAGCGTGCCGGCCTGCGTGGCTGACGGCACGTTGCCGCTCACGCGCGCGGCGTCGGCGCGAATGCGCGATTCGGTCTGCGCGAAGCGCGACGCGTCGGTGAACTTCAGTTGCGGATCGAGCGTTTTCGCCTGCTGCAGTTGCGCGAGCGCGTCGGACGCGCGGCCTTCGCGGTCCAGCACCTGCGCATACAAATAGCGCGCGTGCGCGTTGTTCGGATGGGCATCGATGACTTGCGACAGCTGCGTGTCGGCTTGCTGCCAGTTGCGTTGCGCGATCGACTGCTCGACCTGCTGCAGCGACGGTACCGCAAACGCGGCGGACGACAGCAACATCAGCGAGAGGCCGAGTGCGGCGAGAGATTTCTTCATGGTCGAACCGGGCGCAGGCGCCCGTCTCCTGACGATCGGTTCGCGCTGCGCACCCGGGCCGGGGCGCAGCGCGTTTTCCGTTACTGCGCGGGCGTATCGAGCTGCTTCTTCAGCGCGGCGAGGCGATCCTCGACCGACGGGCCCTTGTTCAGTGCGGCGAGCTTGTCGTCGAGCGCCTTGCCGCTCGACGTGTCGGCGGAATTCAGGCGGGCGTCCGAGCGGGCGTTCTGCAGCGCGACCTTGTCTTCGAGCTTCTGGAAATCCTCGGACAGGTTCTTGCCGCCGATGCCGCCCAGCGCGCTGGCCGCGACGTCCTTCGCCTGCGCGATTTCCTGCTTGGCCTGCAGGATGTTCGAGCGCGCATTCAGGTCGTTGCGGCGCTGACGCATGTCGGCGATCTGCCCCTTCAGCTTGTCGACCGACGGCTCGAGCGTCGTCAGCTCGGCCGCGAGCGCATCGCGCTCCGCTTCGGCGTTCGACTGCGCGGCGAGGGCCTCGCGGGCGAGTGCTTCGTCACCGGACTGCAGCGCGCGCTTCGCGCCGTCCTCGTACTTCTTCACCTTGTCGTCGGCCGCATCGCGCTTGCTGCGCTGGGTCGCGACCTGTGCCTCGATCTCGATCAGCGAATTCTCGGCACGGCCGATGCTGTCGTCGAGCTCCCGCACGATCTGCCGTGCGTCGCGCGACGGATCCTGTACCGAATCGGCCGCATCGTTCAGCAGGCCTTTGATCGTGCGCGAAACAGAGTCGAAAAGCGACATGAAATCCTCCGTGATTGAAAGGCGCCGCGCATTCGCGGCAGTGCCCGCTGCAGGCCGGTTCCGACCCGCATGAGCCGGCGGATATTACACCACCGGTTCACTTAAATACGGCTTAAACGCGCGAGTTCAAGCGGCCCGAGTATCCGGATACCGAACCTTTCGCAACTGAAAGAAAAAATCGGTAACACGCGATATTGCGTGTCCATCATAGGCCGAGGATGCGGACAATACGTTCCGCAAATCACGGCATTGCGGGAATTTTTACAAAAAATCGCGAAGGCACCCGGTCGATTTCATTAAAATGCGCTGTCACGTCGCGGGAACGGATCGCCGCGCGGCGGGGTCTGTCGACGTGACAGCCGCATCTCGATGCACCCACCCTGATTCATCCGCTTGCATTTCCGCATGCGTCCGAGGGCGCCACGTACGCCCGCCATTCCGACATGCCAATTATCAAACGACCGCCTTCTTCTTCCGACAGGAACGAACCCCACTACACGCTGCGCCGTTCGCCGTCCGGGGCCTATTACCCCGATGACGACGATCGCGACGATGATCGCCGCGCGCAGCAGCGCAGCGGGGGCGGCGGCGGACGCCGTCGCTCGTTCGGCTCGCGCGTCGCGCTGTGGTTCGCCGGACTGTTCGTGACGCTGGCGATCGTCGGCGCGCTGATCGTCGGCTACGCGCTGGTCGTGATGGCGCCGCAACTGCCGTCGCTCGATGCGCTGACCAACTACCAGCCGAAGGTGCCGTTGCGCGTGTTCACGGCCGATCACGTGCTGATCGGCGAGTTCGGCGAGGAGCGCCGCAGCCTCGTGCGCTTCCAGGACATTCCCGACGTGATGAAGAAGGCCGTGCTCGCGATCGAGGACTACCGCTTCTACGAACACGGCGGCGTCGACTTCGTCGGCATCCTGCGGGCGGGCGTGGCCGACCTGATGCACGGCGGCGCGCGGCAGGGCGCGAGCACGATCACGATGCAGGTCGCGCGCAACTTCTTCCTGTCGAGCGAGAAGACCTACACGCGCAAGATCTACGAAATGCTGCTCGCGTACAAGATCGAGAAGGCCCTGACGAAGGACCAGATCCTCGAGCTGTACATGAACCAGATCTATCTCGGCCAGCGTTCATACGGTTTTGCAGCCGCCGCACGCGTGTATTTCGGCAAGGACCTGAAGGACATCACGCTTGCCGAAGCGGCGATGCTCGCGGGGCTGCCGAAGGCGCCGTCCGCGTACAACCCGGTCGTCAATCCGAAGCGCGCGAAGGTGCGTCAGGAATACATCCTGAAGCGCATGCTCGAGGTCGGCTACATCACGCAGCCACAGTACGACGAAGCGATCAAGGAAGAGATCCACGTGCGCACGCCGGGCAACCAGTACGCGGTGCACGGCGAATACGTCGCCGAGATGGTGCGGCAGATGATGTACCAGCAGTACAAGGACGAAACCTATACGCGCGGGCTGACCGTCACGACGACGATCAACTCGTCCGACCAGGAAGCCGCGTACCAGGCCGTGCGTCGCGGCATTCTCGACTACGAGCGCCGCCACGGCTATCGTGGGCCGGAAGCGTCGATCCAGCTGCCCGCGGCCGGCGACGACCGCGACGAGGCGATCGACGACGCGCTCGCCGATCACCCGGACAACGGCGACCTGCAGTCGGCGGTCGTGCTGTCGGCGTCACCGAATGCGGTCGAGGTGCAGTTCGTCGGCGGCGCGACCACGACGATCGGGCCGGCCGGGCTGCGCTTCGTGTCGGCCGCATTGAGCCCGCGCGCGAACGACACGCTGCGCATCAAGCCGGGCTCGGTCGTGCGCGTGCTGAAGGACGGCAAGACGGGCTGGCAGGTCGTGCAGCTGCCGCAGGTCGAAGGCGCGCTCGTCGCGATTGCCCCGCAGGACGGCGCGATCCGCTCGCTCGTCGGCGGCTTCGACTTCAACAAGAGCAAGTTCAACCACGTGACGCAGGCGTGGCGGCAGCCGGGCTCGTCGTTCAAGCCGTTCATCTACTCGGCGTCGCTCGACAAGGGCATGGGGCCGGCGACGATGATCAACGACGCGCCGCTGTACTTCCCGCCGAGCGTGCCGGGCGGCACCGCGTGGGAGCCGAAGGACGACGACCAGCCGGACGGCCCGATGACGATGCGCACCGGCCTGCAGCGCTCGAAGAACCTCGTGTCGATCCGGATCCTCGCATCGATCGGCACGCAGTATGCGCAGCAGTACGTGACGCAGCGCTTCGGCTTCGATCCGGCGAAGACGCCCCCGTACCTGCCGATGGCGCTCGGCGCGGGCCTCGTGACGCCGCTGCAGCTCGCGACCGGCTACGCGGTGTTCGCGAACGGCGGCTACAAGGTTGATCCGTACCTGATCGCCGAAGTCGACGACGCACGCGGCCAGCCGCTGCAGAAGTCGCAGCCGGTGATCGCGGGCGGCACGGCGCCGCGCACGATCGAAGGCCGTAACGCGTACGTGATGAACAGCCTGCTGCATTCGGTCGCGACGGCCGGCACGGGCGCGGGTACCAACGCACTGGGCCGCAGCGACCTGCAGGGCAAGACGGGTACGACGAACGATGCGAAGGACGGCTGGTTCGCCGGCTACCAGCAGTCGCTCGTCGCGGTCGCATGGATGGGCTTCGACCAGCCGAAGAGCCTCGGCAGCCGCGAATTCGGCGCGCAGCTCGCGTTGCCGATCTGGGTGAACTACATGCGCACCGCGCTGAACGGCGTGCCCGAGCAGCAGATGCCGATGCCGGATGGGCTGACCTCGATCGACGGCGAGCTGTACTACGCCGATCGCACGCCGGGCAACGGCTTCGTCGCGAACGTCGACATCAACCCGGCCGAGAACGCGATCAGCGCGAACGACGCGCTGGGTTCGGCTGGCGCGGCAGGGCTCGCGCCGCCGCCCGTCACGCCGCAGGAGAAGCAGCAGATCATGGACATGTTCGAGAACAAGTAAGCGGTACGCTGTTCTTCAGACAAGCGACGGGCGCCTCAGGGCGCCCGTTTTTTTGTGTGAATCGCCGGCAGCAGGAGAGGGGGAATCAGAACGACGCGCAGGCCGGCGCGACCGTCATGCCGACCGATTGCTGGTGGAAGCGCTGCATGTATGTTTGCCGGATCGCGGTGAGCCGCGTGTGCGTGTCGGGCGTATCGTCGGCGATGATACGGATCACGAAACTGTCTTCACGCGTGATCGCACCGGTTGCGCGGTCGCGCCACTGGCCATGCGTGTCCCAGTAGGTGAGGCCGTCGGGGAAGCGCGGCGTGACGGTGTCGGCGAGAAACGCCGCGCGTTCTGCATCGGTGACGGGGCCGCGCCCGGTGATGTCGCGCCCGAACAGGAGGTCGGCCTGCAGCATGCGGCTTTCGCCCGGTTGCGTGCAGGACGACGGTTGCGCGTTGACGACAGGCGAGGGCGCCGTCGCGCAACCGGCGAGCAGCGCGAGCGCCATCGCGCATGCGGCCAGCGGCCGCATCTGCCCATTTCGTGACGATCGACCTTCGCGCGCGCAAAACGCTGCGCGCTCAACCACTTGCGTGCTTGTCCGGCGGGTTATCAACAGGGCTGTCAACATAATCTGGGGATAACCCTAGGTTGGTCCGTTGGTGCCCGATGTGGGGTCAGTGCTGCAGTTTTGCGTGTGCGAGATGCATGCCGAGCGTGCCGGGGTCGGTGTTCGTGCCCGACAGCAGCACGCCGACGCGCTTGCCCTGCAGCGTTTCGCGCAGCGGGCCGAGCAGCGCGGCGAGCGCAGCCGCGCAGGCCGGCTCGACCGACAGCTTCAGGTGCGAGAACAGGAACAGCATCGCGGCGCGCAGCGCGTCGTCGGACACGGTGACGATGCGATCGACGTGGCGCCGGCACAGCTGGTAGCTGTATTCCTCGGTATGCGGCGCCATCAGCGAATCGGCGATGGTCTGCATCGCGCTCATCTTGATCGTGTGGTTCGCCGCAAAGCTGCGGCTCATCGCGTCCGCGCCTTCCGGTTCGACGCCGTACACGTGCACGCGCGGATTCGCGAGCCGCAGCGCGGTCGCCATGCCGGCCGCGAGCCCGCCGCCGCCGATCGGCACGATCACCGCGTCGAGGTCGGGTGTCTGCGTCGCCCATTCGTAGCCGAGCGTCGCGGTGCCGAGGATCGTGTGATAGCCGTTGAACGGATGGATGAAGAAGCGGCCTTCCTCGGCCTCGATGCGCCGCACGAGATCGAATGCCTGCGACGCGCTGCCCGCGAGCACGACTTCCGCACGGTACTGCTTGCACTGCGCGATGCGCGTCGGGCTCGCGGTGTGGAACATCACGACCTTCGCGCTGCTGCCGAGCCGCATCGCCGCATACGCGACGGCCGCGGCGTGATTGCCGGCCGACACGCAGGTGACGCCCGCGTTCTTGCGCGCCTCGTCGAGCGCGAGCAGGTGCGTGAACGCGCCGCGCGCCTTGAAGCTGCCGCTCGCCTGCAGCAGCTCGAACTTGAAGTTGACGTGCGTACCCTCGAGGGACGGCAGGTCGGCGCGCTCGAACACGGGCGTGCGCGCGACCCACGGCGACAAAGCGAAATGCTGCGCGGCGATTTCGTCGAGCGTCGGAATCGGCTCGCCGTCGATCGTCGTATGGGCAGTGCCCTGTTGTTCAGTCGACATGACGTGGCGGGTGGCGGAGAGGGCCGGCCCGCGCACGCGGGCCAGCGTGGCGGGAGGCAGTCAGTGCGCGTCGACCGACATGCTGCGGATGAACTTGCGCAGGAACTGCTCGCAGCCGGCGAGCTGCGCGAGCTCGACATACTCGTTCGGCTTGTGCGCCTGCTCGATGTTGCCGGGCCCGCACACGACGCTCGGGATGCCCGCGCGTTCGAACAGGCCGGCCTCGGTGCCGTATGCCACCTTGCGCTTGTCCTGGTCGGCCGTCAGCGCGCGCACGAGCTGCGTGATCGCGGCCTGTTCGGTCGCGTCGAGGCCGGGCGCCGCGGCGATCTTCGAGAACTCGATCGCGGCATTCGGATGCTCGCGCAACATCTGCGGCAGCAGCGTTTCCTGCGCATACGCTTCGATGCGCGTGAAGATCTGCTCGGGATCGAGCGTCGGCAGGTTGCGGAATTCGAAATCGAAGCGGCACTCGGCCGGCACCGTGTTGATCGCGTTGCCGCCCTGGATCGTGCTCGTCTGCGCGGTGGTGAACGGCACGTCGTACAGTTCGTCGAACGGGCCTTCGGCGCGGAAGCGCTCGGCGATGTCGCGGATATGGCAGATGAGGCGCGCCGCATATTCGATCGCGTTGAGCCCCTTCGGCGTCAGCGACGAATGCGCCGCGTGGCCGCGCACGCAGCAGCGGTACGCGTTGATGCCCTTGTGCGCGATGATCGGCCGCATGCTGGTCGGCTCGCCGACGATGCAGCCCGACGGCTGCACGCCGCGCTTGACGAGATCGGCGATCATCAGCGGTGCGCCCGCACAGCCGATTTCCTCGTCGTAGGACAGCGCGAAATGGATCGGCTTCGCGAGCTTCGTCGCCTGCATCTCGGGCAGCAGCGCGAGCGCCGTGCCGATGAAGCCCTTCATGTCGCAGGTGCCGCGGCCGTACAGGCGGCCGTCGCGGATTTCCGGCGCGAACGGGTTGCTGTCCCATTGCTGGCCGTCGACCGGCACGACGTCGGTATGTCCCGACAGCACGATGCCGCCGTTGGTCGAGCCGTCGTGCGCGGGCACGGTGGCGAACAGGTTCGCCCAGCCTTCGCGCGGATCGTGCGTGATCGTCGAAGCAATGCCTTTCGCGGCGAGTGCGTCGCGCACCGTTTCGATCAGGCCGAGGTTCGGCACGCGGCTCGTCGTGTCCATCGACACCAGTTGCTTGACCCACGGCAGGCTGACGAGCGATTCGTCGCCTTGGGTTGCGGCGGACGGCGCCGACGCGTCGAGAGTGGACATGGCAAAACTCCGTCTGATGAATGGGAAATCATACTCAAAAACGCGCCGGCCCGCCTTCGTCGGGCGCGATGCGGTGCAGCAACGTCGCGCCCGTCGGTATCGCGTCAGCGCGCGGCGGTGGCCGCCCCCTGTTTCGGGGCCAGCGCGCGCAGCGTTTCCTTGATCGTCGACACGCGGATCGCGAGATCGGGCGAGCGCGTTTCGATGCGCAGCTTGTCCTGGCCCGCGAGCTTGATGTGCCGGTGCTTCTGCACCATCTCGATGATCCGCATCGGATCGATCGGAGGATTCGGCTCGAACTGCAGCCCGATCGCGACCTCGCTCGCGTCGATCTTCACGATGCCGAGCGGCTTCGCGGCGATCCGCAGCCGGTGCGTCTCGACGAGCGCGTGCGCCTGCGGCGGCAGCTTGCCGAAGCGGTCGATCAGCTCTTCCTGGATGCCGTCGATCGCATCGCCGTGCTCGCAGTTCGCGAGCCGCTTGTACAGCGACAGCCGCTCCTGCACGTCCGCGCAGTAGTCGGCCGGCAGGATCGCGGGCGCATGCAGGTTGATTTCCGTCGTCGCGGCGAGCGGGGCGGTGAGGTCGGGCTCCTTGCCGTTCTTCAGCGCCTTCACCGCGTCGTTCAGCATGTCCGTGTAGAGCTGGAAGCCGATCTCGTGGATTTCGCCCGACTGCTTGTCGCCGAGCACTTCGCCGGTGCCGCGGATCTCGAGGTCGTGCATCGCGAGATAGAAGCCGGAACCGAGTTCCTCCATCTGCTGGATCGCTTCGAGGCGGCGCTGCGCCTGCTTGGTCAGCGACTGCGGATCGTGGACCAGCAGGTAGGCATACGCCTGGTGGTGCGAGCGGCCGACGCGGCCGCGCAACTGGTGCAGCTGCGCGAGGCCGAACTTGTCCGAGCGGTGCATGATGATCGTGTTCGCGCTCGGCACGTCGATGCCGGTCTCGATGATGGTCGTGCACAGCAGCACGTTCGCACGCTGCGCGACGAAATCGCGCATCACGCGTTCGAGTTCGCGCTCGTGCATCTGGCCGTGCGCGATCACGATGCGTGCCTCCGGCACGAGCGCCTCGAGCATCGCCTTGCGGTTCTCGATCGTCTCGACCTCGTTGTGCAGGAAGTACACCTGGCCGCCGCGCTTCAGCTCGCGCAGCATCGCCTCGCGGATCACGCTTTCTTCCTCGCGGCGCACGAAGGTCTTGATCGCGAGCCGCTTCTGCGGCGCGGTCGCGATGACCGAAAAATCGCGCAGCCCTTCGAGCGCCATCCCGAGCGTACGCGGGATCGGCGTCGCGGTGAGCGTCAGCACGTCGACTTCCGCGCGCAGCGCCTTCAGCGCCTCCTTCTGGCGCACGCCGAAGCGGTGTTCCTCGTCGATGATCACGAGGCCGAGCCGCTTGAACTGCACGTCCGAGGACAGCAGCTTGTGAGTGCCGATCACGATGTCGACGCTGCCTTCGTTGATCTGCGCGATTGCCGCGCTCACTTCCTTCGCGGTCTTGAAGCGCGACAGCTCGACGATCCGCACCGGCCAGTCCGCGAAACGGTCGGCGAAGGTCTGCGTGTGCTGCTCGGCGAGCAGCGTGGTGGGCGACAGCAGCGCGACCTGCTTGCCGCCCAGCACCGCGATGAACGCGGCGCGCAGCGCGACCTCGGTCTTGCCGAAGCCGACGTCGCCGCACACGAGGCGGTCCATCGGCTTGCCGCTCGTCATGTCGCCGATCACGGCCGCGATGGCTGCCGCCTGGTCGGGCGTTTCCTCGAAGCCGAAGCTTTCGGCGAACTTCACGTAGTCGCGCGGATCGAGCGAGAACGCGTGGCCTTCGCGGGCCGCGCGGCGCGCGTACAGGTTCAGCAGCTCGGCGGCCGTGTCGCGGATCTGCTGCGCGGCCTTGCGCTTCGCGCGCTCCCACTGGCCGGAGCCGAGTGCGTGCAGCGGCGCGCTGTCGGGATCGGCGCCGCTGTAGCGCGAGATCACGTGCAGTTGCGCGACGGGTACGTAGAGCTTGCTGTCACCCGAGTATTCGAGATGCAGGAATTCGGTCTCGCCTTCGCCGAGATCCATCGACACGAGGCCCATGTAGCGGCCGATGCCGTGCTGCGCATGGACGACCGGGTCGCCGACCTTCAACTCCGACAGGTCGCGCACCATCGCGTCGACGTTGCTCGCCTGTTCCTGCCGGCGGCGGCCCGCGCGGCGGCCGAGCGCGCCGTACAGCTCGGTTTCGGTGACGACCGCATAACCTTCGCCCGGCACCGCGAAGCCGTTCGAGAGCGGCGCGACGCCGAGCGCGAAACGTTCGTCGCTCGCGAGCCAGCCCGCGAAGTGGTCGTTCGACGCGGGGCGCAGGTGATGCTCGGCGAGCAGTTGCAGGATCGTCTCGCGCCGGCCGGCCGATTCGACGGTCAGCAGCACGCGCTTGCCCGACGATTCGACGAAGGTACGCAGCGACGCGAGCGGATCGTCGGCATGGCGGTCGACGGTCAGCTCGGGCAGCGCGGTCGCCCAGCCGCCGGCCGGCTGCGCGGGCAGCACGACGCGCGCGAACGGCTTCGCGAACGCGAAGAAATCCTCGTCGGACAGGAACAGCCGCTGCGGCTCGAGGATCGGCCGCTCGCGATCGTGGGCGAGGAATGCGTGGCGCTGCTTCGTATCGGCCGTGAAGCGGCGGATCGACGCCTCGAGATCGCCGATGAACACGAGGTGTGCGTCCTGCGGCAGGTAGTGGAACAGCGTGGCCGTTTCGTCGAAGAACAGCGGCAGGTAATACTCGATGCCGGCCGACGGCACGCCATTGCCGATGTCCTTGTAGATCGGCGCGCGGCTGGGGTCGCCTTCGAAGGTTTCGCGCCAGCGGCTGCGGAAGGCCGTGCGCGCGGCTTCGTCGAACGGGAATTCGCGGCCGGGCAGCAGGCGCACGTCGCGCACCGGGTAGAGGCTGCGCTGCGTGTCGGGGTCGAACGCGCGGATCGAGTCGACCTGGTCGTCGAACAGGTCGATCCGGTACGGCAGCGGCGAGCCCATCGGATACAGGTCGATCAGCGAGCCGCGCACGCAGTATTCGCCCGGCCGCACGACCTGGCTCACGTGCTCGTAGCCGGCCAGCGTCAGCTGCGCCTTCAGCTTCGCCTCGTCGAGCCGCTCGCCCTGCGCGAACGCGAACGTGTACGCGGCCATGAACGAGGCGGGCGGCATCCGGTACAGCGCGGTGGTCGCGGGCACCAGCAGGATGTCGCAGCGGCCCTCGCCGAGGTCGTGTAGCGTCGCGAGCCGTTCGGACACGAGGTCCTGGTGCGGCGAGAACGTGTCGTATGGCAGCGTTTCCCAGTCCGGCAGCAGGCGCACGCGCGCATCGGGCGAAAAGTAGCGGATTTCCTGCGAGAGCCGCTGTGCGTCGACGGCGTTTGCGCAGATCACCGCGAGGAGCGGCACGTCCTGGCGGTTGTCGGCGAGATAACGGGCGATGGCGAGCGCGTCGGCGGAGCCGTGCGTGCCGTCGAAGGCAAAGCGCTGGCCGGGTTTGACGCGCGCAACGGGCGAGGCGGACGGGGTGGAAGCGTTATCTGGCATAGGGACGACAGGGGTGGCGTGCACGGGCGCATCGCGGTGCGCCGGTCGAGACGAAAGACCTATTATAAAATCCGCTTCTCGATTTCATCTTTCCGGCGTTTCCCTTCGTGACTCCCCGACTTTTCGCCCTGATTCCCTGTGCCGGTACGGGCAGCCGTTCCGGCTCCGCTGTGCCGAAGCAATACCGCACGCTGGCCGGCCGCGCGCTGCTGCACTACACGCTCGCCGCGTTCGACGCGTGCAGCGAGTTCGCGCAGACGCTCGTCGTGCTCGCGCCCGACGATTCCCATTTCGACGCGCGCCGCTTCGCGGGCCTGCGTTTCGCGGTGCGCCGCTGCGGCGGCGGCTCGCGGCAGGCGTCGGTGCTGAACGGGCTGCTCGAACTCGCCGAATTCGGCGCGACCGACCAGGACTGGGTGCTCGTGCACGATGCGGCGCGCCCGGGCATCACGCCTGAGCTGATCCGCGCCCTCGTCGCGACGCTGAAGGACGACCCGGTCGGCGGTATCGTCGCACTGCCGGTGGCCGATACGCTCAAGCGCGTGCCGGCCGGTGGCGACGCGATCGCGCGCACCGAGTCGCGCGACGCGCTGTGGCAGGCGCAGACGCCGCAGATGTTCCGCATCGGCATGCTGCGCGAGGCGATCCTGCGCGCGCAGCGCGAAGGGCACGACCTGACCGACGAAGCGAGCGCGATCGAATGGGCCGGCCATACGCCGCGCGTCGTGCAGGGCAGCCTGCGCAATTTCAAGGTCACGTACCCGGAAGATTTCGCGCTCGCGGAAGCGATCCTCGCGCGCCCCGCGAACGCTTCCTGACTTTCACCCCATCTCAATCGGAACACGCATGGATTTCAGAATCGGACAAGGCTACGACGTGCACCAGCTCGTCGAAGGGCGCCCCCTCATCATCGGCGGCGTGACGATTCCGTACGAGCGCGGCCTGCTCGGCCACTCGGACGCGGACGTGCTGCTGCACGCGATCACCGACGCGCTGTTCGGCGCGGCGGCGCTCGGCGACATCGGCCGCCATTTCTCCGACACGGACGCGGCGTTCAAGGGCGCGGACAGCCGCGTGCTGCTGCGCGCGTGCGCCGAGCGCGTGAAGGCGGCGGGTTTCACGATCCAGAACGTCGACAGCACCGTGATCGCCCAGGCGCCGAAGCTTGCGCCGCATATCGACGGGATGCGCGCGAACATCGCGGCCGATCTCGGGCTGCCGCTCGATCGTGTGAACGTGAAGGCGAAGACCAACGAGAAGCTCGGCTATCTCGGCCGCGGCGAAGGCATCGAGGCGCAGGCCGCCGCGTTGCTGGTGAAGCAGGGCGGCTGACGGTTGCTCGTGGCGGCGCGCGGTTCGCGCCGCATGCCGTCCCGCGGAAATGAAAAATGCCACGCATCAGCGTGGCATTTTCGTTTGAAGCGGGCGTCGCTGCCGGCGCGCGCGGCGCAACGGCTTATTCGCCTTCGGCGGCGATCACTTGCGCGGCGGCGTTGATCACCGACGCGATGCGGCCGACGTCGCGCAGCTGCGTGACGGTCATCCCTTGCTCGTCCTTCAGCAGCGCATAGTGCGACTTCACGCAGAAGTGGCACTTGCCGACGATCGACGCGGCGAGCGCGTACATCTCGAACTTGCGCTTGTCGACGCCGCCGTGCGTGGCATACGCGCCCATCCGCAGCTCGGCGCGCTGCGTCTTCAGGTCGGCGTCGTCGGCCATCTCGACATACGGATACCAGGTGTTGTTCATCCCCATCAGCGCGGCCGCCGTCAGCACGGCGTTCGTCTCTTCGGGCGACAGGACGCCGGCTTCGCGGATCGTCTTGATGAGCACCGGGCTCTTTGCTGCGATGGCGGCCGCCAGCGCGACGCCAACCGCGTCGGTGCCTTCGAGCGACGAGCGCGAGATCGTGCCGTCGAGGTTCAGGCGGATGTCCTTCGCGTAGTCGGGGATGCGTGCCTTAATCGAGTCGATGAATTCCATTGATATCTCCTATGGGTTGGCCGTTAAAAAAGCCCGCAGGCAGGACGTGCGCCGCGGGCTTCGTGCATCGATGCGCTTACAGCGTTGCGCCGCCGACTGCACGGTTGCACGGGCACAGTTCGTCCGTTTGCAGGCCGTCCAGAATGCGCAGGACTTCTTCCGGGCTACGGCCGACGTTCAGGTTGTTCACCGAAACGTGCTGGATCGTGTTGTCCGGATCGACGATGAACGTTGCACGCAGGGCCACGCCGGCTTCCTTGTCGCGCACGCCGAGCTGGTCGATCAGCTCGCCCTTGACGTCGCCGAACGAGTAGTGGTTCAGCTTGTTCAGGTCCTTGTGCTCACGGCGCCATGCGAGCTTGACGAATTCGTTGTCCGAGCTGCCGCCCAGCAGGATGGCATCGCGCTCTTCGAACTGCTTCGTGAGCTTCGCGAACTCGACGATTTCCGTCGGGCACACGAACGTGAAATCCTTCGGATAGAAGTAGATGATCTTCCACTTGCCCGGGAACGACGCTTCGGTGACGGTCTCGAATGCCGACTGGCCGTTTTCCTCGTGATTGTTGAAGCCCGGCTTCGCGGCTACGACGGTGAAAGCTTCGAGTTTATCGCCCACGGTTTTCATGCGGATACTCCTGTATGAGTTGGGAAGAGGACTGAGTCAAGCTACCTCGGTGCTGCAACGATGGTGTGACAGCATGGCCAAAACTATAACACTATTGGTAAAGTACTTCAATAGATTTTGACTAACGACCTTCATAGTTTTTTTCAACCGGATCGATAGTGTGCAGCGCAAGAGGTGTGCGTGAGCGCGTCACGCAGTCGCACGTACCTTGCCGGCGCCGGGGAATTCGAGCGTGACTTCGAGACCCGCTTCGGGGTTCCGGTTGCGCAGGCGCAGCGCGCCGCGATAGCGGCCGACGAGGCGCAGCACGATCGCCATCCCGAGGCCCGTGCCGTCCGCCTTGGTGCGCGCGGTGTCGACGCGGTAGAACGGCCGCATCACGAGCGGCAGTTGATCCTCGGGGATGCCGGGGCCTTCGTCGCTCACCGACAGCTCGACGCGTGCATGCGACACGCGGGTCTCGACCGTGATGCGCGAGATGCCGTCCTGCTTGCTCTGGCCGTACTTGCGCGCGTTCTCGACGAGGTTGCCGATCACGCGGCGCATGTCGGTCTCGTCGGCTTCGATGATCGCGCTCGGTGCGAGTCGCGTGCGGATCTCGACGCCGTCCTCGCCGGAGACGCGCGCGGCGACTTCCTGCGCGATCGACGACAGGTCGACCGGCTCGGGCTTGCGCTGCGACGGGCGCGCGTAGTCGATGAAGGCCGCGATGATGCGGTCCATCTGCTCGATGTCGTCGACCATCGCGTCCTTGGTCGCCTGGTCGGACGGGCTCATCTCGGTTTCGAGCCGCAGCCGCGCGAGCGGCGTGCGCAGGTCGTGCGAGATGCCCGCGAGCATCAGCGCGCGGTCGGCCTCGAGCTGTTCGAGGTCGCGCACCATCTGGTTGAAGCTGCGATTGGTTTCGGCCGCGACGCCCATCCCGCGCTCGGGCAGCAGCTCGGGTGTCTGGCCCGAGCCGATCTGCCGTGCGGCGAGCGCGAGCCGCGAGAACGGCCGGTTCACGAGGCTCGTGATGAACGCCGAGCCGAACAGCGACAGCGCGAGCGCGAACAGCCCCCAGCCGGCCCACTGCAGGCCCGTGACGTTGTCGAGCTGGTCGCGGTCGAGCGCGACCCAGTAATCGTCGTCGTCGATCTTGAAGCTGATCCACACGCCGGGAATGTCGTTGACCGACTGCGCGATCACGGTATCGTCGCCGAGGCGGCTGCGGATGTCGTGTTCGATCAGGCGGTTCAGCGATTCGTCGGGCTGCAGCTTGAACTTGTCGGTTTTCTCGCGCGGATACACGCGCACGCCCTCGTTGCTCTCGAGATCCTGCAGCAGCGCGCGCCGCAGATCGGGATCGGAATAGAGCAGGGCGGTGCGCGTGAGCTTCACGACCGCGACGAGCTGCAGCGCGACGCGCTGCGCACGCGGCTCGCGCTCGATCACGCGAAAGCTCTGGAACCACGCGGCGAGACTGACCGAGATCAGCAGCGCGATCAGCAGGAAGGTGCGCCAGAACAGCCCGCCGAACGCGAGCTGAAGGAGGCGCCGGTCGATACGCATGGGACGGGCCGTGGACGGGCGAAACCGGAAAGGAAAAAGGTCAGGCGGCGCCGTCCGGGATGAACACGTAGCCGAGGCCCCAGACGGTCTGGATGAAACGCGGGCTGCCCGGATCCGGCTCGATCAGTTTGCGCAGGCGCGAGATCTGCACGTCGAGGCTGCGGTCGAACACTTCGTATTCACGGCCGCGCGCGAGCTCCATCAGCTTTTCGCGCGACAGCGGCTGGCGCGGATGGCGAGCGAACACCTTCAGCACCGAGAATTCACCGGTCGTCAGCGGAATTTCCTGGCCCGACTTCGTCAGCGTGCGCGTGGCGAGGTTCAGCGAGAACTCGCCGAACTCGAACACCTCGGTGGTTTCCGACGGCGCGCCCGGCAGTTCGGCCGGCGCCTGGCGGCGCAGCACCGCATGAATGCGCGCGACGAGTTCGCGCGGGTTGAACGGCTTCGGCAGGTAATCGTCGGCGCCCATCTCGAGGCCGACGATGCGATCGACATCTTCGCCCTTCGCGGTGAGCATGATGATCGGCGTGCGGTCGTTGCTGCCGCGCAGGCGGCGGCAGATCGACAGGCCGTCTTCGCCCGGCAGCATCAGGTCGAGCACGAGCAGGTCGAAACGCTCGCGTACCCAGAGCTTGTTCATCGCGGTCGCGTTTTCCGCGACGTATACGTTGAAACCCTGCTCGCCGAGGTAACGGCGCAGCAGATCGCGCAGGCGAGGGTCGTCGTCGACGACGAGAATCTTGGAGGGGTTTTTCGTTTCCATGATCGGCATCTTATCGCGAATGGGAATTGACGCACGGTCACGTATTTTCGTGCGTTACAGTCGGTTACAAAATTTACCCGTAGTGTCGCGCCGAGTAAAGGCAGGCTATAGAGATTCCTTTACTCGAAGCCGAAATTCGGTAGATACTCCCCTGCACTCCATCATTCATCTTTGTACACCCGATTTCCGCAGGGTTTTTCAAGTACCAGAGGTAGCCGGTTGCCGCGTGACGAAGGGAACAAATCGACCAAAGAAGCGAGGACGGTCATGCGATCTGCCCGGATTGCACTGATGCTGACGATCGCACTTGCCGGTCCGTATGCGTCGAACTTCGCGTATGCGCAGCGCCCCGAGCAGGGCGCACCGTCGCGCAAGCTGCCGCGCGGCAAAGCGCCGCAGTCGGACCGTACCGCCGATATGACGGTCCGTTCCGCCGTGCCTCCCGATCTCGAACAGCACCGCCGCGACGGGCACATGACGCCCGAAGAGCGGCACCTGCTGCGCCAGCACATCGAAGACGCCGTTCGCGAGTTGTACAAGCGCTGACACGCGCCGTCTTTCGCCCTGCGCGGACATCCCGCGCGGAAAGAATTCGTAGCACTTTTTCCGTCAACTTTCGCCTGCCGGATGCCGTTGTACCGGCATCCGCACCGTCGGTGCGTTCCGGGAGTCCATGACGATGAAAGCGAACGCTGCCGCACCGGCGCCGTCGCCTGCCATGCAGTCGCCGCTCGATGCCGACGACGCACTGTTTTTCCTCAGCCGCACCGGTTTTTCTCCCACGCCCGCCGACGTCGCGCGCGTCGTCGGCATGACGCGCGCGCAGATCGTGGCCGACACGCTTGGCAGCGTGCGGCACGAGCCCGTGACGACGTGGCCCGACTGGATCGCCGAGCTGCCGCCGACACGCGCGCAGCGTCAGGCGCTGACACCCGACATGCGCCGCGACGAACAGCGCGAGCGCAACGTCCGCTACGATGCGCTGCGCGCGGCCTGGGTCAACGAGATGATCGTCACGCCGTCGCCGCTGACCGAACGCATGACGCTGTTCTGGCACGGGCACTTCACGTCGGGGCAGGACAAGGTGCCTTACCCGCAGACGATGGCCGCGCAGAACGCGCTGTTTCGCCGCGAGGCGCTCGGCAATTTCGGCACGCTGCTTCATGCGGTCGCGAAGGATCCGGCGATGCTGCAGTATCTCGACGGCGCGAGCAATCGCAAGGGGCGTCCGAACGAGAATTTCGCGCGCGAGGTGATGGAGCTGTTCACGCTCGGCGAAGGGCATTACACGCAGTACGACGTGACCGAGGCCGCGCGTGCGATGACGGGCTGGACGATCGATCCCGATACGCTGCGCTTCGAGGTGCGGCCCGAAGTGCACGATGCCGGCGACAAGACGATACTCGGCGAAACGGGGCCGTTCGACGGCGACGGCTTTCTCGACATCCTGCTGAAGCGGCCGGGCACCGCGCGCTTCATTGCCGGCAAGCTGTGGCGCGAGTTCGTGTCCGATACGCCCGATCCGGGCGTGCTCGATACGGTGGCCGAACGGTTCCGCGCGAGCGGCTACGACATTCGCGCGGCGCTCGCCGCGCTGTGGTCGACCGATGCATTCTGGGATCCGCGCAACCGTGGCGTGCTCGTCAAATCGCCGGCCGAGTTCGTCGTCGGGTCGGTACGGTTGTTCGATGTCGCGTACGGCGATCCGCAGATGCTCGCGAACACCGTGCGCACGCTCGGGCAGAACCTGTTCTATCCGCCGAACGTGAAGGGCTGGCCGGGCGGCGCGCTGTGGATCAACAGCACCACGCTGCTGTCGCGCAAGCAGTTCGTCGAGCAGTTGTTCCGCGCGACGGAGACGGCCAGCATGCATCCTCCCGCGCATCCGATGACGCCACCGCCGAATGCGCGTGCGCAAGCGATGCCGGTGGTTGACACGGCGTCCGCGGCCGGCATGCGCGCCACGCCGCCGAAGCCCGCGCGCGCCGGCCTGCGTTTCGACCTCGAACGCTGGCTCGCGCAATATCGCGCGCGGCCGCAGGCAATCGCGGGATTGTCGACCGAACTGCAACTGCAGCACGCGGTGCTGCAACTGTCGCCGGTCGCGGCGATCGACACGGATTCGACCGGCAGCGCGTATCTCGAGGCGCTGCTGATGGATCCGGCCTATCAACTGAAATGATTCGAACGACGACGAAGCGGGGCGCCGCCGCGGCAAAGGTGCCGGACGGCGAACCAAAGGATGCGCGATGAACCGACGTGATTTTCTGACGCTGACCGGCGCTGCGGCCGCGGCCGGCGTGTCGATGTGGCAAGCGCCCGCGATGGCGGCTTCCGCGACGCAGGCGGGGCGGCAACCGGCGGCCGGGTATGCGAACGTGCTGATCCTCGTCGAGCTGAAGGGCGGCAACGACGGGCTCAATACCGTGGTGCCGTACACGGATCCGCTCTACTACCAGTTCCGGCGCAGCATCGGCATCAAACGCGAGCAGGTGCTGCAGCTCGATGCGCATACGGGGCTGCACCCGTCGCTTGCGCCGCTGATGCCGCTGTGGCGCGACGGGCAGGTCGCGGTCGTGCAGGGCGTCGGCTACCCGCAACCGAACCTGTCGCATTTCCGCTCGATCGAGATCTGGGATACCGCGTCGCGCTCGGACCAGTACCTGCACGAAGGCTGGCTCACGCGCACGTTCGCGCAGGCGCCCGTGCCGCCGGGGTTCGCGGCGGATGGCGTCGTGCTCGGCAGCGCCGAGATGGGGCCGCTGTCGAATGGCGCACGTGCGATCGCGCTCGTCAATCCCGCGCAGTTCATCCGGGCGGCCCGGCTCGCCGAGCCGTCGTCGCTGCGCGAGCAGAACCCTGCGCTCGCGCACATCATCGACGTCGAGAACGACATCGTGAAGGCGGCCGACCGGCTGCGTCCGCGTGGCGGAATGCGTGAGTTCAGGACGGCCTTTCCGGCCGGCGCGTTCGGCACGTCGGTGAAGACCGCGATGCAGGTGCTGGCCGCGTGCGAAGCGTCCGGGCCCGGCGCGCAGGATGGCGTCGCGGTGCTGCGCCTGACGCTCAACGGCTTCGACACGCACCAGAACCAGCCGGGGCAGCAGGCTGCGTTGCTCAAGCAGTTCGCGGAAGGGATGAATGCGATGCGCGGCGCGCTGATCGAACTCGGGCGCTGGAACCAGACGCTCGTGATGACGTATGCGGAATTCGGGCGGCGTGTGCGCGAGAACCAGAGCAACGGCACCGATCACGGCACGGCCGCGCCGCATTTCGTGATGGGCGGCCGCGTGGCCGGCGGACTGTACGGTGCGCCGCCGGCGCTCGGCCGGCTCGACGGCAACGGCAACCTGCCGGTCGCGGTCGATTTCCGCCAGCTCTATGCGACCGTGCTCGGGCCGTGGTGGGGGCTCGATGCGTCGCGCGTGCTGCAGCAGCGCTTCGATACGCTGCCGTTGTTGAAGGCGTGATGCGTGGGGTCAGCGGCGGCGCGACGCGCGCCACGCGATCCACAGCTTGCGGATCGGCGTCAGCGCGATGCGCTGGTGCAGTACCTGGTAGCCGTCGCGCTCGATTTCGTCGAGTAGCGCGCCGGCCAGTGCGATCTGCGCGCGCAGCGTGCGTTGCGAGCGGCGTTCGGAGGCGGGGATCGCCGCTTCGGCGGCCGCGAGCGCTTCACGCGCGCGGGCCGTCTGGAACTGCAGCAATTCGGTGAAGGCCGGGCTGTAGCGGCCGTTCAGCAGATCGGCCGCGGTCACGTTGTAGCGCTGCAGTTCGTCGATTGGCAGGTAGATGCGGCCATGGCGCGCGTCGTTGCCGAGTTCCTGCACGAATTGAGCGAGCATCAGCGCGCGGCCGGCGTCCGCGGCCCACGGCTGCGGGTCGGCCGGGTTCGCCGCGCTTGCGCGCGCAACCAGTGACGCGAAGGTGCCGCCGACCTGCGCGATGTAGCGCTGCAGGTTCGCGAAATCGAGGTAGCGCGCCTGTTCGAGATCCATCCCGTAGCCGTTGACGAGCGTGCGCAACGCATCGGCTTCGGCGGCGATCGCCGGATGATGCTGCGCGAGCGCCTTCGTGACGGGGTGCGACGGCTGCCCGTCGGCCAGTGCCGCGAGTTCCTTGTGCCACCACGCGAGCTTCGTGTGTCCGACGGTCGGGTCGCTGGTTTCCTTGACGGTTTCCTCGAGTTCGCGGCGCAGCGCGAACAGCGCGGTCAGGCGCGGCTGCGTGGCGAGCGGCGCCTGGCGCAGCGCGTAGTAGGCGCTGGAGCCCGCAGGGGCGGCCTTTTGCTGACAGTAGTCGTCGAAGTTCACGGGCGGAATCGGGTGGGGGCGGGTTCGGGGGACGCGCGACGGCGCGGTGCCGAAACGTCGAGCGCGGCATTCTAGCATCGCTGCACGACGCGTGCCGGCGGGGCGAGACAACGCCGCGCGGATCGGGTAGAATCTCGCGCTCGCCTGATCGGGCGTGCCGGTTTTCGGGCCGGCATGAAGTCCCGGGCGCGTGGCGCACGTATCTTGCGTGCCGCGCGGTCAGGCGACAGAAATGCGCGTGAGTGGCGAAATTGGTAGACGCACCAGGTTTAGGTCCTGACGCCCGCAAGGGTGTGCCGGTTCGAGTCCGGCCTCACGCACCAGAAGTCGGATACGTACCCGCCAGGGTACGGTTCCCCAAAAAAGCGCTGCCGGTCGACAGACCGCAGCGCTTTTTTCGTTGATGGTCGTCTTTCTCTGACGTGCACGCCCATACGACCGCTTATTGAAACTCGGCCGCGTGTAATATCGTGTTCACGATCGAATACAACATGCACAAACAGACCGAGGGGCCACCGATGAACAATACCGTACGCATTCCGTTTTCCGTTCTGGCACTGATGCTGGCCGCGCCGGCTTTTGCCAATACGCCTGCCGACAACATCGCATGGAGCGCCAAGCCCGTGCAGACGGTTGCATCGTCGTCGGCGTGCTCCGCGTACTCGGGGCGGGTGATGTCGAGCGGAGAGACGCTGTCGACCGAAAACGTGCTGAAAGCGCTCGGCACGTCGCTGGCTGGCGCGGCTCTGGGCGCCGTCGCCGGCGGTTATCAGGGCGCAGCGCCCAATCCGTGCCCGCGCCCCGGCCTGTGACTGACACGCAAGCGAACTGCGCGATTCACTGCTTCAGCTGAAGCCAGCCCGACAACAAGCGCCGCGAGTCGCCCGACCGCGGCGCTTTGTCATTTCAGGCGCGTCTACTCCCAGAAACTCCGGATCGCGACCGCCACGATCACCGGCACCGAGAACACCAGCGGAATCGCGAAATACTGCGCTTCGCGATCGACGACCCAGCTGTAGATCACCCACGCCGCGCCGATCGCGAACGTGATGAGGCCGACCGTGACGGCGGCGATGTTCAGGACCAGCTTCGATGGCTGGCGGCGCGTTTTGGCGTTGTCGTTGTCATCGCGCGGGGACGATTTCATCGGAAGAGTGCGGCCTCGAGCCGGAACAGGGGTAAAAGCACAGGAAACCCCATCCGCGCGGATCGCGCAAGGGCCGGCGCGGGCCGGCCCCGTCACATCCGTTCCCGCGCGTTACAACCCGAACGACGTCGCCAGTTCGTCGAGCAGCGCACGCTGGAACGCAACGAACCGCTCACCCGGCTGCTGGGCGATCGCGAGATCGAGCATCGGATCGGTGACATCGGTGCGAATGCCGGCCAGTTCCTCGACGATCGCGAGCCCGCAGAACGGCACGTACGCCTCCGAATACCCGCCTTCGTGAACGATCACGAGCCGCCCGCCGCAATGACGCTGCGCGGCATCTTTCACCGCGCGCGTCATGAAGCGGTAGCTGTCGGTATGCAGCTGCATGCGCGCGAGCGGATCGACGGCGCTCGCGTCGAGGCCGCTCGCGACGACGATCAACTCGGGGCGAAAGCGCTCCAGTGCCGGCAGCACGATCCGCTCGAACGCGTAGCGATATGCGTCGTCGCCGCTGCCTGCGAGCAGCGGCACGTTCAGGTTTGCGTCGATGCCGGCACCTTCGCCGCGGTCGTCCGCGCCGCTGTAGCCGGGCGGAAAGCAGCGGTCCTGGTGCAGCGAGATCGTCAGCGTGTCCGGATCGTCGTAGTAGATCGACTGCGTGCCGTTGCCGTGATGCACGTCCCAATCGATCACCGCGACGCGCTCGATGCCGTGTTTCGCGCGGGCGGCCTCGATCGCGATCGGGATGTTCGCCAGCATGCAGAAGCCCATCGGGCGGTCGCGCAGGCAGTGGTGGCCGGGCGGCCGCGACAGCGAGAACGCATTGGCCGCGCGCTCGCCGACGACCGTATCGACAGCCGCGATCGCGAGGCCGGCCGACAGCGCGGCGATCTCGTAGCTGCCCTTGCCGAACGGCGCGAGATCGCCGAGGTCGCCGCCGTTCGCGTCGCTGAGCGCGCGGAACGCGTCAAGATAGTGCGCCGGATGAATGCGCAGCAGATCGGTCGTCGTGGCCGGCTCGGCGCCGCGCAGGTCGAGCTGCGCGGCAAGGCCCGACGCCTGGACGAGCGACAGGAAGCGGCGCTTCGAATCGGGCGATTCCGCGTAGCCCGCGCTCGACGGCGGCTGGACCCAGCCGCCGACCGGAAAGAACAGCGCGTGTGTGCCGCCGGTGTGCCAGAAAGTGCGTTCGTCGGTGAAGAAGGCAGTGCGATTCATGGATGCGTAACCTGTCACGGTTGGGAGGAAACGGAAACGGAAGGGCGTGCGCGGCGATCGATATGGCGCAGCGCGGCGAACGACACGATCGCGACGGCCGTCGCGGCCACGAACAGCGCGCGCATCGTGCCGCCGGCGTCGAGCATCAGGCCCGCAAGGAGCGGGCCGGCGGCAAGGCCTGCGCCTATCACGAAATTGAGCGTTGCCACGAGGCGGCCCGACGTGTCGATCTGCGCGACGGTCGCGAGGATGAACGGCAGCACGAATGTCCATGCGAACTTGAACGCGAAAATCGCCGCGCTGTAGCCGCCGGTGTGCCGCATCGCGGCGAGCGCGACGAGCGACGCGGCGAGCAGCGCGTAACCGGCCGCCAGCATCGCGCGTCGCGCGAGCCGGCCGCCCGCACACGATGCGAGCGCAGCGCCCGCGATCCCCATCACGCTCGCGATCGCGAGCACGTTGCCGGTCGACTGCGGATCGAGCCCGGCCTCGGCCGCGGCACGGCTCGCGAAGGTCCACACGCTGCCGATCGCGAGATAGAACGTCAACACCGCGCCGATGGCGAGCATGACGAAGCTTCGCGGCGTTTGCGTCGCGTCGCCGTGCGCGGATCGGGTGGGCGTCGTCCGCGTGCCGAGCGACGACGGAAAGCCGCGCGATAGCGGTGCCGCGAACAGTGCGAGCGCGGCGAGCGCGACATACAGCGCGCGCAGCCCGAACGCGGCGAACACGTGCGGCAGCACGAACAGGCCGATCGCACCGGCGATCAGCTGGCCGACGACCCACAGGCCGTACACGCGGTCGCTGTTCTCGCTCGTCGCCGCGCTCGTCATGCAGAGCACCATCAGCGAGCCGCCGCCGAGTGCGGTGACGGCGCGCAGCGCGAGCAGCGCGGCGAAGCCCGGCATCCACAGCGCGGTCAGCAGGTTGCCCGCGCCGAACAGAGCAATGGCGAATCCGGCGACGCGGCGCGCGTCGACCCGGCCGAGCCACAGGTACGACGGCACGGTCGCGAGGCTGAACGCACCGAGTTCGACGAAGAAGTAGGTGCCGATCTGCGACGCCGACAATCCGAGTTGCGTCGCGAGCTGGCCGGCAACGGCCGGTGCAACGAGCAGCAGCAGCGGCGTGATGGCCGCGAACACGACGAGCGCGACGAGCGTCGAGCGCGCGAAGGCCGGCGTACGGCCGTCGGGCGAGCGTGCGGCATCCGGGGACAGGGTTTTCATGGCGGGATCTCGTTGGGGGAATCAGAACAGGTGGTACATGCCGACCATCGCGCCGAACTGCGATGCGCCGGCGAGCGGCGTCGGGTCGTATTCGTAGACGGTCTGTGAGCTCTGGCCGCTGTTGCGTGCATAGCCGAGGTTCACGTATGCGACGGTGCGTTTCGACAGCGCGTACGTGGTGCTCGCGATGAACAGCGTTGGGTGGCCGATCACCGGCGTGCGCGAATCGGTGTGATAGACGCCCGCGTTCAGGCCGATCCCGTTCGATGTCTGGTAACGCGCACCGCCCCAGACGATCGTGCGCGCCGCATCGAGGTCGCCGGTCAGGCGTTCGACGCCCGCATAGACGGTGAGCGGCAGCGTGGCGAACGCATAACGTGCGGCGAGCGTGCCGAGTTCCCGGCGCCGCGCGGACGTGTCGTCGGCCGCCGCCACGTCGCCGTGCGCCTGATGCAGTACGGCGCTGACCGACAGCCCGTTGCTCGTGTACTGGCCGCCGAGTTCGAGCACGCGTCCGGCGCGTGTATTGCCGGCGACGCCGGACGTCGCGGCAAGCGCCTCGACGTCGAAGCCCGCGAACGTCGGCGACTGGTACTTCACCGAATGGTCGACGAAGTTCGCATTCATCGGCACGAGCACACCCTGGCCGCTGTACGACGCGTACCAGAGCGGGTCGTAGAAGAGCGTCTTGTCGAACAGCACGCTGAACTGCCGGCCGAGCGTGACGGTGCCGACGGGCCCCGCGATGCCGACGTACGCGCCGCGGAAGAACGCGTAGCCGGGCGCGGTCGCGGTGCCGTCGTTGAGGTTGAGACCCTGTTCGAGCTTGAACAGCGCGCGCCAGCCGCCGCCGAGATCCTCGTGGCCCTTGATCCCGACCTGCGAAGGCAGGATGCCGTAGTTCTGCAACTGCACGGCCGAGTGGCGTCCGTCGGCGTGCGTCAGGTATTGCACGCCGGCATCGAGCGCGCCGTACAGCGTGAGGGCGGACTGCGCATGGGCGGCGGCGCTGCACGCGGCAAGCGTCGCGGCGGTCGCGGCCGCGCGGATGAAGCGGGATTTCGTCACGTGGGGTTCTCCATACCGTCCTGCATCGGTTTGTCGTTGGTGTTGTCGCGACGCAGTGTCCGCAGCGGGAAAACCTTCGAACAGTCGTACAGATGAACGGTGTGGAAAACCCGCGGTGCGCGGCATTACCGCCGCGCGATGCCGCGGCGCGGCGTGCTGCGGAGCAGCAACGTGCCGTGCACCGTTCAAATGGATGGGGTTGGCGCCCGTTCCGGCACCGTGGCCCGCCAAAAAAGCCGCTCGCTATAATCGGCCGGTGTCGTAGCGCACATCAGCAGCCCGATCGGGCAGGGGAGCGGAAGGTGAGGATCACGACGGATATCGGGCAGGATCTCGAAGCGCTGCGCGACGTGCCGGCCGCCATCGTGCTCGACGAATTCGCGTGGCCGCCGCTGCCGTCCCGGCGCGCCGATTTCGACGGTGTCACGCGTGGCGACGCAGCGCAGCGCGAACTCGGCCTGATGCTGCTCGACCTGTACGCAGTGGCCGCGCAATCCGGCATCGGTGAATTCGAATACCGGTTCTTTTCGCTGCTGCAGGCGCTCATTCCGTTCGATGCCGCGTGGACCGGCGTCGCGACCCATGCGCCGACCGGCCCCGTGATGCACAACAGCTTTCTGTACCGTTTGCCGCACGCGTTCTTCATCGACTGGAAGCGCGTGCGCGATTGCGATCCGCTGGCGCACCGCACGCTGCACGGCGCGCACGGCCGCGCGGTGCGGCTGACGGTCGTCGAGCCGGGGCTCGACGCGCGGTTTCGCGACTGGTGCGTGAAGTACGGGCTCGCGCAGCTGATGTGCGTGTGTACGCTCGATCGCCGTTTCGGCCTGACGACGTTCATGTCGATCTACCGGCAGGGGCTCAATCGCCCGTTCAGCGACGACGATGCGCGTCGCTTCGAGGAGGTGATTCCGCACCTCGCGGCCGCGCTGACGATCAATCGTGCCGCGCAACTCACGCGCGAGCGCGCCGAGACGGTGGCGCCGGCGGCGCGCGCGCTGTGCGACAACTTCGGCGTGCTCCACCATGCCGATCACGGTTTCGACGACGTGCTGCGCACCGAGTGGCCGGCCTGGGCCGGGGCGCGCGTGCCGGAGCCGCTCGTCGCGCACCTGCGGCGCCAGTCGAGCCAGCCGTTCGTCGGCGACGCGCTGCGCATCCAGTGCGTGCCCGTCGCGGGGCTGTTCCAGATCGAAGCGCGGCCGCGCTCGCTGCTCGACCGGCTGAGCCCGCGCGAGCTGGCGGCGATCCGCTATTACGGCGCCGGGCGGTCGCACAAGGAGGTCGCGCAACAGATGGAGATTTCGCCGACGACCGTGCGTCACTACCTGCGCTGCGCGTACCGCAAGCTCGGCATGCACGACAAGAGCCAGATCGCGGGCGTGCTCGGCGCCACCGGCAGCAGCATGGCCGACGACGAACCGGTCGAACCCGTCGAAACAGGCGGCATGCCGCGCTGAAGCACGCGAATGCGGGCGCATGGCGTGCTTCCGCGCGAATGGTTGTGTCCGCAACTATTTGACGTTATGCTCGTCAGCTCCCAGGAGACGGAATTCCATCATGAACGACACGAATTCAGGGTCGGTGCGCGCGGCGGTGGTCGGTGTCGGCGCGATCGGCGGATTGCTTGCGGCCGCGCTGTCGCGGGCCGGCATGACCGTGAGCGCATACGCGCGCGGCGCGACGCTCGACGCGCTGAACACGCACGGCGTGCGCGTGATCGACGAAACCGGCGATACCTCGTCGGTGCCGGTGCGCGCGAGCGACGATGCGGTGGCGCTCGGCGTGCAGGACTACGTGGTGATCGCGCTGAAGGCGCAGGCGCTGCCGGCACTGGCGGAGCGCATTGCGCCGCTGGTCGGGCCGGACACCGTGATCGTCGCGGCGATGAACGGGCTGCCATGGTGGTTCACGCACGGGCTGGCAGGGTCGATCGACGGCGTGCCGCTCGACGCGGTCGATCCGGGCGGCGCGGTGTCGGCGGCGTTGCCGCCCGCGCAGGCGATCGGCTGCGTCGTGCACCTGTCGTCGAGCACCGATGCGCCGGGCGTCGTGCGCCGCGGGCGCGGCAACCGGTTGATCGTCGGCGCGCCGGATCAGCGGCTCGACGTGGCCACGGCGCGGTTTGCCGCGGCGCTCGCGGCAGGCGGTTTCGACGTCGAGTCGACGCCCGCGATCCGGGCCGAGATCTGGACGAAGCTGTGGGGCAACATGAACATGAATCCGCTGAGTGCGCTGACGGGGTCGACGACCGAGCAGTTGCTCGGCGATCCGTTCACGCAGGAACTCGCGCTGCGGATGATGGAGGAGGCGGCGGCGATCGGCGCAAGGCTCGGCCTGTCCACGGGGATGAGCGGACCCGAGCGGATCGCGTTCACGCGTAAGCTCGGCGCGTTCAAGACGTCGATGCTGCAGGATGTCGAAGCGGGGCGTTCGCTCGAGATCGGGCCGATCCTCGGCGTGTTTCCGGAGCTCGGCCGCAAGCTTGGCGTGCCGACCCCGTACTGCGACGCGGTGCTCGGACTGTTGCGCCAGCGCGCGGCGAACAGCGGGCTCTAGCGCGTGCAGGGCCGCTACCGGTGCGGCCCGGCGCCAGCGGCGAAGCGCGGGACGTTCGTCGCGCCCGCCACATGACGCAAAGCGGGCCGCCCGCGTTGCCGGTCAGGCAACGTGGGCAGCCCGTCGAATTCGTCGGATCAATATGGCCGGCGCGACGCCCGTGAGGCGGCTCAGTCGTCCCGCTCGGTGGCGTGCGCGACGACCTTGTCGAGCAGCCGCTCGAACGTCTGGCGTTCGCTGTCGGACAGGCAGGCGAGCAGGCCGTCGTTCCATTTGCGCACGATCGGCATGATCTTGCGATGCAGTGCGCGACCGTCGACGGTCAGCGCGATCAGCACGATCCGGCCGTCCTCCTCGCTCGCGCTGCGCTCGAGCAGCCCCTGGCGCAGCAGCGCCTCGGCCGCGCGGCTTGCCTGGCTCTTGTCGAGATTGGTGTGACGCGCGAGATCCATGATCGAGAACGGACCGAACGCGCCGACGGCGGCGATCACGCGCGCCTCGGGCAGCGAGATGTCGAGCTTGTGCCGGTACACCTCGCCGATCCCGCGGTCGGAGCGCTTCGTTAGCGCGTGGAGGCGATAGGTCAGAAACTGATCGAGCCCGGCTTGACGGCCTTTCATGTCGAATCCTGAAGAAAAAGGGCGGGCCCGATTGTTCCTGTATCGCGCGCTCGGGTCAACGGTCAGTGTGCACCGTATTTCAGGCGCGTCAATTGTTCCGCTTCGTTCGCGAGCAGATTGGCCGCGTCTCGGATCGCGACGTCGAGCGTGATCGGCCCGGGAGCCGGCGAAAAACAGCCGGAAAAATGTTCGGACAGACGCGGCAGCGCGGCCGGGTCGACCGCACCCGACAGTAGCGACGCGGGTACGCCGGCGGCCTGCGCGTGACGGCATGCGATGAACGGCGCCTTGCCGTGCAGCGTCTGCACGTCGGAGCGGCCTTCGCCGGTGATCAGCCAGTCGGCGCCGGCGAGCGCGGCGTCGAGCCCGACCTGGCGCGCGACCACTTCGGCGCCGGCTTCGAACTGCGCGCCGAGCATATGCAGCGCGAACCCGAGGCCACCCGCGGCGCCCGCGCCCGGCAGGTCGCGGCCGCGGCGGTCGAGCTCGGCTTCGAGCAGGTCGGCGAAGCGGGCGAGGGCGGCGTCGAGGGTCGCAACCTGATCGGGCGTCACACCCTTTTGCGGGCCGAACACCGCGGTCGCGCCGTGCGCGCCCGTCAGCGGGTTGTCGACGTCGGACATGCCGATGAATTCCGTTTCCTTGAGGCGCGGGTCGAGTGCCGACGCGTCGACGCGCGCGATGTCGGCGAGCCGCGACGGCACGGGCTCGACCGGCTGGCCGCCGGCGTCGAAGCACTGCAGGCCGAGGCCCGCGAGCAGCCCGGCGCCCGCGTCGTTGGTGCTGCTGCCGCCGAGCGCGACGAAGAAGCGGCGCACGCCGTCGTCGAGCAGCGTGCGGATCGCCTCGCCCATCCCGCGCGTGCTGCGCGCGTCGACCGGTACGCTCATGCCGACCGCGTCGGTAATGCCGACGATCTCGGCCGTCTCGACGATCGCGGTGCGCGCGTCGATCACGCCGACCGCCGCGTCGCGTGCCGCGAGCGACGCGCCGGCCACCTGCAGCGTGCGCCGCGTGCCGCCTCCCGCCAGCATCGCGTCGAGCGTGCCTTCGCCGCCGTCGGCCATCGGGCAGCAGCGTACGACCGCGTCGGGCCGGGCGCGGCGGATGCCGGAGGCGATCGCGTCCGCGACCTGCTCGGCGGAAAGCGAGCCTTTGAACGAATCGGGCGCGATGACGACGACAGGCGCGGACGGGTGTTGCGGCATGGTGTCTCCGGAAGGCGTAATTGGTGTGAAGAATGACGCGGCCGCAATGACGGCTCACTTTCCATTGGAGCTTACAGGATGGTGGGGCCGTAGAGGATACGGCGTTCGGCATAGCGGCGATCCGCGCGCGTTGCGGTGCGCGGGGCTGTCGGCATGGTGACGATGCACGCGCGACGCGCTGATCTGGCGGTACGAGGAAAATTGTTTGCTAGAATAGTCGATTCTTCCGGCCAAAGCCGTGCTCCGAGCCGCTTGCGCTAGCCATTCGGCGCGTGCAGGGATGGCGTGGCGCTCCGGCGCGGCGTGTGAGTGCGACGCACCGCATGCTGCAGGCAGGCACGGCAAGGAAAACCCGATTCGCTCGAATAATTTTAGGACGATTGAAGCCATGGCTAACGTTGTTGAGAACCTCGGCAAGCTTGAACGCCGCGTGACGATTTCCCTGCCGAAAGACACCGTGCAGAAGGAAATCGACGCCCGTATCCAGAAACTCGCGAAGAACGTGCGCATGCCGGGTTTCCGCCCGGGCAAGGTGCCGCTGAAGATGGTCGCGCAACAGTACGCGGGTCAGGTCGAAGCCGAAGTGCTGAGCGACAAGATCGGCCAGGAATTCTTCACGATCAGCCGCGCGGAAAACCTGCGCGTCGCCGGCCAGCCGAGCTTCGAGCCGAAGCAGGAGCAGGCTGAGGATGCATACGCGTTCGACGCGACGTTCGAGGTCTACCCGGAAGTGAAGATCGGTGATCTGGCGACGGCTGAAGTCGAGCGCTCGACGACGTCGATCAGCGACGCCGAAATCGACCGCACGCTCGACATCCTGCGCAAGCAGCGCGTGCACTTCCACGCACGCGGCGAAGCCGGCGAGCACGGCGACGGCGGCGCGGATACCGCAGCGAAGAACGGCGACCGCGTGACGGTCGACTTCGTGGGCAAGATCGACGACGTCGCGTTCCAGGGAGGCACGGCCGAAGATTTCCCGTTCGTGCTCGGCGAAGGCCGCATGCTGCCGGAATTCGAAACCGCCGCGCTGGGCCTGAAGGTCGGTGAAGCGCGTACGTTCGACCTGAAGTTCCCGGACGACTACCACGGTGCCGACGTTGCCGGCAAGACGGCGCAATTCACGGTCACGATGAAGAAGATCGAGTGGCCGCACCTGCCGGAAATCGACGGCGAATTCGCGAAGTCGCTCGGCATCGAAGACGGCGACCTCACGAAGATGCGCGGCGAGATCAAGGAAAACCTCGAGCGCGAAGCGAAGCGTCGCACGCAGTCGATCGTCAAGAACCAGGTGATGGACGCGCTGCTGAAGATCTCCGAACTCGACGTGCCGAAGGCGCTGATCGAGCAAGACCAGCAACGCCTCGTCGAAATGGCTCGCCAGGATCTGGCGCAGCGCGGCGTGCCGAACGCGAAGGACGCACCGATCCCGGCGGAAATGTTCGCCGAGCAGGCCGAGCGCCGCGTGAAGCTGGGTCTCGTGCTGGCCGAACTCGTGAAGTCGAACAACCTGGAAGCGAAGCCGGAACAGATCCGCGCGGAAGTCGACGAGTTCGCGAAGAGCTACGAAGACCCGAAGGAAGTGGTCCGCTGGTATTATTCCAACCAGCAGCGCCTCGCCGAGATGGAAGCGTTCGTCGTTGAAAGCAACGTCGTCGATTTCGTGCTGGGCAAGGCGAAGGTGACGGACAAGGAAGTGAGCTTCGAGGCACTCGCGAGCGCATCGGCGCAAGCGTAAGTGTTGCTCTAGCGGCGTGCCGGCTGTCGGAGCGACGGCCCGCACGCCGTTTTTACGTCAAGCGCACGGTTGCCATTAATATGGCGATTGAGCGGGCGGCTTCCTTCCGTTCAATTTTCCATTCGAACAAGGTTCATTGAATGATCACTCGCGCTGAATTGCTGGACATGCTTGCTTCGAACGCGCCGCAGGGTTTCGAGGCGCAAGCGCTGGGGCTGGTGCCGATCGTCGTCGAAACGAGCGGCCGCGGCGAGCGTTCGTACGATATCTACTCGCGTCTCCTGAAGGAGCGCCTGGTGTTCATGGTCGGCGAAGTGAACGACCAGACCGCCAATCTCGTGGTCGCGCAATTGCTGTTCCTCGAGAGCGAGAATCCCGACAAGGACATCAGCCTGTATATCAACAGCCCGGGCGGGTCGGTGTCGGCCGGCATGGCGATCTACGACACGATGCAGTTCATCAAGCCGGACGTGTCGACGCTGTGCATGGGCCTCGCGGCCAGCATGGGCGCGTTCCTGCTCGCGTCGGGTGCGAAGGGCAAGCGCTTCGCGCTGCCGAACTCGCGCGTGATGATTCACCAGCCGCTCGGCGGCGCGCGCGGCCAGGCGTCCGACATCGAGATCCAGGCACGCGAAATCCTCTACCTGAAGGAGCGGCTGAACCAGTTGCTCGCGCAGCACACGGGCCAGGACGTCGAGCGCATCGCGCGCGACACCGACCGTGATAACTTCATGTCGAGCGAGGATGCGAAGGCGTACGGGCTCATCGATCAGGTGTTGCTGAAGCGCCCGTGAGCGTAAGTAGGGTGCCGCCCCGATTCGTGCGGCGGCCCCTGCTGCCCCGAACGCCCTGAGCATCTGCGGCAAGCACATCCAGCCGGCTCCGGTCGCGCCCTAGGCGCGGCGTCCGGAGCATTCGGCGTATCATGTCATTTACCTGTCCGGAGGCTCTACATTCATGGCGGACAAAAAAGGTTCGAACAGCGAGAAGCTGTTGTATTGCTCGTTTTGCGGGAAGAGCCAGCATGAGGTGAAAAAACTCATCGCGGGCCCATCGGTGTTCATCTGCGATGAATGTATCGACCTCTGCAACGAGATCATTCGCGACGAGGCGGCTGCCGCCGGCGTCGAGGCCAGCCTGTCCCGGTCGGATTTGCCGAGCCCGCAGGAAATTCGCGACATCCTCGATCAGTACGTGATCGGCCAGGAGCGTGCGAAGAAGATCCTCGCGGTGGCCGTGTACAACCACTACAAGCGCCTGAAGCATCTCGACAAGAAGGACGACGTCGAGCTGTCGAAGAGCAACATCCTGCTGATCGGCCCGACGGGCTCCGGCAAGACGCTGCTCGCGCAGACGCTCGCGCGGTTGCTGAACGTGCCGTTCGTGATCGCCGATGCGACGACGCTGACCGAAGCCGGCTACGTCGGCGAGGACGTCGAGAACATCATCCAGAAGCTGTTGCAGAACTGCAACTACGAGGTCGACAAGGCCCAGCGCGGGATCGTCTACATCGACGAAATCGACAAGATCAGCCGCAAGTCGGACAACCCGTCGATCACGCGCGACGTGTCGGGCGAGGGCGTCCAGCAGGCACTGCTGAAGCTCGTCGAGGGCACGATGGCGTCGGTGCCGCCGCAAGGTGGCCGCAAGCACCCGAACCAGGATTTCATCCAGGTCGACACGACCAACATCCTGTTCATCTGCGGCGGCGCGTTCGACGGTCTCGAAAAGGTGATCACCGATCGCACGGAGAAAACCGGCATCGGCTTCGGCGCGACGGTCAAGAGCAAGCAGGAACGCGACGCGGGCGAAGTGCTGCGCGAGACGGAACCGGAAGACCTGATCAAATTCGGTCTGATCCCCGAATTGATCGGCCGCCTGCCGGTGGTCGCGACGCTCGGCAAGCTCGATGAAGCGGCGCTGATGAAGATCCTGGTCGAGCCGAAGAATGCGCTCGTCAAGCAGTATCACAAGCTGTTCGCGATGGAGCGCGTCGAGCTCGAGATCCGGCCGGGCGCGTTGCAGGCAGTCGCCCGCAAGGCGATCCGCCGCAAGACCGGCGCGCGCGGTTTGCGTTCGATCATCGAACAGGCGTTGCTCGACGTGATGTACGAGCTGCCGACGATGAAAGGGGTCAGCAAAGTCATCATCGACGAGAACGTCATCGATGGCGACGGCAAGCCTTTGCTGATCTACGAGGACACGCCGAAGGTGGCGGGTTCGAACTGACCGGCTTGCCGACGATGTTCTGCGAAAAAGGCCGTTCATGAGACCGTGGGCGGCTTTTTTTCGTTTATCTTGTGGGTAACTCTGACTCGAAACGCGGTGGTTACTTTCTTACCGAATATTTCCCGCACTTGAAGGCTTGCAATTCGTTGTGGCGGCCTCAATTACCGAACAATTGATTCCACTCATGGGGAAATGAAATGTCAGGCACCCAACTTCTCCCGCCGGAACGCATCACGCTCCCGCTGCTGCCGCTGCGGGATGTCGTCGTTTTCCCGCACATGGTAATTCCGCTCTTCGTGGGCCGGCCGAAATCGATCAAGGCCCTCGAAGCAGCGATGGAAGGCGGCAAGCACATCATGCTCGTCGCCCAGAAAACCGCGGCCAAGGACGAACCGACCGAAAAGGACATGTACGAGGTCGGTTGTATCGCGAACATCCTGCAGATGCTGAAGCTGCCGGACGGCACCGTGAAGGTGCTCGTCGAAGGCTTGCAGCGCGCAAAGGCGTTGTCGATCGAAGAACAGGAGACGCAGTTCTCCTGCGAAGTGATGCCGCTCGAGCCCGATCACGCCGACAGCGCTGAAACGGAAGCGCTGCGCCGCGCGATCGTGTCGCAGTTCGACCAGTACGTGAAGCTGAACAAGAAGATCCCGCCGGAGATCCTCACGTCGCTGTCGGGTATCGACGAAGCAGGCCGCCTCGCGGACATGATCGCCGAGCGCCTGCCGCTGAAGCTCGACCAGAAGCAGCACATCCTCGAGATGTTCCCGGTCATCGAGCGCCTCGAGCACCTGCTCGCGCAACTCGAAGCCGAGATCGACATCCTGCAGGTCGAAAAGCGCATCCGCGGGCGCGTGAAGCGCCAGATGGAAAAGAGCCAGCGCGAGTACTACCTGAACGAACAGGTCAAGGCGATCCAGAAGGAACTGGGCGAAGGCGAGGAAGGTGCGGATCTCGAGGAACTCGAGAAGCGCATCAACGCTGCGCGCATGCCGAAGGAAGCCAAGAAGAAGGCCGACGCCGAGCTGAAGAAACTGAAGCTGATGTCGCCGATGTCGGCGGAAGCGACCGTCGTGCGCAACTACATCGACACGCTGATCGGCCTGCCGTGGCGCAAGAAGAGCAAGGTCAACAACGACCTGTCGAACGCCGAGCAGGTACTCGACGAAGATCACTTCGGCCTCGAGAAGGTCAAGGAACGGATCCTCGAGTATCTCGCGGTGCAACAGCGCGTGGACAAGGTCAAGGCGCCGATCCTGTGCCTCGTCGGGCCCCCGGGCGTCGGCAAGACCTCGCTCGGCCAGTCGATCGCACGGGCGACGAACCGCAAGTTCGTCCGGATGGCGCTGGGCGGCGTGCGTGACGAAGCCGAGATCCGTGGCCACCGCCGTACGTACATCGGTTCGATGCCGGGCAAGATCCTGCAGAGCCTGACGAAAGTCGGCGTGCGCAATCCGCTCTTCCTGCTCGACGAAGTCGACAAGATGGGCATGGATTTCCGCGGCGATCCGTCGTCGGCGCTGCTCGAAGTGCTCGATCCGGAACAGAACCACACGTTCGCCGATCACTACATCGAAGTCGACTTCGATCTGTCGGACGTGATGTTCGTCGCGACGTCGAACTCGCTGAACATCCCGCCGCCGCTGCTCGACCGGATGGAAGTGATCCGTCTGTCGGGTTACACGGAAGACGAGAAGGTCAGCATCGCTCAGCGTTACCTGCTGCCGAAGCAGAAGAAGAACAACGGGCTGAAGGACGGCGAGATCGATGTCACCGAACAGGCGATCCGCGACATCATCCGCTACTACACGCGTGAAGCCGGTGTGCGTTCGCTCGAGCGGGAAGTGTCGAAGATCTGCCGCAAGGTCGTGAAGATGCTGCTGCTGAAGAAGGCATCGGGTGCGATCAAGGTCGACGGTGAAAACCTCGACACGTTCCTCGGCGTGCGCAAGTACGACTTCGGCCTCGCGGCGAAGGAAAACCAGGTCGGTCAGGTCACGGGTCTCGCGTGGACGGAAGTCGGCGGCGATCTGCTGACGATCGAAGCTGCAGTGATGCCGGGCAAGGGCAACGTGATCCGTACGGGTTCGCTCGGCGACGTGATGAAGGAATCGGTCGAGGCTGCGCGTTCGGTCGTGCGCTCGCGTTCGCGCCGTCTGGGCATCAAGGACGAAGCGTTCGAGAAGCAGGACATCCACATCCACGTGCCGGAAGGCGCGACGCCGAAGGACGGTCCGTCCGCCGGCGGTGCGATGACGACCGCGCTGGTGTCGGTGCTGACGGGTATCCCCGTGCGTGCCGATGTCGCGATGACGGGCGAAATCACGTTGCGTGGTGAAGTGCTGCCGATCGGCGGGCTGAAGGAAAAGCTGCTGGCTGCGCATCGCGGCGGCATCAAGCTCGTGCTGATTCCGGAAGAGAACGTGAAGGATCTCGCGGACATTCCGGACAACGTGAAGAACGCGATCGAGATCGTGCCGGTCCGCTGGATCGACAAGGTGTTGGAGCTCGCGCTCGAGCGTTCGCCGACGCCGCTGCCGCCGGAAGAAGAGGCGAAGGCAGCAGCGCCGGTTGGCGAGGCGGCGAAGGATGCCGGCTCGACGGAAGTCGTCAAGCACTGAGCCCCTGAACGCCGTCGTTGTTGACGGTTGTTCACGAAACCCGCGGCGTGTCCGCGGGTTTTTTTATGCGCATTGAAAACGCGTGCATGAACGTTGAAAAAAATCGCGTGGGGGCTTGGCAAAATGATCGGGGATGAATTAAACTTGCGGGCTCGCTGGTTGTTGATGCGGAAACGCAGATCGCAGTCAGAACGAATCGGAAACGGGTGCTTAGCTCAGCTGGTAGAGCGGCGCCCTTACAAGGCGTAGGTCGGGGGTTCGAACCCCTCAGCACCCACCAGTTTCCTGATTCAGCCAGACCAAGGAGCGGTAGTTCAGTCGGTTAGAATACCGGCCTGTCACGCCGGGGGTCGCGGGTTCGAGTCCCGTCCGCTCCGCCAAAAAATGAGAAAGCCCGCCTTGTGCGGGCTTTTTCATTTGTGTCGTAGGTTGCGCCCGCTTGCGGGCGCGTGACTGCGGAGCGGAGGAAGCCGCCTGCGCGGCTTCCGGCGGGACTCGAAGGGATGCGCGTGCACGCGCATCCGCGGCCTGCAGGATGTAGGCGAGTCCCGTCCGCTCCGCCAAACAAACAACAATGCCCGCCTCGAGCGGGCATTGTTGTTTGTGCGTCCAGTTGTTGCGCCCGTATCGGGCGCGTGACTGCGGAGCGGAGGCAGTTGTCTGCGCGTCCTGCACGATGTCGACGAGTCCCGTCCGCTCCGCCAAAAAATGAAAAAGCCCGCGTTGTGCGGGCTTTTTCATTTGCGTTGCCAGCTGCGCCCGCACGCAGCGCACCTGCTTTTCTCCCGTCCCACCCCGTATGTTGTAATATCGGACGTTTTGTCCAATTTTCCCGTCACGCATGCTCGATTTCTTCCGTAATCACCAGCGCCTGATGATGGCGCTCCTGCTCCTGATCGTGTTGCCGGGGCTGGGTTTCGTCGGGATCCAAGGCTTCCGCGGCTTCTTCGACGACAGTGCGAACGTCGCGGCAGTCAACGGGCACAAGATCACGCGGGTCGAATTCGACGGCGCGTTCCGCCAGCAGATCGACCAGGCGCGCCAGGCGCTCGGCGGGCAGTTCGACATCAAGATGTTCGATACGCCCGAGCATCGCAAGCAAGTGCTCGACGGCCTGATCCAGCAACGTGTGCTGGCCGACGAGACGCAACGCCTCCACCTCACCGCCTCCGACAACGCCGTGCGCGATGCGCTGATGAGCGACCCGATGATCGCGTCGCTGAAGAAGCCCGACGGTACGATCGACGTCGAGCGCTATGCGCAGCTGCTGTCGTTCCAGGGGATGACGCCCGAACAGTACCAGGAGCGCGTGCGCTACAGCCTGTCGCTGCAACAGATTCCGGCCAGCATCGTGTCGAGTGCATTTACGCCGAAGAGTCTCGCGCAACGTCTGTCCGAACTGGCCGCGCAGCAGCGCGAAGTGCAGGCGCTCGTGCTGAAGACGAGCGACTTCGCGGCGAAGGTCCAGCCGACCGATGCACAGCTCACCGCGTACTATGACGCGCACAAGCAGAGCTTCGCGACGCCGGAGACCGCGACGATCCAGTACCTCGTGTATTCGCCGGCCGCAGCGGCCGCGAGCGCGCAGCCGACCGACGCGGACATCAAGAAGTTCTACGACGACAACCCGACGCACTTCCGCACCGAAGCGCAGGTGCGCGTGAGCCACATCTTCATCGCGGCGCCGGGCAGCGCCAGCGCGGCCGACAAGGCGGCAGCGAAGACGAAGGCCGAGCAACTGCTCGCCGACGTGAAGGCGCATCCGGACCAGTTCGCACAGATCGCGCAGAAGAACTCGCAGGACGCGCCGTCGGCAGCGAAGGGCGGTGACCTCGGCTTCATCACGCGTGGCTCGACGGCAGGCGGCAAGGCGTTCGACGACGCCGCGTTCGCGCTCAAGCAGGGCGACGTGAGCGGTGTCGTGCAGTCGGATCTCGGCTTCCACATCCTGAAGGCGACTGAAGTGAAGCCGGCGGCCGTGAAGCCGTTCGCGGAAGTGAAGGACCAGATCGCGGTCGACCTGAAGCAGCAATACGCATCGAAGGCGTTCACGGACAACGCGGAAGGCTTCACGTCGACCGTGTACGAAAAGGCGAAGACGCTGCAGCCGGCCGCGGACAAGTACAAGCTGACGATCCAGACGGCCACCGTCACGCCGACGCCGAACCCGCAACTGCCGCCGACCAGCCCGCTGAACAATCCGAAGTTCCTGGCCGCCGTGTTCGCGAACGATTCGGTGAAGAGCCAGAACAACACGCAGGCGATCGACGTCGGGAACAACACGCTGATCTCGGCGCGCGTGACCGACTACAAGCCGGCTGCCGTGCCCGCGCTCGATGCGATCAAGGACGTCGTGCGCCAGAAGGTCGTTGCCGAGCAGGCTGCGGAACTCGCGAAGAAGGACGGCGCGGCGAAGCTGGCCGAGTTGCAGAAGTCGAAGTCGGCTGACGGGTTCACCGCTGCGCAGAAGGTGTCGCGCACGCAGTCGCAAGGCCTGACGCCGGCTGCACTGAGCGCCGTCTACAAGGTCGACGCGAAGACGCTGCCGGCCTACGTCGGTGTCGATCTCGGCGCGGACGGCTACGCGATCTACCGCGTGAATGCCGTGATCCCCGGTTCGGCGGTCGATCCGCAGCAACTGGCGGCCGCGCAGCAGCAGATGGCGCAAGTCGACGCACAGAGCGAAGGCGAGGCCTATCTCACCGCGCTGCGCGATCGCTCGAAGGTGAAGCTGTACGGTTCGACGGCCAGCCAGAAGCAAGACGGCGACAACTGAGTATCGTTTCGCACGCAACCAAAAAAGCCCCGCTTCGAGCGGGGCTTTGTGTTTTCCGGCGGGGAGGCGGCGTCAGCCGCGCGGCTTGCCGAGCAACGGTTTCAGCGCCGGCCACACGTTGTCGAGCAGAATGCCCTGCGCCTGCTGAGTGGGATGCATCTGGTCAGCCTGGAACATCTCGGGCTTGTTCTCGATGCCGGCCAGCAGGAACGGCACGAGCGGCACGCCGAGATCCTTCGACAGGCGCGTATAGACGGCGTGGAACTTCTGCGTGTAGTCGGGGCCGTAATTCGGTGGCACGTACATGCCGACCAGCACGACCTTGGCCTGCACGCGCCGCGCGCCGGCGATGATGTCGCGCAGGTTCTGCTCGGTCGTCGCGAGCGGCACACCGCGCAGCGCATCGTTCGAGCCGAGTTCGACGACCACGATCGACGGCTTGAGCCGCTGCAGCACCGCGGGCAGCCGCGCGCGGCCGCCGCTCGTGGTGTCGCCGCTGACGCTGGCGTTCGCGACGCTATAATCAACTCGCTCCGTCGTAAGCCGTTGCCGCAGCAACGCTACCCAGCCGGTATCGCGCGGCAGCCCGTATTCGGCCGACAGGCTGTCGCCGAGGACGACGATCACGGGCTGGCCCGATGCTGGCGCCGTCGCGGCGTGTGCCGGTACGGCGACGGCCAGCAGGGTGCCCAGCAGCGCGGCGACCGCCGTGCGTCTTTTCCAGCGAAATGTCGTGTCCATGTTCAAGATTACCGATCCGATCATCGAAGTCCATGACGTGTGCAAGCGGGTCGCCGATGCGACGGGCGAGCTGACGATTCTCGATGGCATCACGCTTGCCGTGCGGCCGGGCAGCAGCCTTGCGATCGTCGGCGCGTCGGGGTCGGGTAAATCGACGCTCCTCGGCCTGCTCGCAGGGTTGGACAGCGCGACGAGCGGCACGGTTCGCCTGCTCGGCCGCGCGCTCGACCAGCTCGACGAGGACGAGCGTGCCGCGCTGCGTAACGGCGCGGTCGGGTTCGTGTTCCAGTCGTTCCAGCTGATGCCGCACCTGACGGCGCTCGAGAACGTGATGCTGCCGCTTGAGTTGCAGGGCGGCATCAGCGCACGCGATGCGGCGGATCGCGCTCGCGCGCTGCTCGTGCAGGTCGGGCTCGGCGAGCGCACCGCGCATTATCCGAAGCTGTTGTCGGGCGGCGAGCAGCAGCGCGTCGCTTTGGCGCGCGCGTTCGTCACGCGCCCGGCGATCCTGTTTGCCGACGAGCCGACCGGCAGTCTCGACGCGGCGACGGGCCATGCCGTCATCGACCTGATGTTCGAGCTGAACCGCACGCACGGCGCAACGCTCGTGCTCGTCACGCACGATGCCGAACTCGCGCGTCGCTGCGCGACGACCGTGACGCTCGACACCGGTCGCATCGTCGCGCCGCATACGGCATAGCGCCACCCATGAATTGTTCTGCCGGCCGTGCAGGGTGTACTGCGCGGCCGGCATGGCCATGCGCCTGTTGCGTCAGCGCTTGAGCGCCGCGCGGGCGCGCTCGATCAGCGCCGTGGTCGACGAGTCGTGCTTCGCCGGATCGACCGATTCGGCCGACAGGTCGGCTTCCACGACCTTGCCGAGAATCTTGCCGAGCTCGACGCCCCACTGGTCGAACGGATTGATGTCCCACACCGTTGCCTGCACGAGCACCTTGTGTTCGTAAAGCGCGATCAGCGCGCCGAGCGTGCGCGGCGTCAGCGCATCGACGAGCAGCGTCGTGGTCGGGCGATTGCCGGGGAACGTCAGGTGCGGCGCGAGCGCCTCCTTGCCGGGCCCGGCGACCTTGCGGGCCTCTTCGAGCGTACGGCCGAGCATCAGTGCCTCGCTCTGCGCGAAGCAGTTCGCGAGCAGCTTGGGATGATGGCTCGCGAGCAGGTGCTCGGGCGTCAGCACCGCGATGAAGTCGATCGGGACGATCGTCGGCCCCTGGTGCAGCATCTGGAAGAACGCGTGCTGACCGTTGGTGCCCGGCTCGCCCCACGTAACGGCCGACGTCGGGTAATCGACGAAGGTGCCGTCCAGGCGCGCGGATTTGCCGTTGCTCTCCATTTCGAGCTGCTGCAGGTACGACGGCAGGTAGTGCAGCGCTTCCGAGTATGGTGCAACGAGATAGCTCTGCGAGCCGAAGAAATTCCGGTACCAGATGCCGATCATGCCGAGCAGCACCGGCAGATTGCGTTCCAGCGGCGCTTCGCGGAAATGGCGGTCCATGTCGTTCGCGCCGGCGAGCAGTTCGTCGAATTGCTCGGGGCCGATGGCGATCATGATCGACAGCCCGACCGCCGACCACAGCGAATAGCGGCCGCCGACCCAATCCCACATTTCGAACACGTTCTCCGCGGCGATGCCGAACTTCACGACTTCGGCCGGGTTCGCCGATACACCGACGAAGTGCTTCGACAGCGCGTCCTCGGGGCAGCCGCGCGCGACGAACCAGTCGCGCAGCGAGCGTGCGTTGGTCATCGTCTCGAGCGTCGTGAAAGTCTTCGACACGATGATCGCGAGCGTTTCCTCGGGATCGACCTGTTCGAGCACACGCGCGAGATCGGCGCCGTCGACGTTCGATACGAAGTGGGTCGAGATTTCCGGCGTCGCGACGTGATGCAGCGCATGCACGACCATCTTCGGCCCGAGATCGGAGCCGCCGATACCGATGTTGATCACGTGACGGATGCGCTTGCCCGTGTAGCCGGTCCACGTGCCGCTGCGCACGGCGCGCGCGAACGTCGCCATCTTCGCGCGCTCGGCGCTCACCTGTGCGTGGAACGGCGCTTGCGGATCGGTCGCGCGCAGTGCGGTGTGCAGCGCGGCGCGACCTTCGGTCGGGTTGACGATCTCGCCCGCGAACATCGCGTCGCGGCGCGCTTCGACACCCGCGTCGCGCGCGAGTTGCGCGAGCAGGCGCAGCGTTTCGTCGTTGATGCGGTTCTTCGAGAAATCGGCGGCGAGACCGCCGCCCGGAATCGTGAAGCGTTCGGCGCGCGTCGGCGCGCGATCGTTTTCCGGCGCGAACCAGTCGCGCAGCCGGGCGTGACGAATCTGTTCGAAGTGGGATTGAAGGGCAGTCCAGGCGGGGAGCGAATTCAGCGTCATGGCGGTTCGAGTGAAGCGTGAATCGGGAGGAATGCCGCGCCGGCTCATCGGGATCGGAAGGCCGGCGGACGAGAGGGCCCGCCGTGCGACGGGGCAGTCAGTATAGCGGCGTTACGTGTCGGCGCGCGGCGACGCATAAAAAAGGCGATTGATCAGCGAGCGCACCATCGGTGCGAGTTCGCCTGCGGTGAGCCCGGAAGGGCCGATGCCGTTCGCGGTCAGCGTGTCGGCCGCGAGCCCGTGCAGGTAGACGCCCGCGAGCGCCGCTTCGTACGGCGCGACGCGCTGCGCGAGCAGCGCGCCGATCAGGCCGCCGAGTACATCGCCGGTGCCGCCGGTAGCAAGCGCCGCGTTGCCGGTCGGGTTGATCGTCACGCGGCCGTCGGGCGCCGCAATCACCGTGCCCGAGCCTTTCAGCACGACGATCGCCATATAACGTGCCGCAAGCGCTTGCGCGGCCGCGATGCGGTCGTGCTGCACGGCGGCCGTGTCGCTGCCGAGCAACCGTGCGGCTTCGAGCGGATGCGGCGTCAGCACGCACGGATTGCCGCGCGCGCCGCGTGCGGCGACGGCGGCCGCGAGATCCGCGTGCGTCGCGACGAGGTTCAGCGCGTCGGCATCGAGCAGCGTCGCGGCGGCGTGTGCGAGCACGTCGCGCACGAGCGTCGCCGCGGCCTCGCGCGTGCCGAGCCCGCAACCGGCGGCGATCGCGCTCATCGCACCGAGGTCGAGGGTATCGGCCGGGTGCAGCATCAGTTCGGGGAAGGGCGGATCGTACGGCGGCGCACCGGCGCCGAGGAAGCCGACATGTACCTTGCCGGCGCCCGCGAACAGCGCGGCGCGCGCGGCCAGGATCGGTGCGCCGCACATGCCGGTGTCGCCGCCGAGTACGGCAAGGCTGCCGTACGTACCCTTGTGCGACGAGAATGCACGCGCGGGGAGCGCCGCGGCGAACCGCGCGGGCGCATTCAGCACGATGGCCGGTGCGGCGGGCGGCGCGACGTCGAGCGACGCGATGTCGATCTCGCCGGCGAAGTCGCGGCCGTCACCCGTGTAGAGGCCCGGCTTCGCGCCGATGAAGGTGAGCGTATGGGTGGCCGCGACGGCGACGCCCGCGCCGACGATCCGGCCGGTATCGCTGTCGAGCCCGCTCGGCACGTCGAGTGCGAGCACACGACCGCCGTTGCGCGCATGCGTGGCGATGCGCGTGGCCTGCTCGGCGAATGCGCCGTCGAGCGCGCGGCCGAGACCGATGCCGAACAACCCGTCGACGACCCACGCGTATTCGTCCAGCGAGGCGGGCGGCGTGGCCGACAGCGGGACGCCGGCCGCGCGTGCGAGGCCGAGCGCCCATTGCGCGTCGTCCGGTTTGACCGGTACCGGCATCCACGCCTGCGTCGCGACACCGAGCTGCTGGAGATGCGCGGCGGCTACCAGTGCGTCGCCGCCGTTGTTGCCGGGGCCGACCGCGAACCAGACGGGGCGGTCATCGCCGGCGACGCGCTCGGACAGCCAGTGCGCAGCGGCGGCGCCCGCACGGCCCATCAGCGTGTGCGGCGGCAGTGCGGCGGTGGCGTCGGCTTCGGCCGCGCGCAGGTCGGCGACGCGCAGCAGTGCGATCGGATCGGAATCGGGAAGCGGGCGGGTAACGGTCATCGGGATCGTGGCGGCTGGCAAGGATGCCGCCACGAGACGGGCCCGTGGCGGTCAGGTCGTGAAGCGGCCGGCGCTGAGCGCGGCGAGCGTGTCGGCGGGCCACTGCTGGGCGTCGCCGCCCAGGTAGTCGGTCACCACTTTAGCAGACCCGCACGCGAGCCCCCAGCCGGTCGGGCCATGCCCGAAATTGACGAACACGCGCGGATGCGGGGTCGGACCCACGACGGGCAGGCCGTCCGGCGACAGCAGCTGCATGCCTTGCCACGACAGCGCGGCCGAGATTTTGGCGGCGCCCGGCACCCAGTCGTGGACGGCCTGGCCGAGCAGGGCGAGCGCGGCCTCGGACAGCGGCTCGGCGAGCGGTTTCGCGGTGTCGGCGAGGCTCTGCAGCACGGCGCCGCCGCCGATGCGCAGCCGCTGATGGGTGCGTGTGATCGAGATCCGCTTGATCGAATCGACGACGCTCAGGTGCGGCGCATGTTCTTCGTACGCGACCGGCGCGGTGAGCGTGTGGACGCGCACCGGGTGCAGCGGCAGGCGCCAGCCGAGCCGTTCGAGCAGCGGCACGCTGCCGGCGCCGGCGGCGACTACGATCGCGTCGGCGGAAATCACGTCGACTTCGCGCGCCTTGGCCGCGGTCCGCTGGCCGGACGGCACGAGCTCGACCGCGGCGCGGCCGTTGTCGACGCGGATCGCGGCGACGTCAGCGCCAAAGCGGAACTGCACACCATGCTCGTCGAGCGTCTGCTTGACCAGTTTCGCGAACAGCGGGCAGTTGCCGGTGCGCTCGGTTTCGAGCAGCACGCCGCCCGCGAAGCCGGGTTCGGCCGGCACCGACGGTTCGAGCGCCGCGCATTCGTCGGCGGTGAGCGTGCGGTACGGCTGGTCGAGCGTGCGCAGCAGGTCGAGCGCGGGCTGCAGCGCTTCCCAGTCGCGCGGGTCGCGCACGACGTGCAGGATGCCGGGCTTCTGCTCGAATTCGAGTTCGAGGCGTGCCTCGATATCGGCGAGCGTGTCGCGCGACGCGTCGATCAGCGGGCGCAGCCGCGCGTACTGCGCGGCGAACGCGTCGGGCTCGCGCAGCGTGCCGAGCTGTTTGACGAAGCGGCGCACGCCGCCGTTGAAACCCGGCTTGTAGACGATGCCGCTGTCGTGCGGCTGGCGCTGGCGCATGAAGGTCGGGCCGAACCAGACGTCGAGCGGGCTCGGCAGCAGTGCGCCGCCGTCGCCGTAGGTCGCACCCTGCGCGACGGTCGCGTGGCGTTCGACCACGCACACGCGATGGCCGGCCGCGCGCAACTGGTAGGCGGTGGCGACGCCGCTGATTCCGCCGCCGATGACGATGACATCCATGGATTGCTTCGATGACGGGCGGCGCGCACGCCGCCCGGTGAGAATTCGCTGAGGGCCCGGGCCCGGTGAACCCGGAATGATAGCGCCAAAATCGCGGAAACCGGCGTCGGGCGAGCATGCGCCGTGCGGTCGCACCATGGCGGCCGGCGCCCGCACCCGCGCGGGCCGGCCCGGCGGGCGGCCGTGCGCCGTGCGCACCCGGGCACCGTTGCGGTGCACGCGGACTACCGATCGGCCGGTCTTGGGCGCCCGACTTCCGGGTATAATTACGGCCTTCCTTTCGCCCCACGTCGCCACCTCGCGCGACTCATCGACGTCAGTCCAGCCCATGGCTCACTTCTCGTGTTTTCCCGGCGCTTCGGCCCTCTCCGATTTCCGTCAAACCCGTCTGCTCGACACGCTCAGGCAAATCGACGCCAACATCGTCGCGGTGCGCGGGCAGTTCCTGCACTTCGTCAATGCGGCCGAGCCGCTGTCGGCCGACGACAGCACGCGCATCGACGCGCTGATGCACTACGGCGAGCCGTTCCAGCCGGCAGCCGAGAAGGGCACGGTCGAGACCTTCGTCGTGCTGCCGCGCTTCGGTACGGTTTCGCCGTGGGCGAGCAAGGCGACCGACATCGCGCAGCACTGCGGCCTCACGCAGGTGCGCCGCATCGAGCGCGGCGTCGAATTCACGGTCACGCTGAAGTCGGGTCTGCTCGGCGGCAAGAAGGCGCTGTCCGACGACGCGCGCGCAGCCGTCGTGGATGCGCTGCATGACCGGATGACCGAAAGCGTGGTCGCGGCGCGCGACGACGCGAAGCACCTGTTCGACGAGTTGCCGGCCAAGCCGCTGGCGAGCGTCGACGTGCTGGGCGTCGGCCGCGGCGCGCTCGAGCGCGCGAACGTCGAGCTGGGCCTCGCGCTCGCCGACGACGAGATCGACTACCTGGTCGACGCGTTCCGCAAGCTCGAACGCAATCCGACCGACGTCGAACTGATGATGTTCGCGCAGGCGAACAGCGAGCACTGCCGCCACAAGATCTTCAACGCGCAGTGGACGATCGACGGTGAAGCGCAGGACATGTCGCTGTTCGCGATGATCCGCAACACCGAAAAGCTGAACCCGCAGGGCACGATCGTCGCGTATTCGGACAACTCGTCGATCATGGTCGGCGCGGAAGCCGAGCGCTGGTTCCCGCGCAACGCGGGCGCGGCCGGCGAGCCGGGCGAGCGCTACGGCCGTCACACCGAGCTCACGCACACGCTGATGAAGGTCGAGACGCACAACCACCCGACGGCGATCTCGCCGTTCCCGGGTGCGGCGACCGGCGCGGGCGGCGAGATTCGCGACGAAGGCGCGACGGGCCGCGGCGCGCGTCCGAAGGCCGGCCTGACGGGCTTCACCGTGTCGAACCTCGACCTGCCGGACGCCCGCCAGTCGTGGGAAAACGCACGTGACGCAGCGCAGCCGGTCGGCGAGCGCAACCCGAACGACGCGCACGGCCCGTACGGTCGTCCGGACCGCATCGCATCGCCGCTGCAGATCATGATCGACGGCCCGCTCGGCGGCGCCGCGTTCAACAACGAATTCGGCCGCCCGAACCTCGGCGGCTATTTCCGTGTGTACGAGCAGAACGTCGGCGGGAAGGTGCATGGCTATCACAAGCCGATCATGATCGCGGGTGGCCTCGGCAACATCGCCGATCAACATACGCACAAGCACGACGTGCCGGCAGGCTCGCTGCTGATCCAGATCGGCGGCCCCGGCATGCGGATCGGGATGGGCGGCGGCGCCGCGAGCTCGATGGCGACCGGCGCGAACACGGCCGAGCTCGACTTCGACTCGGTGCAGCGCGGCAACCCCGAAATCGAGCGTCGCGCGCAGGAAGTGATCAACGGCTGCTGGCAGCTCGGCGCGGAAAACCCGATCCTGAGCATCCATGACGTCGGCGCGGGCGGCCTGTCGAACGCGTTCCCCGAGATCGTCGACGGCGCGGGCAAGGGCGCGCGTTTCGAACTGCGCAAGGTCGCGCTCGAGGAATCGGGCCTGTCGCCGCGCGAAATCTGGTCGAACGAAGCGCAGGAGCGTTACGTACTGGCGATCGCGCCGGCCGACCTGCCGCGCTTCGAGGCGATCTGCGCGCGTGAGCGCTGCCCGTTCGCGGTGGTCGGCGTCGCGACCGACGAACGCCAGTTGAAGCTCGTCGACGACGAAGCGACGGGCGCCGACGAATACCCGGTCGACATGCCGATGGAAGTGCTGCTCGGCAAGCCGCCGCGCATGCATCGCGACGTCGCGCGCGTGGCGACCGAGCGCACGCCGGTCGACGTGACGGGCATCGCGCTGTCGGAAGTCGCGGTCGATGTGCTGAAGCACCCGACGGTCGGCAGCAAGTCGTTCCTGATCACGATCGGCGACCGTTCGGTCGGCGGCACGTCGGTGCGCGACCAGATGGTCGGCCCGTGGCAGGTGCCGGTGGCCGACTGCGCGGTCACTGCGCTCGACTACGCGGGCTTCAAGGGCGAGGCGATGACGATGGCCGAGCGCACGCCGCTCGCGGTGATCGACGCGCCGGCATCGGGCCGCATGGCCGTCGGCGAGGCGATCACGAACATCGCGAGCGCGCCGATCGCATCGCTCGACAAGCTGAAGCTGTCGGCGAACTGGATGGCCGCGTGCGGCACGGCCGGCGAGGACGCCGCGCTGTTCGACACGGTCAAGGCGATCGGCATGGAGCTGTGCCCGGCACTCGGGATCGGCATCCCGGTCGGCAAGGACTCGCTGTCGATGAAGACGAAGTGGGACGAACAGGGCGTCGCGAAGGAAGTGGTGTCGCCGGTGTCGCTGATCATCTCCGCGTTCGCGCCGGTCGAGGACGTGCGCCGTCACCTGACGCCGCAACTGCGCCGCGTCGCCGATGCGGGCGACAGCGTGCTGATCGCGATCGATCTTGGCCGCGGCAAGAACCGGATGGGCGGCAGCATCTTCGCGCAAGTGACGCAGCAGGTCGGCGACACGACGCCGGACGTCGACGATGCGGAGGACCTGAAGCGCTTCTTCAACGCGATCCAGTCGCTCAATGCGCAGAACAAGCTGCTCGCCTACCACGACCGCTCGGACGGCGGCCTGTGGGCGACGGTGTGCGAAATGGCGTTCGCGGGCCACGCGGGCGTGTCGCTGAACGTCGACATGCTGACGCTCGATCCGAACCACGAATCCGACTACGGCGACGCGAAGGACTGGGCGAAGCAGACGAGCGGCCGTCGTGACGACCGCACGCTGCGCGCGCTGTTCTCGGAAGAACTCGGCGCCGTCGTGCAGGTGCGCGCGTCCGACCGTGACGCAGTGCTCGGCGCGCTGCGCGAGTTCGGCCTGTCGGCATGCTCGCACGTGATCGGCTCGGTCAACGACCGCGACGTGATCGAGGTGTACCGCGACGCGAAGAAGATCTTCGACGCACCGCGTACCGAACTCCATCGCGCATGGGGCGAAGTGAGCTGGCGCATCGCGCGCCTGCGCGACAACCCCGCATGCGCGGATGCCGAATACGACGCGTTGCTCGACGCAGCCGATCCGGGCATCTCGCCGGTGCTGAGCTTCGATCCGGCCGACGACATCGCCGCGCCGTTCATCGCGACGGGCGCACGCCCGCGCGTCGCGATCCTGCGCGAGCAGGGCGTGAACTCGCACCTGGAAACGGCCTACGCGTTCGACCGGGCAGGCTTCGACGCGCACGACGTGCACATGAGCGACCTGCTCGCCGGCCGCGCGAATCTTGCCGATTTCGCGGGTGCAGTTGCATGCGGCGGCTTCTCGTACGGCGACGTGCTGGGCGCGGGCGAAGGCTGGGCGAAGACGATCCGCTTCAACGCGAATCTCGCCGACATGTTCTCGGCGTTCTTCGCGCGTCCGGACACGTTCGCCCTCGGCATCTGCAACGGCTGCCAGATGCTGTCGAGCATCGCGTCGATGATCCCGGGCGCGGAAGCGTGGCCGAAGTTCACGCGCAACAAGTCCGAGCAGTTCGAGGCTCGCTTCTCGTTCGTCGAAGTCGAGAAATCGCCGTCGATCTTCTTCGCCGGGATGGAAGGCTCGCGGATTCCGGTCGCGGTCGCGCACGGCGAAGGTTATGCGGACTTCTCGCAGCAGGGCGACATCGATCGCGTCGCAATCGCGATGCGTTTCGTCGACCACCGCGGCGAAGCGACCGAGCGTTATCCGTTCAACCCGAACGGCTCGCCGGCCGGCATTACGTCGGTCACGACGGCCGACGGTCGCTTCTCGGTGCTGATGCCGCACATGGAGCGTGTGCATCGTACGGTCGCAATGAGCTGGCACCCGGAAAGCTGGGGTGAAGCGAGCCCGTGGATGCGCGTGTTCCGTAACGCGCGTCGCTGGATCGGTTGAGCGGGATGATGTTCGACCCGAACGCGCCGGTCGAGGTCGTCACGCTGCGCGACGAGCGCGCGGGCGATGTCGACGCGATCGGCCGCGTGATCGTCGCCGCATTCGCGGGTGAACCGGAAGGCGGGCAGTTCGAACGGCGGATCGTCGACGCGCTGCGTGCGGACGGTGCGTTGAGCGTATCGCTCGTCGCGGAACGTGACGGCCGCGTGATCGGGCACGTTGCGTTCTCGCCGGTGTCGATCGGCGGCGAGCCGTCCGGCAGCCACGGCTGGTACGGCTGGTACGGGCTGGCGCCGCTCGCGGTGCTGCCCGGCTGCCAGCGACAGAGCATCGGCGCCGGGTTGGTGCGCACGGGGCTCGATGCGTTGCGTCGGCTTGGCGCGCGTGGCTGCGTGCTGCTCGGGGAGCCCGCGTACTACACGCGCTTCGGCTTCGCGCCATCCGGCGATATCGTGTTTCCTGGCGTGCCGCCCGAGTATTTCCTTGCGCTGTCGCTTGACGACTCGGCGCCGCGGCCGTCGGGCGACGTTCGCTATCACGACGTGTTCTACCCCGCGTAACGCAAGGGTGTGGCACGAGTCGATCCGGCACACGGGAAAGGCCGCTCTTCGGAGCGGCTTTTTCTTTGGGGGCGCCGCCGCGTATCGTGATGCGCCGGCAGTCAGCCTGCGGGCAATAAAAAAGCCGCTCCGAAGAGCGGCTTTTCGATGCGCGGGCGAGTATCGCCGACGTTACTGAATCTTTGCCTGCTGACGCAGACCTTCCTCGAACGCCTGCAGCTTCTGCTGCACGAGCTGTTGCGCGATCTGCGCCTTCACCTGCTCGAGCGGCGGCGGGGCGATGTCGCGAATATCGTCGACGCGGATGATGTGCCAGCCGAACTGCGTCTTCACCGGCGTGTCGGTCATCTGGCCTTTCTGCAGCTTCTGCGCCGCTGCCGCGAATTCCGGCACGTACGCCTTCGGATCGGACCAGTCGAGATCGCCGCCGTTCTTGCCCGAACCCGGATCCTTCGAGAACTGCTTCGCGAGATCCTCGAACTTCGCGCCGGCCTTGATCTTCGCGATCAGGTCCTTCGCCTGCTGCTCGTTGTCGACGAGGATGTGGTGCAGGTGGTATTCGCGGTTGCCGCCAGCGCCCTTGACGAGATCGTCGTAGCGCGCCTTCACTTCGGCGTCGGTCGGCTGGTTCTTCTTCAGGAAGCTCTCGATCATCGAGCGCAGCACGACGGTCTGCTGCGCGACGGCGACTTGCGCCTTCACGTCCGGACGATTCGGGATGCCTTCGCGGATCGCTTCCTGCATCAGGATTTCGCGGTTCACGAGTTCCTGGCGCACGGCCTGCTGCAGTTGCGGGCCGTCGGTCTGGCCTTGCTGGACGAGCTGCGCGACCATCGCATCGGCGCGCGACTTCGGAATCGGCGTGCCGTTGACGACGGCGATGTTCTGGGCAAATGCCGGTGCCGCTGCGAAAGCAGCCGCCGCGACCCACAGGCGGGGGGATTTCAGGATCATCGGGAATTCCTAATGAGACTAGATTGAAGATTCGTTGAATTCTTCGGGCGTGTAAGCCACGATCGCGAGCGCGTGAATGCCGCGCTGCATCGCATCAGCGAGCGCATCATACACCAGCCGGTGCCGCGCGACGCGCGGCTTGCCCGCGAAGGCGGCCGACACGATCGTGACCGTGAAGTGGCCGCCGGCGGACGCGCCGGCGTGGCCCGCGTGCTGCGCGCTGTCGTCGCGCACGGTGAGCGCCAGCGGCGCCAGCGACGCGGTGAGGCGCGCTTCGATCAGTGCGATGCGCTCGTCGGGCGAGGCGTGGAGAAAGGCGTCCGTCATGTCACTCGTCCTTCAGGTATTTCGTGAGCCACAGGCTCTGCAGGATGATGAACACGACCATCGCGCCCGTCGTACCGAACAGCTTGAAGTTCACCCATTGCGATTCGGTGAAGTTGTGCACCACGTACAGGTTCGCGACGCCGAGCACCGCGAAGAACAGCGCCCACGCGACGTTCAGCTTGTCCCACACGGGGGTCGGCAGCGTGAGCTGCTTGCCCATCATCTTCTCGATCAGGTTCTTGCTGAACGCATAACGCGCGGCGAGCAACCCGACCGCAAACAACCAGTACAGCACAGTCGGCTTCCATTGAATGAATTTCTCGTCATGCAGGACGAGGGTGGCACCACCGAAGACGACGATCACGCCGAGGCTGACCCACAGCATCGTGTCGACCTTCCGGTGCCGGAAGGCGACCCATGCGACCTGGGCCAGCGTCGCGATGATCGCGACGGCGGTGGCGGTAAAGATGCCCCAGACCTTGAAGGCGACAAAAAACAGGATGATCGGAAACAGATCGAACAGGAATTTCATGGCGCTCGCAGCTGCGTGAAAGGCCGCTTGCGCGGCCTTTCACCGTTGTAGGGACCCGCCAGGCACCACCGTTGCGGATCGGGGCGGCCAGCCCGAGGCTGGCCGGCCGGCGAGAGTCGACCCCGCCGATCCGCCCGGCGCCGCTCAGTCGTTTTCGGGTCGGGACTCGAAGTTTAACGCAGCCGAATTGATGCAGTACCGCAAACCGGTCTGGTCGCGCGGGCCGTCCTCGAAGACGTGGCCCAGATGCGCGCCGCAATGGTTGCAGCGGACCTCGACGCGCACCATCCCGTGCGAATAGTCGACCTTCTCGTCGATCACCTCGCCGTTGAGCGGTTTGAAGTAGCTGGGCCAGCCGCAGCCCGAGTGGAATTTGGAGCCGGATTCGAACAGCGGCGTGCTGCAGACGACGCATTTGTAGATGCCGGCGTCTTCCGTGTCGGTGTATTCGCCGGTGAAGGCGCGCTCGGTGGCCGCATGCTGCGTGACCTCGTACTGCATCGGCGTGAGCCGGCGGCGCAGGTCGGCTTCGTCCTTCTGGTACGGGAAGGTTTTGTCGTCGGAATCGTGGGACATGTGGGGTTCTCCTGATCGGTCGGTCGATACGCGCGGGTTGCGGGCTCAGGACGAGCAGCTCACTTCGAGCGACCCGGCCCAGTCGGGCGGCAACGCCGCGTATGCTTCATGCTCGGGTTGTTCGTCGAACGGGCGGCGCAGGATCTGCGCGAGCCGCTCGACTTCCGAAAAATCCTTTTCCTTCGCGCGCCGGATCGCGACTTCGGCCAGATGGTTGCGCAGCACGTATTTCGGGTTTGCGCGGTTCATCGCGGCCGCGCGTGCGGCGTCGTCGCGCGTTTCCTCGGACAGCCGCGCGCGGTAGAGGTTCGCCCATGCATCGAACGCTTCGCGGTCGATGAACAGGTCGCGCACCGGGGCGTCGCGGCTTGCGTCGTGCTTCGAGATCTGCGCGAGGCGGCGGAACGTCAGCGTGAAATCCGCGTGGCTCGCGTGCATCGTCTCGAGCAGCTTGTTCGCGAGTTCGGCGTCGTTCTCGCGTTCGAGCTCGAGGCCGAGCTTCGCGCGCATCGCGCGTTCGAGCGCGGGGCCGAAACGTTCCGGAAATTTCGCGAGCACGGCCTGGGCATCGTCCACCGCACGCTCGGCGCGCGCATCGTCGTCGGCGATGCCGTGCTGCAGCCCGATCAGCGGCAGCAGCGCTTGCGCGAGGCAGTAGCAGTTCCAGTGCGCGATGCGCGGCTGCATCCGGTACGCATAGCGGCCGCTGTTGTCCGAGTGGTTGCAGATGTGATTCGCATCGAACGCGTCGACGAAGCCGAACGGGCCGTAGTCGATCGTCACGCCGAGGATCGACATGTTGTCGGTGTTCATCACGCCGTGGCAGAAGCCGACGGCCTGCCACTGCGCGACGAGGTCGGCCGTGCGCAGCGTCGCGGCTTCGAGCAGCGCGAGGTAGGGATCGTCCGCGTCGCGGCATGCCGGATAGAAGCGGTCGATTACGTGATCGGCGAGCTGGCGAAGCAGGTCGGGGCGATCGTTCGAGAAGAAGTGCTCGAAGTGGCCGAAGCGCACGAAGCTCTCCGACACGCGCGTGACGACGGCCGACGTCTCGATTTCCTCGCGCACCACCGGTTGGTCGGAGCCGATCACCGTCAGCGCGCGCGTGGTCGGGATGCCGAGGTGATGCATCGCTTCCGAGCACAGGAATTCGCGGATCGACGAGCGCAGCACCGCACGGCCGTCGCCCATGCGCGAATACGGCGTGCGGCCGCTGCCTTTCAGCTGCAGCTCGTAGCGGCGGCCGTCGGCGCCGGTCCGCTCGCCGATCGTCAGCGCGCGGCCGTCGCCGAGCTGGCCGGCCCATACGCCGAACTGGTGACCGGAATAGACCGACGCGTACGGCATCGCGTGCGCGGGCCAGTCGCGTGTCGGGTTGCCGGCGAACAGCTCGGCGAAGCCGGGCTGCGCGGCGATCGACGGCGGCAGGTCGAGCAGCTGAGCGACTTCGCCGGAAAATCCGACGACGTACGGCGCGGCAAGCGGCGCGGCCGGCAGCCGCGTATGAAACGCATCGCCGAGCGTGACGAACGCGCCTGCGGCGGGCGCGCCGAGCGTGGCGGCGAGGTCGGGGAGGGTGTCAGCCGCATCGGCTGCGCTTCGGGAAAACGACATGTTGAGCGCCTCTGGGTAAGCCGATATTGTAAGGCGGCGCCGCGCCGCCCGCATGGTGGCCCGCGCGCCGTGCGCCACGCCCGTCCGGGGCCGCTGACGGGCGCGCCGCGGGGGCGGCTTCCGGACGGAAACGCGCCCCAGGCTGGTCACCGATTCGCATCCTCACGGAGAACAAGACGATGGGTAAGCCGTTGCTGGGCCAGATGATGGACATGCCGTTGCTGGTGTCCTCGCTGATTTCGCATGCCGCGCGGCACGCCGGCGACACGGAGATCGTGTCGAAGCGCGTGGAAGGCGACCTGCATCGCTACACGTACCGCGATTGCGAACGCCGCGCGAAGCAGCTGGCGCAGGCGCTCGCCCGGCTCGGCGTCGCAACCGGCGATCGCGTCGGCACGCTGGCGTGGAACGGCTACCGGCATCTGGAGGCGTACTACGGGATCGGCGGGATGGGCGCCGTATGCCACACGATCAACCCGCGCCTGTTCCCCGAGCAGATCGCGTTCATCGTCAATCACGCGGAAGACCGCTGCGTCTTCTTCGACATCAATTTCGCGCCGCTCGTCGACGCCATCGCGCCGCAGTGCCCGCACGTGAAGGGCTGGGTCGCGATGACCGATGCCGCGCACCTGCCGTCGGGCGCGACGCCGTACCTCTGCTACGAAACGCTCGTCGAAGCCGAGGACGGCCGTTATGACTGGCCGCGCCTCGACGAGCAGCAGGCGTCGGGGCTCTGCTACACGTCGGGCACGACCGGCAACCCGAAGGGCGTGCTGTATTCGAATCGTTCGACCGTGCTGCATGCGTATGGCGCCGCGCTGCCCGACGCGATGAACCTGTCCGCGATGGACGCCGTGCTGCCCGTCGTGCCGATGTTCCACGTCAACGCATGGGGGCTGCCGTACGCCGTGCCGCTCACGGGCGGCAAGCTCGTGCTGCCCGGCAAGGATCTCGACGGGAAATCGCTGTACGAGCTGATGGAAGCCGAACGCGTGACGTTCTCCGCGGGCGTGCCGACCGTGTGGCTCGGGCTGCTGAACTACATGCGTGAAGCCGGTGTGCGCTTCTCGACGCTGAACCGCACGGTGATCGGCGGCTCCGCGTGCCCGCCCGCGATGCTGCGCACCTTCGAGGACGAATACGGCGTGCGCGTGATCCATGCATGGGGGATGACCGAACTGTCGCCGCTCGGCACGCTCGCGAAGCTCAACTGGGCGCAGTCGCAGCGGCCGCTCGACGCGCAGCGCAAGCTGCTCGAGAAGCAGGGGCGCGTGATCTGCGGCGTCGACATGCGCATCGTCGGCGAGGACGGCCACGAGCTGCCGTGGGACGGCGTCGCGTTCGGCGAGCTGCAGGTGCGCGGGCCGTGGGTGATCGACCACTACTTTCGCAGCGACACGTCGCCGCTGACGGACGGCTGGTTCCCGACCGGCGACGTCGCGACGATCGATCCCGACGGCTTCCTGCAGATCACCGACCGGAGCAAGGACGTGATCAAGTCGGGTGGCGAGTGGATCAGCTCGATCGACATCGAGAACGTCGCGATCGCGCACCCCGGCGTGGCCGAAGCCGCGTGCATCGCCTGTGCGCACCCGAAATGGACCGAACGCCCGCTGCTCGTCGTGGTGCCGCGCGAAGGCGCGAACCTGAACCGCGACACATTGCTCGCGTTCTACGAAGGCAAGGTCGCGAAATGGTGGATCCCCGATGACGTCGTGTTCGTCGAATCGCTGCCGCACACCGCGACCGGCAAGCTGCAGAAGCTGAAGCTGCGCGAGACGTTCCGCGATTACGTGTTGCCGACGGCAGTGTTGGAGCCGTAAGCGTTGCGCTCCGGGCCGGCGACGGCCCGCGAACCGGTCGCCCGATCCGTCCCCGGATCGGGAACAAAATTCAAATTGAACGACCGTGCTTTTTCGTTGTATGCTGCCTCAGTTCATCCGGACATGCGGCTGTTCGACCGCGCACAATGAAGCGCAGCCACCCCGGCGCGCGATGCATGGAGGCAGGCAGATGGCAGTGGATTACTCGACTCGCGACGGCGTGGCCGTCATCACGCTCAACAATCCGCCCGTCAACGGGCTCGGTCTGTCGACCCGCCAGGGCGTCATGGACGCGCTCGATCGCGCCGCGCAGGATCCGTCGGTCACGGCCATCGTGCTGACCGGCGCCGGCCGCGCGTTCTCGGGCGGGGCGGACATCACCGAATTCAATACGCCGAAGGCGTTGCAGGAGCCGACGCTGCACACCGTGATTCGCGCGGTGGAGGCGAGCGCGAAGCCCGTCGTCGCGGCGCTGCACAGTGTCGTGATGGGCGGCGGCCTTGAGCTCGCGCTCGGCGCGCACTACCGCGTCGCGGCGCCCGGCGCGCAGGTCGCGCTGCCCGAAGTGAAGCTCGGCCTGCTGCCGGGCGCGGGCGGCACGCAGCGGCTGCCGCGCGCGGTGGGGCTCGAAACCGCGCTGAACATGATCGTGTCGGGCGCGCCCGTGCTGTCGGAGCAGCTGGCGAAAAGCGGCCTGTTCGACGCAATGGCCGACGGCGACCTGCTCGACGCGGCCGTCGCATTCGCACAGAAGGCCGGCGCACAGAAAGGGCCGCATCCGCGTGTGCGCGATCGCAAGATCGTCCACGACAATGCCGCGGGCTTCATCCAGTTCGCGCGCAATTCCGCGCAGGCCGCCGCGCCGAATTTCCCCGCGCCGCACAAGTGCATCGACGCGATCGAGGCCGGTCTGCTGCACGGCTTCGACAAGGGCAGCATCGCCGAGCGCGAGGGCTTCGTCGCGCTGATGATGACGCCGGAAAGCCGTGCGCTGCGCCATGCGTTCTTCGGCGAGCGGGCGGCGAGCAAGATTCCCGACGTGCCGTCGGACACGCCGCTGCGCGAGATCCGTCGCGTCGGCGTGATCGGCGCGGGCACGATGGGCGGCGGGATCGCGATGAACTTCATCAACGCGGGCCTGCCCGTCACGCTGCTCGAGACGAAGCAGGACGCGCTCGAACGCGGCATCGCGACGATCCGCAAAAACTACGACGCGCAGGTGAAGAAGGGCAAGCTCACGCAGGAGAAGCTCGACGCGCGCATGGCGCTGATCGCGCCGACGCTGTCCTATGACGACCTGAAGGATGCCGACCTGATCGTCGAAGCCGTGTTCGAGGAACTTGGCGTGAAGGAGCAGGTGTTCAAGAAGCTCGACGAAGTCGCGAAGTCGGGTGCGATCCTCGCGTCGAACACGTCGACGCTGGACGTCGACAAGATCGCGGCGTTCACGAAGCGCCCGCAGGACGTTGTCGGCATGCACTTCTTCAGCCCGGCGAACGTGATGAAGCTGCTCGAGGTCGTGCGCGGTGCGCAGACCGCGAAAGACGTACTCGCGACCGTGATGGCGGTCGCGAAGAAGATCCGCAAGACGGCGGTCGTGTCGGGCGTGTGCGACGGCTTCATCGGCAACCGGATGATCGAGCAGTACATCCGCCAGGCGCTGTTCATGCTCGAGGAAGGCGCGCTGCCCGCGCAGGTCGACCGCGCGATCGAGAAGTTCGGTTTCGCGATGGGGCCGTTCCGGATGAGCGACCTCGCCGGCAACGACATCGGCTGGGCGATCCGCAAGCGGCGCTATGTCGAGAAACCCGATCTGCAGTACTCGAAGATCGCCGACCGCCTGTGCGAGCAGGGCCGCTTCGGCCAGAAGACGGGCGCCGGCTGGTACGACTACGTGCCGGGCGATCGCAAGGCGAAGCCGTCGTCGCTGGTCGACGAGATGGTCGTCGCGTATTCGACGGAGCGCGGCGTCGAGCGACGCAAGATCGGCGACGACGAGATCGTCGAGCGGCTGGTGCTGGCGCTCGTCAACGAAGGCGCGAAGATTCTCGAGGAGAAGATCGCGTCGAAGGCGTCCGACATCGACATGGTCTACCTGACCGGCTATGGCTTCCCGCTGTGGCGCGGCGGCCCGATGCTGTATGCGGACGTGGTCGGCCTCTACAACGTCGAGCGTGCGATTCGTCGCTACGCTGCGGCGCCGAACGGCGACGCATGGCAGCTCGCGCCGTCGATCGCGGAACTGGCGAAGGCCGGCCGCGGGTTCAACGGCTGACGCGCCCGATCGCGGCGCGACGCACACCCGGAGACACGCAATGAAACGCACCGACGACGTCCTGCTCGTGATCGACGTGCAATACGACTTCATGCCGGGCGGCGCGCTCGCGGTGCCCGACGGCGATGCGGTCGTGCCGGTGATCAACGCGCTTGCGCAGCGCTTCGACCAGGTCGTGCTGACGCAGGACTGGCACCCGCGCGAGCATGTGTCGTTCGCGGCGAACCATCCGGGCCGCGAGCCGTTTTCCACGCTCACGCTGCCGTATGGCGAGCAGGTGCTGTGGCCCGTGCATTGCGTGCAGGACACCGACGGCGCGGCGCTGCATCGCGACCTCGACATTCCCCACGCGCGGCTCGTGATCCGCAAGGGCGGCGACGCGCAGGTCGACAGCTATTCCGCATTCGTCGAAGCCGATCGCACGACGCGCACGGGGCTTGCAGGCTACCTGCGCGAGCTCGGTGCGAAGCGCGTGTGGTGCTGCGGGCTCGCGACTGACTATTGCGTCGCGTGGTCGGCGCTCGATGCGCGCGCGGCCGGTTTCGAAGCCGCGGTGATCAACGATGCGTGCCGTGCGATCGACCTGAACGGGTCGCTCGCGCACGCATGGCAACAGATGCAGGCAGCGGGCGTCGCGCATGTGACGTCCGCCGGCGCGCGCCCGGCGGCGTAGCGCATTTCCCTATCCGATATGAAGCAGGACCGAAGGAGACTCGCATGACCGAAGCCGTAATCGTATCGACCGCCCGCACGCCGCTGGCGAAATCCTGGCGTGGCGCATTCAACATGACGCACGGCGCGACGCTCGGCGGCCACGTGGTCGCGGCCGCGCTCGAACGCGCGAAGCTCGACCCCGCGCGTGTCGAGGACGTGATCATGGGCTGCGCAAACCCCGAAGGCGCGACCGGCGCGAACATCGCGCGACAGATCGCGCTGCGCGCGGGGCTGCCCGTGACCGTGCCGGGGATGACGGTGAACCGTTTCTGCTCGTCGGGGCTGCAGACCATCGCGCTGGCCGCGCAGCGGATCATCGCGGGCGAAGGCGAGGTGTATGTTGCCGGCGGCGTCGAATCGATCTCGTGCGTGCAGAACGAGATGAACCGGCACATGGTCCAGGAAGGCTGGCTCGTCCAGCACAAGCCGGAGATCTACTGGAACATGCTGCAGACGGCCGAGAACGTCGCGAAGCGCTACGGCATCTCGAAGGAGCGGCAGGACGAGTACGGCGTGCAGTCGCAGCTGCGCGCCGCGGCGGCACAGGAAGCCGGGCGTTTTCGCGACGAGATCGTGCCGATCACGGTGCTCGCGGGCATCGCCGACAAGGCGACGGGCCGCCTGTTTACGAAGGAAGTGACGGTATCGGCCGACGAAGGCATTCGCCCCGATACGACGCTCGAAGGCGTGTCGAAGATCCGTTCGGCCGTGCCGGGCGGCGTGATCACCGCCGGCAACGCGAGCCAGTTCTCGGATGGCGCGTCGGCATGCGTCGTGATGAGCGCCGATGCCGCGCAGCGCGAAGGGTTGCAGCCGCTGGGCGTGTTTCGCGGCTTCGCGGTGGCCGGCTGCGAGCCGGACGAGATGGGCATCGGCCCTGTGTTCGCGGTGCCCAAGCTGCTGAAGCAGGCAGGATTGAAGGTCGACGACATCGGCTTGTGGGAGCTGAACGAAGCGTTCGCGGTGCAGGTGCTGTACTGCCGCGACACACTCGGGATTCCTGAGGATCGCCTGAACGTGAACGGCGGCGCGATCGCGGTCGGCCATCCGTACGGTGTGTCGGGCGCACGCCTGACGGGCCATGCGCTGATCGAAGGCAAGCGGCGCGGCGTGAAGTACGTGGTGGTGACGATGTGCATCGGCGGCGGCCAGGGGGCGGCCGGCCTGTTCGAAATCCTCTGATCTTTGACCGGTAGCGGCCGCGGTGTCGTTTCGACGACGCGCGCGGCCGCGACGTGAATCGGCGTGACAGAACCGCGATTCGAAACAATCGGGAAGCAAAAGGCATGCGCCCGGTAATGCCGTTTCCCCTTACTTGTCAAACGAATTGCCCCACCTATACTTGCTCTGACATTTGCCTTTCGGCACGATGGGCAGGATCGTGCATCGCGCGATCCGTGCCGCGAAGGTTCGAACCAACGCAGCAGACCGACCGGGGACCGAATGAGTACGACCTATGCAGCCGGGGAACCGCCGCGCGTCGTCAGCGCGGCCGCCAGGCTCTACGCGAAATGCCTGCTGGTCGGATTCGCGTTGCTGCCTGCGTATCTGATTGCCTACCTGTGGTTCTTCAGCGACCCGCACGTCGTGTTCGAGAGCCACGCATTCCATGAAATCGCGATCGCGGCCGCGACCCTCGAAGGCGCGTTCGTCACCTACGTGACGTGGGTGTGCTACCGGTCGTCCGGCGAGCCGCTGCTGCGCTGGCTGACGCTCGGCTTTCTCGGCTTCGCGATGATCTATGCGCTGCACGGTGCGTTCACCGGGATGGCGCACCACAATATCTGGCTGTTTCTGCTGTACGGGCCCGCGTCGCGGCTCGTGATGGCGATCCTGCTGCTGACGGGCCTGCTGTCGTATTCGCGTCCGTCCGACCGGATCGAGAAACGCACGAGCGCGCGGACGTGGCTGCCGTGGATCGCGTTCTTCGTGATCGTCAACGTCGTCGTCGCCTATGTCGCGTATTCGCCGATTGCCGGCGCGCTCGGCACGCGGCTGTCGATGGAGGGCGGCGCGCTCGTGTTCTCGCTGCTGAACGTCTGCCTGCTGCTCGCGCGGCGGATCCGCTCGCCGCTGATGGTGATCTATGGCGTGTCGATCATGGCGTTCGCGCTGTCTTCGCTCGCATTCATTCTCGGCAAGCCGTGGAACCACATGTGGTGGCTGGCGCACGCGATTTTCGCGGGCGGCTTCTTCCTGCTCAGCTTCGGCGTCGTGCAGGCGCTGCAGACGACCCGCTCGTTCTCGGCGATCTACAGCCAGGAAGACCTGATGAGCCGGCTGTCGGAATCGATGGCGCGTACCGAGAGCGCGTTGCAGGAACTGCGGCGTACGAACCAGAAGCTCGAGTACATGGCCGCGACCGATCCGATGACGGGCGCGTCGAACCGCCGGCAGTTCATCGCGCAGGTCGAGCGCGAGATGGTGCGGGCGGAACGCGACGGCGCGCCGTTCTGCCTGCTCGCGCTCGATCTCGACAATTTCAAGAACATCAACGACGCGTACGGCCACCAGATCGGCGACGAGGTGCTGCGCGGCGTCGTGCGCCAGTGCCTCGAGGCGATCCGGCCGGCGGGCGGGCTCGCGCGCGTCGGCGGCGAGGAGTTCATGGCGCTGCTGCCGGACATGCCGCTCGAAGGCGCGCGGATGACGGCCGAGCGCGTGCGCTCGTCGATCGCGAGTTCGCCGTTCGGGCTGGATTTCAAGCGCGTGCAGGTGACGGTCAGTGTCGGCGTTGCGCAATATGGCGTCGATGGAAGTACGGTCGACGCATTGCTGAGGGTGGTCGACGAGCGGCTGTACGCGGCGAAGCGGGAAGGGCGCAATCGCGTGGTGTCGCGGTAATCCGGGTTTCGCCGAAGCCCCGGAGGCGGCAACGCCCCGGGGCTTTTGCATGCCGGTCGGCAGGCGACAGGCAATGCGCTAGCGCGACGCCACCGCCGTCGCGCGCTTCGACTGCCCGTCCTGCATCTGCTGCGACGCCTGCCACCAGTACTTGCCAGCGCGCTGTTGCGGATCGCGGATCGCGAGATACGTCGTACTCCAGAGCTGGGCCGCGTTGGCTTCGGTCGCATCGGCGCTGCGCGTGCCGAACGCGTCGGTCTGGTACTTGCCGTTCACGTAGGACCACGTCCACATTTCCGACGTCCGCATGTCGCGCCCGTTCGAGATCACCTGCCAGATCGTCTGTCGTGCCTGCGTGAGCAGCGTGCGAGTGGCGGCCGACAGGTCCGGGCGCGCGAGCTGGCGATCGAGCCCGGCCACCCACATCGCCTGCTGCCACGACCAGATCACCGTGCCGTGATACGCGGAACTCGTGAATTTCGGCCACAGTGACTGGCTCGCATACGCAGGGTTCGCGATCAGCATGCCGGCATCGGTCACGAGCCCGGTCGGGAACGGCCGCGTGACGTCGGTGACGATCCGCTGGAGCTGGTCGTCCGGCGGCGTGCCGAACAGCAACGCGAAGCCGCCGTCCGAATTCATCACCGGAATCGGATTGCCCTGCTGATCGAGCGACAGCGCGTAGAAGGCCAGCGGCGCGCTTGGTGCGGCTCCGGCCGGCACGCCGGCGGATGGCGCATAGGCTGACACGTCGGTGGTCGCTTGCGCGGCCGGCACGCTGACCTGGAACAGTGGCGGCGCCTGCGTCTCCCAGGTGGTCGCTTCGTTTGCCGTGTTGGCGAGCGTCGCGCGCTGCGCGGCATCGAGGTACGGGTCGAGCAGGCCATGCGCGAGGAACGCGTTTGCCGCGCGCAGTGCGGCTGGCACGAGCACCGCGTTCACGTCGTACGGGTAGACGCCGCCACCGAGCCCGTCGGTGCTGTCGCGCCAGTTGCCGACGATCTCGCCGGGCCGAAGGTGGATCAGGTTCGCGACCGACGGCTGCTGCGCGAACGCCTGCGCGGTCGTCGCGACGTGCAGCAGGTTCACGACCAGGCGGGCGCCGTTGGTCTGCCCGTCGCTGCCGCGCTGCGCGAGATACGCAGCCGCACGCGCCTGGCCGCGCGTATCGTCGATCAGCCACGCGGCCGCGATCGGCGCGAGCAGGTAGTCGCTGTCGATCATCTTGTAGTCGTAGGTCGGCGTCGGATCGTTCGGTTTCCCCTTCTTCTGGTTGTCGACCAGCGCGAATTCGCCGATGCCTTCCTCGTGCGCGACCTTGCCGTCGACCGACAGGCGGCTCAGCACCGACGACAGGCCGGCCTCGATTGCCGCGGGTTCGAGCACCGGCATCAGCATGCGGACGGAGATCAGCGTGTCGCGACCGAAGTACGTGTCGTATTGCCACGAGCCGGCCAGCAACTTGTCGTTGAAGCTCAGGAATTCGAGCACGTTCTGGCTCACCGGATCGGGGTTCACGGACGGCGCGAACAGGTCGGCGCGCGTGATTGGCGACAACGGCGTCTCGCCCGACAGCGCATCGATGTGCAACTTCAGCGTGTGCGAGCCGGCCGGCGCGTTCAGCACGAGCTTGCCGCCGGCTGCGGGCGCGATGCTGCCGCCGTCGCGCAGTGTGATGCGAAGCGAATAGCCGGGCGCGCCGTCGATGCGGTCGCGTTGCCATTGCGCGGCGCTGCCCTGGACGGTCGGCGCGGTGATGATCTGCTGCGGAATCGTCGCGCCGCCGTTGAAGTCGCGCAGGAAGCGTACGTTGCTGAGCACGCCCTGGCGGATCGTCAGCGTGCCGGTGTCGACCGACACGTCGGCGCCGATACCGTACAGCGGGCGGCCGTGCCCGTCGGGGGCCGACAGCGCGGACGGCGGCGTGTCGAGGCTCCAGTTCACGGGCTGCGCGGTGTCGTCGAACCACAGCCCCGTGCCGCTGTTGCCGGCGGGGAAGACCACGAGCAGGCGCGGCTTCGTCGACGAACGCACGAGCAGGTGCGCGGCGACCTTGTCCTGTCGGTAGAACGCATTGATCTGGCCGCCGGTGTCCATGCGGAACGACAGCGCGGCGGTGTTCGACGGCGGGTTGTTCGACTGAACGTCGTCGTTGCAGGCCGCGAGCAGGCTGGCGCAGACGAGCCCGAGACACAGCGACTTCGCAAGGCGATGCATGTTGATGTCCCTCCTGATGATTGGATCGGCGATTTTTTATCTGAATGGTCGAATCGACGGATCTTTGGTCCGTTTGGTACCGCGTCGCTGGCATTCAAGTGAATGCCAGGTGTTAATCACGATGTGATGCTGCTGCGGTGAGTGAACTGAGGCAGAAAATATATGAGTAGGCGATAAATGCCGAAAACTGAAACGGCAAGGGACACCATCCCGCCGCGATGCGAGAAAAAGCAATGTGGACGGTGTTCGTGCGGGCGGATGCCGGCTTGTGTGAAGCGGGAGAAAATAAATCGTAAGCTGCTGTAGGGGATTTTAAATTTTATAAATAATCGAAGTCAACGATGTTTTTCTGATTTCATGATTTTTGTGAAAAAACGATCGTAACTATTACCCGTTGAATCGGTAAATTGTGCGATTTAATGAGGGCGAGTATTGGGATCTGGATATGCGGTGAAGAAATAATTGGCAATGACGTTTCATTCCGGCGATTGCTACCGGACAGGAATTGAAGCGTTGCATTTGCGCGCGTCATTGCAGAGGCGAGCAGGCATGCGCTGAAACGGCACACGCGAAGCCGGGCAAGCCGCGTTCCCGCGATTCAATGGAAGACTGCGCGATCGTTCCATCGAAGCCGTCAAGTTTGGTAGGCTTGGCGATTGCCGCCGCTTGCGCGGATCGCACGGTCGGCGAGCGACACGGTGAAAATGCGCGTATCGTCGCCGGAAAGGCCGGACGACAGCCGATTCGACACGCGCTGTTTTCCCGTTGCCGCGACCGCGCGCAAGCGAAGCAGACAGACGACTGGCCGGACATCACCCGGCCGGCCACGATGGGAGCCGAGCCCGCATCGTGAACACCAACGAACAGGAGCAACCGAAGTGATCCGACATATCGTCATGTGGAAGTTGAAAGAATCGGCCGAAGGCGCGACGCGCGCGCAGAACGCGCTGAAGCTGAAGGAAAAGCTCGAAGGCTGCCGCGACCTCGTGCCGGGCACCCTGCAGATCGACGTCGGCGTGGCGACACCCGGCCTCGACGCAACCGCCGACATCGTGCTCGTGTCCGATTTCGCGGACAAGGCCGCGCTCGACGCGTACCAGGTGCACCCGGTCCACCAGGAAGTGAAGAAATTCGTCGTCGCGGTGGCCGAATCGCGCGAGTGCGTCGACTACATCGTCGACAGCGCACGATGAGCGACGCGGCAACCCCGACGGAAGGCCCGTCGATCGAAAGCCCGTTCGTCGACATGCTCGGCGTGCAGCTCGTGTCCGCGAAGGACGGCGCCAGCGAGATCGTGCTGCCGCTCGAGGAGCGGCACATGAATACGTGGAGCATCGCGCACGGCGGCGTGACGATGACGCTCGCGGACATCGCGCTCGCGATGGCGGCGCGCAGCCTGACCGACGACGGCATCGGCATCGTCACGGTCGAGATGAAGGTGAACTTCATGCAGCCGGGCCGCGGCGAGCTGCGCGCTTACGGGCGCGTGATGCACCGCTCGACGACGATGGCCTACTGCGAAGGCGAAGTGCGCGACAGCGACGGCAACTTCGTCGCGAAGGCGCTCGGTACGTTCAAGTACATGCGGCGGCTCGCGGTCGGCCGCGACATCAAGCGGCAACGCTCGCGCACCGCGCCGGACGCCCAGCCCGGCCCGAGCGACGCGTAAGCACCCGGACGAACGGCCCTGTCTCTGGAATGAGGCAGGGCCGGTTTGTTTTTGCGGCACGGGATTCCCGCACATCGCGCGCCACGCCGGCCTGACGCGGGCGTGGCATCATGTCACGCTTGTCCGTTCGTGGCGCCGCACAGGCGCTGTCTTCCCCGATGCCGCTGAATCCGAAGATCGCCCAGGTGCTCGACATGATCGAGCGCGCGAAACGTCCGTCCTATCACCACCAGACGCCGCAGCAGGCGCGCGCCGCGTACGAGAAGAGTGCGCCGATCCTCGATGTCGCACCGGCGCCGATGCATTCGGTGGAAGAATGCGTCGTGCCGACGCGCGATGGCCGCACGATCGGTGCGCGGCTGTACCTGCCGGTCGCGCCGAGCCTCGCGGAGCCGCTGCCTGCGCTCGTCTACTATCACGGCGGCGGCTTCACGGTCGGCAGCGTCGACACGCACGACGCGCTGTGCCGGATGTTCGCGCGCGATGCGCAGTGCGCGGTACTGTCGGTCGATTACCGGCTCGCGCCCGAACACCGGTTCCCGACCGCGGTGAACGACGCCGACGACGCGTTGCAGTGGCTCCATCGCGAGGCCGCCGCGTTCGGCATCGACGCGGGACGGCTGGCGGTCGGCGGCGACAGTGCGGGCGGCACGCTTGCCACCGTCTGCGCGGTGCTCGCGCGCGATGCGGGCATTCGCCTGACGCTGCAGTTGCTGATTTATCCGGGCGTGACGGGGCACCAGGACACCGAATCGCACGCGCGGCTCGCGAATGGCTACCTGCTGACGCAGGACACGATCCAGTGGTTCTTCACGCAATACGTGCGCGACCGGGCGGCTCGCGACGACTGGCGCTTCGCGCCGCTCGACGGCACGCGCGGCGCGCCGTCGTTTGCGGGCGTCGCGCCGGCGTGGATCGCGACGGCCGAGTACGATCCGCTGAGCGACGAGGGTGCCGCGTATGCGGAGAAGCTGCGCGCGGCCGGCAACGCGGTTACGCTGGTCTGCTATCCGGGAATGATCCACGAATTCTTCAAGATGGGCGGCTACATCCCCGAGGTGCGGGCCGCGCATGTTGATGCGGTCGCGGCGCTGAAGGCCGCATTCGACGACGTTTGACGGCGGGCATTTGACGGCGCATGCGCCGCATGGGAGCTGCGATGGCGGACGGCGTAGTGGAAACGGGCGACTGGACGGTGCTGGGCGGCGACGCTGCGCGCATTCGCGACGCGGTGTTCGTACGCGAGCAACAGATTCCGCCGGAATGGGAACTCGACGACGACGATCCGCTGTCGTGCCACGTGGTTGCCTACCGGATCGATGCGGCGACAGGTACGCGTCGGGCGGTCGCGACGGGAAGGCTATTGCCATCCGGCACGATCGGCCGTGTCGCGGTGCTGGCCGATGTACGCGGGCAGGGTGTCGGGTCAGCCGTGCTGAACGCGTTGCTGGGTGCCGCGCGGCACCGCGGCGAAACCGCCGTGCGGCTCTACGCGCAGGATTCGGCAGTGGCGTTCTACGTGCGGCACGGCTTCGCGGCGGTCGGTGAACCGTTCGTCGAAGCCGGTGTGCCGCACGTCGAGATGACGCGCGCGCCGTAGCGCGCGGTGCGTGCGTTCAGCGCGGCCGCGTCGCGTCGAGGTCGAACGTGAACGCGCGCTCGAACGAACCCGGACGGACGGTGCGGTGCGAACCGTCGTCGTCGCAGCGCTCCTTGATCTCGACCGTCAGCCGCACGCCTTCCTTCATCGTGACGCGCAGCGCGGTCGTGCCGCGCGTGCCGTATTCGGGCGTCTCGATGAACGCGGCCGACAGCGCGCGTTCGCGCTCGATCGGGATGCCGGTGTGCGGCAGCGCGTCGTCGTCCGCGACATGCGGGTCGCGCATCAGCGCGATCAGCTCGTCGAGAGACGGGGTCGGATTGTCGGTGAGCAGCGTGCCCAGTTCCGCGCGCTTGCGCACGACTTTCGGCCAGGGCGTATCGAGCCGCGCGTTCGACAGCGCATGCACGCCGGGCGTGATCGCGACGGGCGCGGCGACACTGCTTTCGCCTTCGGGTGCACGGTTGCAGAACCACGCGAGTTCGCGCCGCCGCCAGTCGCCGACGAGCAGGTTGAAGCCGTTATACACGGCCGCATGCTCGGCCAGCTGCCCGAGATACTCGAGCGGCGCGACGGACGGGCCGCCGAGAAAGTCGGACACGAGCTTGCCGCGGGTCGGGGCGCCCGCGCGGATGTCGAACGGCGCGCGATAGTTCGTCAGCGCGGCGAACCGGCCGTCGCGCGAGACGCCGAGCCACGTGCCGCCCGCTTCGAGATCGCGGCCGGCCAGTACGCCAGGCACATCTTCCCACCACGAGAGCGGCGCGCTGGTTCGGCGAAAGAACTCGTCGCGGTTGGCGGCGAGGGTAAAGACGGGACCGGCGGCGGCATCGGGCTGCCAGTCGAAGGCAATCAGACACATCGGGCGAATCTCTCGCAGGAAACATCGGGCGCCGGCTGCGACTCGCGAGCCTGCGCCCGAACGGGTTGTCAGTGCGTCACACTTCCGTCGGCCAGGCGTACGGCAGCGCGTCGAACGCGAGCGCCGGGCCGTCGGCGGAACCGAGGTGCACCGTGCCGCTGTCGAGCGCGGCGAGCTTGATCTCGACGAGCGCATCGACGCCGCCCGCGGGCGCGGCCGCCGCATTGACGATCATCCCGCACGGCTGGCCCGGATCGTCGCTGTGGAACAGCTCGACGCCGGCATGCACGGTATCGGTGTCGCCGGCGACGTGCGCGAGCGCGGTGCGGCGCTTGATCGTGCCGCGGTACTGGCTGCGTGCGACGATTTCCTGGCCCGGGTAGCACCCTTTCCTGAAGTTAACGGCGCCGATCACGTCGAAGTTGACCATCTGCGGCACGAACTGTTCGACGGCCGGCTGCGTGATGCGCGGCTCGCCCGCGCGCACGTCGAGCCAGTCCCACACGGCCGGCGACACGACCGGCAGCGTGCCGGCGAGCGCCGCGAGGCGCGCGTCGACTTCCGCACGCGGACCGATCCACAGATAGCGCTTGCGGCCGGCTGCGTCGGGCACGCGGATCAGCGCGCCGGCCGGGCCGTCGACCTTCACGTGCACGCCGTCCGGCAGCGCATCGAAGATGCCCGACAGCGCGTCGCGCACGTCGCCCGCGAAGCCGGCCACCGCGAGCGTGTCGCTCGCGTCCGTCAGCTTCGCCTTCGCGCGCAGCACGAACATCGACAGCCGCTTCTGCACGGCGGGTTGGACATCCTTCGACACGAGCAGGCGCACGCCATGACCGGCGCGCCACGTGAGGAACGAGCCGAGGAGGCGCCCCTTCGGCGAGCAATAGCCGGACAACCGCGCGCTCGCGGCATCGAGATGCTCGATGTCGTTGGTCAGCTGGCTGTGCAGGAACGTGGCGGCGTCGTCGCCGGCCACGTCGATCACGCCGAACTGCGGCAGCGGCATGCAGGCGCCCGGCGCATCGAAATCGGCGGCGGACGGGCGGGGGAAAACGGGGAGCGAGGCAGATGCGGCCTGGGCAGCCGGTGAAGCGAACGGTGTGCTCATGGAATGAGGGAACAGTCAACCCTGACTTTGACGGAGGCGAGCAAGTATTATATGGGTCTTACCTGAGTCACGTTTCCATGTCCCTACTGAAGAAATGCGCCGCGACGATCGTGGCGCTGGCCGTCGTTGTGGCCGCTGCCGGCGCGGGCGGCGGATATTACTGGGCGACCCGGCCGCTGCTGCTGGGCTCGGCATCGCTCGACGTCACGATCAAGCCGCGCAGCACCGTGAAGAGCGTCGCGCTGCAGCTCAAGCGCGGCGGCGTGCCGGTCGAGCCGTTCGGGTTCGTCGCGATGACGCGCGTGCTCGGGCTGTCGAGCCGGCTCAAGTCCGGCAACTACGAATTCAAGACCGGGATCACGCCTTACGAGGTGCTGCAGAAGATCGCGCGCGGCGACGTGAACGAGTATGTCGCGACGGTCATCGAAGGCTGGACCTTCAAGCGGATGCGCGCGGAACTCGATGCGAATCCCGATCTGTCGCACTCGACGGCCGGCATGAGCGACGCCGAGCTGCTGCGCGCGATCGGCGCGCCGGAGAGCGCCGTGCAGCGCGGCAGCGGCGAGGGGCTGTTCTTCCCCGATACCTACCTGTTCGACAAGGGCACGAGCGACCTGAACATCTACCGGCGTGCGTACCATCTGATGCAGACGCGTCTCGACGAGGCGTGGGCCGCGCGCGTACCGGGGTTGCCGTACAAGTCGCCTTACGAAGCGCTGACGATCGCGTCGATCGTCGAGAAGGAAACGGGCCACGCGGCCGACCGCGCATTCGTCGCGGCCGTGTTCGCGAACCGGTTGCGGATCGGCATGCCGCTGCAGACCGATCCGTCGGTGATCTATGGCCTCGGCGACGCATACGACGGCCGCCTGCGCAAGCGCGACCTGCAGGCCGACACTCCTTACAATACCTACACAAGACGCGGCCTGCCGCCGACGCCGATCGCGTTGCCGGGCGTAGCCGCGCTGCAGGCGGCGATCAATCCGGCACAGACGAGCGCGCTCTATTTCGTCGCGAAGGGCGACGGCACGAGCGTGTTCTCGGACACGCTGGGCGATCACAACAAGGCCGTGGACAAGTACATACGAGGTCAATAATGGCGAGCGGTAAATTCATCACGTTCGAAGGCATCGACGGGGCGGGGAAGACCACCCACCTGCAATGGTTCTGCGAACGGCTCCAGGGCAAGCTGGCCGCGGCCGGCAGGCAGGTCGTCGTCACCCGCGAGCCGGGCGGCACGCAGCTCGGCGAGAAACTGCGCGAGATCCTGCTGAACCAGCCGATGGATCTCGAGACGGAAGCGCTGCTGATGTTCGCCGCGCGCCGCGAGCATCTGGCGCTCGTGATCGAGCCGGCGCTCGCGCGCGGCGACTGGGTCGTGTCCGACCGTTTCACCGACGCGACGTTCGCGTATCAGGGCGGCGGCCGCGGGCTGCCGCGCGACAAGCTCGAGACGCTCGAGCGCTGGGTGCAGGGCGGGTTCCAGCCCGACCTCACGGTGCTGTTCGACGTCGCGCCGCACGTCGCGAGCGAGCGCCGCGGCGCCGCGCGCATGCCCGACAAGTTCGAAAGCGAGTCGGACGCGTTCTTCTCGCGCACGCGCGGCGAATACCTGCGGCGTGCGGAAGAGGCGCCGCACCGTTTCGCGATCGTCGACGCAACGCAGTCGATTCCCGAGATCCGCCAGCAGCTCGAACGCGTGCTCGCCGCGCTGTAACCCGCAAGGAACGCACCACATGATCTATCCGTGGCAGACCGACGACTGGAACCGCCTGCAGCAACTGCGCGCGCAATGGCCGCATGCGCTGCTGCTGCACGGCCAGGCCGGGATCGGCAAGCTGCAGTTCGCGCAACATCTCGCACAGGGCTTCCTGTGCGAATCGCCGCAGCCGAACGGCGAGCCGTGCGGCGCCTGCGCGGCCTGCACGTGGTTCTCGCAGGGCAACCACCCGGACTACCGGATCGTGCTGCCCGAGGCGCTGGCCGGCGAGGCGCCGGGCGCCGCGGACGACGCGAAGCCGGCCGATGCCGACGACGGCGGCAAGAAGACGCGTGCGCCGAGCAAGGAAATCAAGATCGAGCAGGTGCGCGCGCTGCTCGACTTCTGCGGGGTCGGCTCGCACCGCGGCGGCGCGCGCGTCGTCGTGCTGTATCCGGCCGAGGCGCTCAACGTCGCCGCGTCGAACGCGCTGCTGAAAACGCTGGAGGAGCCGCCGTCCGGCGTCGTGTTCCTGCTCGTGTCGGCGCGCATCGACCGCCTGCTGCCGACGATCATCAGCCGCTGCCGGCAGTGGCCGATGACGGTGCCGGCGCCCGACGCGGCCGAGGCATGGCTCACGGCGCAGGGCGTCGACCATGCGGGCGCGCTGCTTGCGGAAGCCGGCGGCGCGCCGCTTGCCGCGCTGGCGCTCGCGAGCGACGAGAACCGCCCGCTGCGCGACTACACGCTCGGGCAGCTCGCGGCCGGTGCGCAATGCGATCCGTTCGCGTGCGGCGAGACGCTGCAGAAGCTGCCGGTGCCGCTGGTGCTCGGCTGGCTGCAGCGCTGGTTGTACGATCTGCTCGCGCAGCGGATGGCGGGCGCGCCGCGCTACTTCCCGACGCACGCGGCGGCGCTCGCGCGCTGCGCGGAGTCGGTCGACGCGAACGCATTCGCACGCTTCATGAAAGCCGTGACGCGGCAGCGGACGGTCGAGAACCATCCGCTCAACGCGCGGCTCGTATTCGAGGAATTGTTTCTCGGATATCGGGAAATGTTCGCGTGATCCAGCATTGCTTCCCGTGAATTGCGAAACGGTGAACGGATCACTCGGCGACGCGGCCCGTCGTCGCCTGCCGGCGAGCGCTTGAGCGCGCGCCTTACGTATTCAGGAAACACGATGTTCGTCGACTCTCACTGCCACATCAATTTCAAGGGCCTGGCCGACCGCTTGCCGGCCGTTCTCGAGAACATGCGCGAGCATGACGTCACGCACGCGCTGTGCGTGTCCGTCGATTTCGAGACGCTGCCCGACGTGCTCGCGATCGCGGACGCGCACGATAACGTCTACGCGTCGGTCGGCGTGCATCCCGATCATGAGGAGGCGCGCGAGCCGACGCTCGCGGAGCTTGTCGAGCTGGCCGCGCACCCGAAGGTCGTCGCGATCGGCGAAACGGGCCTCGACTATTACCGCCTCGAAGGCCGCTCGATCGCCGACATGGAATGGCAGCGCGAACGCTTTCGCACGCACATCCGCGCGGCGACCGCGACGATGAAGCCGCTGATCATCCATACGCGCTCGTCGTCGGAAGACACGCTGCGGATCATGGCCGAGGAGCGCGCGGACGTGCCGGGCGGCGTGATGCATTGCTTCACCGAGCCGTGGTCCGTCGCCGAGCAGGCGCTCGCCCAGAACTTCCATATCTCGCTGTCGGGCATCGTCACGTTCAAGAATGCGACCGACGTGCAGGACGTCGCGCGCCGCGTGCCGCTCGAGCGGCTGCTGATCGAGACCGACTCGCCGTACCTCGCGCCGGTGCCGTATCGCGGCAAGCCGAATGAACCTGCGTACGTCAGCCATGTCGGACGCTTTATCGCATCCGAACGCGGGATCGCCGTCGAGGCGCTCGCCGATGCGACGACGCAGAACTTTTTCCGGCTGTTCAAGATCGCCCGCTAACGACGTGCGCGCAGCCGATACAACCCAGGGAAGGAGCCCACAACAATGACGAAGCCGACCAATCATCTGCCCAAACGCGCACTCGTCGCCGCCGCGCTGGTCGCGAGCGGCCTGTTCGCCGCCGCCGGCGCGCATGCCGAGTCGCTCGACGCGATCGTCAAGGCCGTCAAGTTCGACGACATCGCCGACATCGGCAAGCAACTCAAGAGCGGCAAGCTCGACCCGAACACGCTCGCGCCGAACGGCGATCCGATCCTGGTGATCGCCGCCCGCGAGAAGTCGGACAAGGTTGCGGCCGCGATCGCGACGACGCCGAACGTCGACCTCGAGAAGGAAGACAAGGCCGGCGAGAACGCGCTGATGCTGGCATCACTGAACGGCGACGTCGGCCTCGCGAAGCTGCTGATCGACAAGGGCGCGGAAGTCAGCAAGAAGGGCTGGGCGCCGCTGCACTACGCGGCGACCAATGGCCAGGACGCGGTCGTCAAGCTGCTGCTCGATCACGACGCCTACATCGACACCGCGTCGCCGAACGGCACGACCCCGCTGATGATGGCGGCGCGCGGCAACCATGCTTCGACGGTCAACCTGCTGCTCGACCAGGGTGCCGATCCGCAGGTGAAGAACCAGCTCGGCATCACCGCGCTCGAGTTCGCGAAGCACTACAAGGCGCCGGACGCGATCGACATCCTGAGCAAGCGGACCGAGCGCGTCGGCGGATCGGCGCCGGCAGATGCGCAAAAGAGTGCAAAATGACGGTTTTCGGTGCGACCGGCCAGGGCGGCGGGCGGTGCGCCCGCCCGGCCGGATTCCGGCCGGAGCAGGGTGCCCGGTGGCGCGCCGGCCAAGGCAGCAGGCGGTCTCGGGCCGCATTGACATAAGGAACACCATGTTGCGCGCAATGTTTTGTGCCGCGGCGTTTGCCGTACCGTTGTCGGCGGCGGCTTTCACGGGCGCGGATCTCGACCGGCTGTGCGCGAAGACGGACGTCAAGTCGCGGGCGTCGTGCGCGGCCTATATCGAAGGCGCCGCCGACGGCGTCTACAACACGATCGACGCGATCGGCGGCACCACGGGGCCGCGCGTCGGTCAGTATTTCTGCCTGCCGCCCGACATCCGGGCGCAGCAGATGACCGACGCGGTGCGCAAGTACATCGCGGAAAATCCGAAGCTCGCCGACTACAACGCGAGCACCGCGGTGTCGCTCGGTCTCGGCAAGGCGTTTCCGTGCAGGAGCGGCAACTGACCTGACGCCGTGTCCGGGCGCGTGCGCGGCCCGGACGTCGCCGACGCATCCAGGACGAGGCGCGTGCGCCTCATCACCCGAGGGCGCCGATGATTTCAATCGAGGAACTGCAGCGCATCGCCGATGCGCCGCTGCATTCGTGGCTCGGCACGCTGGCCGTGTCGGTCATCGTCATGCTGGTCGTCACGATCGTGCACCGGCTCGGCGCACGCATCGTCAAGCGCGTCGCGCAACCGTATCCGCTGATGAGCGCGATCCTGCGCTACATCGACAAGCCGTCGCTCGTCGTGCTCGCGCTGCTGGCGCTCGAATTCCTGTGGGTCCAGGCGGACGACGGCATGTCGTTCGTGCGCGGCATGCGCACCGCGGCAGCGGTCGGTTCGATCGTGTCGCTCACGTGGCTGCTGGTGCGGCTCGCGGCCGGCGTCGGCGACGCGATCATCCAGGCCCATCCGATCGATACGGCCGACAATCTCCAGGCGCGACGCATCCATACGCAGGCCAAGGTGCTCGTGCGGACCGTGATGGTGCTGATCGTGATCATCGGTACCGGCGCCGCGCTGATGACGTTCCCGAACGTGCGTCAGGTGGGCGCGAGCCTGCTGGCGTCGGCCGGCGTCGCGGGCCTGGTCGCCGGTATCGCCGCGCGGCCGGTGCTCGGCAACCTGATCGCCGGGCTGCAGATCGCGCTCACGCAGCCGATCCGGCTCGACGACGTGGTCGTGATCCAGGGCGAGTGGGGGCGCATCGAGGAAATCACCGGGTCATTCGTGTCGGTGCGGCTGTGGGACCAGCGGCGCCTCGTCGTGCCGCTGCAGTGGATCATCGAGAATCCGTTCACGAACTGGACGCGCAGCAGCTCGGAAATCATCGGCACGGTCTACCTGTCGGTCGACTACCGCACGCCGCTCGCGCCGCTGCGTGAGGAACTCGCGCGGCTCGTCCATGCGGCGCCCGAGTGGGACGGCCGCGTGCAGGTGTTGCAGGTGACCGACGCAACGGAGCGCGCGATGCAGTTGCGCGCGCTCGTGAGCGCGGCCGATTCGTCGTCGTGCTGGGATCTGCGCTGCCGCGTGCGCGAAGGGTTGATCGCCTACCTGCAGGACCGCTATCCGCAATGCCTGCCGCGCAGCCGGATGGAACTGTATCCGCACGAATCCGCGCCGGACGCACCGAATCCCGAACGGCCGCACGCGCGGGCGCCCGCCGCCAGCACGGCGGCCAATACCGCTGCCGATCCGCAGGCCGCCGAAGGCCGCTGAGTGCGGCCCGGTGCCTGTCTGCCATTCCTCTTTCCCATGACCGCGCTGAACACGCTCGCCATCGCCAATTACCGCTCGCTGCGCGAGCTGATCGTGCCGCTTGCGGCGCTCAACGTCGTCACGGGGCCGAACGGCAGCGGCAAGTCGAGCGTGTACCGCGCGCTGCGGCTGCTCGCCGATACCGCGCAGGGCCGCGTGATCCCGTCGCTCGCCCGTGAAGGCGGGTTGCCGTCGACGCTGTGGGCCGGCCCCGAGCGCTTCTCGCGCGCGATGCTGGCCGGCGATACGCCGGTCACGGGCACGGTGCGCAAGGGCCCCGTGAGCCTGAGGCTCGGCTTCGCGTGCGACGATTTCGGCTATTCGATCGATCTGGGCCTGCCGGTTCCGAGCCATTCTCAGTTCGGGCTCGATCCGGTGGTCAAGCGCGAATGCATCTGGGGCGGGGCGCTGCTGCGCCCGTCGACGCTGCTGGTCGACCGGCAGGGCGCGCAGATTCGCGCCCGCACCGCGTCGGGCGACTGGCAGACGATTCCGCAGCCGGTCGCAAGCTTCGACAGCATGATGACCGAGTTCGCCGATCCGACCGGTGCGCCCGAGATGATCGCGGTTCGCGAGCGCATCCGTTCGTGGCGTTTCTACGACCATTTCCGGACCGACGCGCAGGCGCCGGCGCGGCAGTCGCATATCGGCACCCATACGCCGGTGCTCGCGGACGATGGCGCGGATCTGGCTGCCGCGCTGCAGACAATCCGCGAAATCGGCGATGGTGCGGCGCTCGATGCGGCGATCGACGACGCGTTTCCCGGCGCGTCGGTCGAGATCGACAACCCGGGCGGCCGCGGCCGCTTCGACGTGCTGATGCGCCAGCCCGGGCTGCTGCGGCCGCTGGCGGCCGCCGAGTTGTCCGACGGCACGCTGCGCTACCTGTTGCTCGCGGCTGCGCTGCTGACGCCGCGCCCGCCGGCGCTGATGGTGCTGAACGAACCGGAGACGAGCCTGCATCCCGATCTGCTGCCGGCGCTCGGCCGCCTGATCGCGCAGGCCGCGCAGCGTTCGCAGGTGCTCGTCGTGTCGCACGCGGCGCGGCTGATCGCGACGCTCGAGCGCGAGGCCGGCTGCGAATCGCTGGTGCTCGACAAGCAGCTCGGCGCGACCGCGCTCGTCGATGCCGACACGCGCGACCTGCCGGCCTGGAAGTGGCCGTCGCGTTGACGGGCCGGGTAGCGGGTTCTCCCTCCTGTATCGTTAAAGGGGGCGGATCGATCCGTCCGCGCCCGGTTCGGAGCGGCTGACCCGCGAGCGGAATGTATCCTGCCTGTAACAACGCCCATAAAATGCAAGACGGGCGGTTCCGGGCATCGGGATCGCGAATAATGTCGGAATATCCGGCCGGTGCCAGGCCGGCCAGCGCTGCATGGGGAGGGCGAGCGCAATGGCGCAATCGCCCGCCGGCCGTGCCGCAAGGGACAGGACACAGGAGACGTGAACCATGAGAATTGCGCAGATCGCCCCGCTGACCGAATCCGTGCCGCCGAAGCTGTACGGCGGCACCGAGCGCGTCGTGTCCTACATCACCGAGGCGCTCGTCGAGCTCGGCCATGATGTGACGCTGTTCGCGAGCGGCGATTCGACGACGCGGGCGAAGCTCGAGCCCGTCTGGCCGCGCGCGCTGCGGCTCGATTCGTCGATCCGCGACCGTGTCGCCCCGCACATGCTGCTGATGGAGACGGTCGCGCGCCGCGCGAAGGATTTCGACGTGCTCCATTTCCACATGGACTATTACTCGTTCTCGGTATTCAACCGGCAGGAAACGCCGTACGTGACGACGCTGCACGGCCGGCTCGACCTGCCCGAGCAGCAGCCGGTGTTCGACACGTTCAATACGGCGCCGGTGATCTCGATTTCGAACTCGCAGCGCCAGCCGCTGCCGCAGGCGAAATGGCTGACGACGGTCTATCACGGGCTACCCGATACGCTTTACATGCCGCAGCCCGTCGAGCCGCGCTATCTCGCGTTCCTCGGCCGCATCTCGCCTGAAAAGCGCGTCGATACCGCGATTCGCATCGCGCGCCAGTGCGGGCTGCCGATCCGGATCGCCGCGAAGATCGACGCGGCCGACCAGGAATACTTCGACCGCGAGATCAAGCCGCTCTTCGCGTTGCCGCATGTCGAATACATCGGCGAGATCGCCGATCACCAGAAAGCCGAATTCCTGTCGGGCGCGCATGCGCTGCTGTTTCCGATCGACTGGCCGGAGCCGTTCGGCCTCGTGATGATCGAGGCGATGTCGTGCGGCACGCCGGTGATCGCGTTCAATCGCGGCGCGGTGCCCGAAGTGGTGGACGAGGGCGTGTCGGGGTTCATCGTCGAGGATGAAATCAGCGCGGTGGCGGCCGTGAACCGGCTGCACCTGCTGCCGCGCGCGCGCGTGCGGCAGCGCTTCGAGGAGCGCTTCACGTCGCGCCGGATGGCGCAGCAGTACGTCGACGTCTACCAGTCGGTGATCCGCGCGCAGAAGCGCTCGCGCTTCAAGGTGATCGACTCGACGACCTGAGCGGTCCGACGCAGCACGCGGACGGATAAAAAAAACGGCGATGCCCGCAAGGACATCGCCGTTTTCGCATGGCCCGCGCGGGGCGCGGGCGTCAGCGTCAGATCTTGAGCTTCGTGACCTTCGTGCCGTTGATCGACACGTCGCCCATCAGGCCCGCGTTCGTCAGTACGACGACCTGGACCGGCGCGGTGGCCGTGGTCGTGTCGACCGCGCCGTTCGCGCCCATCTTCACGAGTGCGACTGAAGCGCCGGCACCGGCTGCCCAGCCGTCCGAGCCGCGGAATTCGTCGAGCGCTTCCTGCGTCATGAACAGGAACACGATCGCCTTCGACTGCGCACCGGCCTGCAGGCCGACCGACAGCGACGACGTGTTGTAGTAGCCGACCGTGCTGCCGCCGACGCGCAGCGCGCCGTTGCCGGACTGGCCGCCGACGATGAAGCCGGCCTGGATCACTTCGGGGAACACCAGCACGCCGCGCGATTTCGCGACGAGTTCGCGCGAACCCTTGACCGTGGAGTACATGCGCGACAGCGTGGCGTCGACGCTCGCGTCGATCGACTGGCGCTTCGACGCGTTGGTCGCGGCGTTGTCCGGCTTGTCCGGGGTGGTGGTGCAACCGGTGAGCGCGAGGCTACCGACGATGAGCGCAGCGGCGGCTTTCAGCACAAGATTCCGTTTTTGCATCGTTCTTCTCCATCGGATGATGTTCGGAGTGAGTCTCGCTCATGAAGCGGATCACGTCGGCAGTTATATCACAGCGGATTACAGCCTCTTTTCGTCGGCGCATGAAAAAGCGTCAAATCGCATGGGGGTGTCGCGGCGCGCCAACGGACGAAGCGGCGCCGGCGCGTGCGGGGCGCCCCGCACGCGGTCGGCGCGCGCGGGGAACTCGACGGTCGAGCGGGAGGGCGGCAAGCGCCTGCGGCGTACGTCAGTGCGTGACCGGCGGAACCGGCGGCTTGATCGGGGGGCGGCGCAGCGCACGGCGGATCAGCGCGATCACGACGCCGCACGCGAACAGGAACGCGGCCGGGACGACCCAGTAGCCGATGAACGCGTGCCACAGGTAGCCGGCGAGCGTATTGCGGCGCACCACGTATTCGTCGCGGGCCGCCTGCTGGCGCGGCGCGTTGGCGGCGAGCACGTCGACCGGGCAGCCGGCCGCGCGCGCCTCGTCAGGCTCCCCGTGGCACTTCGCGGCGGCGCCTGCGGCCTGCTGCGCGTCGGTGAGCTGCCAGGTGGTCAGCGCGAGCTGCAGGTCCGCCTTGTTGTAGGCCATTTCCTCGCGGATCTCGCGAACGGCGACGATCGCGACGGGCACGGCCCAGAACACGATCACGATCAGCCAGCGGCGGAACCAGCGGTGTTGTCTCCATGCCATCCAAGCCTCCGTTTGACGCGCGTGCGCGTCCGTCTCGAGGGCGGCCCGATGGCGCTTCTTGTACTTGGGTGGGCCGCGTTGCAGCCATCATAGAAGAAAACGCGGCGAATTGCCGCACCATGTGGCGGCGGGCAGGAAAAGCGGGGCGGGAAGGGGAAATCAGGCGGGAAGCGCGGGTGTCGATGCGCGTGCAACGAAAACGAAAATGCCGCGCCCGCCGAAGCGGTGCGCGGCATTCGATACGGGAGCGCCGGGACTCAGGCAGCCGGCTGATTGCTCAGGCAGCTCTTCATGAACGCCTTGCGATCGTCGCCCTTCTTGCCGGTAGCTTGCGTGTTGCAGGCCTTCATCTTGTCCTGCTGCGACATCGCCTTCGCGGGCTTCGCCGACAGGCAGTCCTTCATGAACGCCTTGCGTTCGTCGCCCGACTTGCCGGCTGCCTGGGTGTTACAGGCCTTCATCTTGTCCTGCTGGCTGTTCGCCGCGAATGCGGGGGAAGCCAGCATGCCGCCGAGAAGCACTGCGGCTACGAGCGATTGGATTTTCATTTCGACACTCCCATGGGGTGAATTGCGTGTTATCGACGCCGTCACGAAGCACGCGGCGTTGCGGATAGGGCCGCATCGCACCGTGCGCTCCGATTATGGCAAATCAATGTGAAAACACCAAAACGGCACTTCCTATAACGTTGCGGACGCCACGGCCGTTGACGGCGCGTGCGGCCGGGCGATCGGGACAAACCATGACGTGCGGCCGCCGGCGTCGGCCGCTGCGCCGGAACGTGCCGGATCCCGGCCGCGAGCCATTACAATCGCGGCCATGAATACATCGAATTCCGCATCTCCTTCGTCCGCGGCGGCGCTGCCGCGCATCGCCGTGCTCGCTACCGGCGGCACGATCGCCGGCGCCGCCCCCGACGCGGCCAGCACGGCCGGCTACCAGGCCGGCGCGCTCGGCGTCAATTTCCTGGTCGACGCGGTGCCGGCGCTCGCGTCGGTCGCGCGCATCGACGCCGAACAGGTCGCCAGCATCGACAGCAAGGATCTCGCGCTGCCGCTGTGGAACACGCTCGCCGCGCGGATCGACGCGCTGATGGCCGATCCGGCGGTCGACGGCATCGTGATCACGCACGGCACCGACACGCTCGAGGAAACCGCGTACGCGCTGCATCTGGTCGTGAAAGGCGACAAACCGGTCGTGCTGACGGCCGCGATGCGGCCGGCGACCGCACTGTCGTCCGACGGCCCGCTGAACCTGCTGAACGCGGTGACGGTGGCCGGCCACCCGGCCGCGTGCGGGCAGGGCGTGCTGGTCGTGTTCAACAACCGGATCCACGGCGCGCGCGACGTCGTGAAGACGAGCACCTATGCCGTGGATGCCTTCCAGTCGCCGGAGCTCGGCGCACTCGGTTGGGTGCAGGACGGACGCGTCGAATTCGCGCGCCGTGTCACGCGTTCGCGCGACACGCAGCTGGCGATCGCCGCGACCTGGCCGCCCGTCGAAGTCGTCACGAGCTATGCGGGCGTGACGCGCACGGCCGTCGACGCGCTGGTGGCTGCCGGCGTGCGCGGCCTCGTCGTCGCGGGCACCGGTAACGGGTCGATCCACGCGACGCTGCAGGCGGCACTGGCCGATGCGGTGAAGGCGGGCGTGGCAGTGGTCCGCGCGTCGCGCGTCGGGTCGGGGCATGTGATGCGCAACGGCGCCGCGAACGACGATGCGCTCGGTTTCGTCAGCGCGGGTTCGCTGAACCCGTTCAAGGCGCGCGTGCTGCTGATGCTCGCGCTCGCGAACGGCATTCACGATCGCGACGCGCTGCAACGCGCGTTCGATACGCTGTAACCGATACGTACCGATCGGGCGGCGCGCGGCGCCCATGAAAAAAAGGCAGGCCATTCGGCCTGCCTTTTTTGCGTCAGTCCGGCAGGAATGCTCAGGACTGCGGCGGAATCACGAGCTTCTGGCCCGGGTAGATCCGGTCCGGGCTCGACAGCATCGGCTTGTTGGCTTCGAAGATCACCGGGTACTTGTTCGCGTCGCCGTACACTTCCTTGGCGATCGCCGACAGCGTGTCGCCCGACTTCACGTCGTGGTACTGCACTTCCGGATCGTCCGGCTGCAGATCGTCGTCGTTGACGCCCGCGACGCCCTGCACGTTGCCGGCCGCGACCTTGACCTTCGCTTTCGTGTCGAGGTCGGCGACGCTGCCCGACAGCGTGACGGTGCGCGAAGCGCCATCGAACGCGACGGTCAGGTTCGACGTGTCGAGACCTTGCGTGTTGATGTAATTCTTGATCGCATCGGCCGCGGTCTGGTTCGCGGCATTCGGATCTTCCGCCGCTTGCGCGTCGGCGTGACCCAGCAGTTTTTCACCCGCCTCTTTGATAAACGAAAGAAGACCCATCGCTGCACTCCCTAGGTGGTTGAAAAGAAAACGCGCCGTGAAGTGGCGAAAAAAACACCGCGCTGGGCGCGGTCACCGAAGGTGAACGCAAGCGCGGCGGTTTTCTCGAAAGGCGTGGCGAAAGTGTAGGCGTTCAGCGCGACGATTGCATGAAAAATCGCACGCTTGAACGTAAAGAAATGTAATACGCAAAATCCGACAGGCGGACACCCGACGACGACGTCTGACCGACCAAGGCTTCCCCGGCGCCGCCGGGTGCCGCTGCGGACCCCACCACGCCGCTCTCAGCCCAGAGCGGCGTTTTTCGCCCCGTCCCGCACGCCATTGGCGATGCAGGGCGGGGCGCCCCACCGTGATGCGCGTGTTCGCGCATCGATGCGACCGGCCGTGGCCGGATCGCACAAGTCTGTCGCGCGCCTCCGCCATTGCAGCGGAAACGCGCGTTGCGACAGTCGCGTTACGCGGCCGGCGTCTGGCCGATCTCGAAGTTCGACATGATTTCGAGCGCGCGCACGAGTGCCGAGTGATCCCATGCCTTGCCGCCGTGCGATGCGCACACGCTGAACAGCTGCTGAGCGCTTGCCGTGTGCGGCAGGGCGAGGCCGAGCTTGCGTGCGCCGTCGAGCGCGAGGTTCAGGTCCTTCTGGTGCAGCTCGATGCGGAAGCCCGGATCGAACGTGCGCTTCGTCATCCGCGCGCCGTGCACTTCGAGAATGCGCGACGCGGCGAAGCCTCCCATCAGCGCCTGGCGAACGCGTTCCGGATCGGCGCCCGAGCGTGCGGCGAACAGCAGCGCTTCGCCGACGGCTTCGATGTTCAGCGCGACGATGATCTGGTTCGCGACCTTGCAGGTCTGGCCCGCGCCGTTGTCGCCGACGAGCGTGATGTTCTTGCCCATCTTCTCGAACAGCGGCTTTGCGCGCTCGAAGGCCGCTTCCGGGCCGCCGACCATGATCGTCAGCGACGCTTCGCGTGCGCCGACTTCGCCACCGGACACCGGTGCGTCGAGGTAGTCGCAGCCGAGTGCGTTGATCTGCTTCGCGAACTCCTGCGTGTCGAGCGGCGAGATCGAGCTCATGTCGATCACGAGCTTGCCGGCCGTCAGGCCCTTCGCGACGCCGTCGTCGGCGAACAGCACGTTACGCACGTCGGGCGTGTCCGGCACCATCACGACGATGACGTCCGCGTTCTGCGCGACTTCGGTCGAGTTCGCCACGACCTTGGCGCTCGCGCGCAAGTCGTCGGGAATGGGGAACGCGCCGTTCACGACGAGCTGGTGGTCGCCCTTGAGCAGGTTGCGCGCCATGTGCGCGCCCATGATGCCGAGGCCGATGAAACCGATGGTTGCCATGTGAAAGTCTCCTATAGGGCTGAAAACGGGAAGGGCGCTACTCAGGCGGCGCGACGCGCCGAGCCCGGTGCGCAGCCGGCAACGCTTTGCAGCCAGCCGAGGCCTTCCGTCGTGGTGGTGCGGGGCTTGTATTCGCAGCCGACGTAGCCGGCGTAGCCCAGCCGGTCGAGCAGCGCGAACAGGAACGCGTAGTTGATCTCGCCCGTGCCCGGCTCGTTACGGCCCGGGTTGTCCGCGAGCTGGACGTGGCCGATCGATGCGAGGTTGCGTTCGATCGTCGCGGCCAGTTCGCCTTCCATGCGCTGCATGTGATAGATGTCGTACTGCAGGAACAGGTTGTCCGAACCGACCGCGCGGATCACGTCGAGCCCTTCCGACGAGCGGTTCAGCGCGAAGCCCGGGATGTCGAAGCTGTTGCACGGCTCGACGAGCAGGCGGATGCCTTCGCGCTTCAGCGCGTCGGCCGCGAAGCGCAGGTTGTCGACGATCGTGACGAACGTCTTGTCGCGCGCCGTGCTGGCCGACGGGATGCCGACGAGGCAGTTCAGCTGCGGCACCTTCAGTGCCTTCGCGTACTCGATCGCACGACCGACACCTTCCTGGAATTCGCCGACGCGATCGGGCAGGCACGCGATGCCGCGCTCGCCCTGGTCCCAGTTGCCGGCCGGCAGGTTGTGCAGCACGAGGCGCAGGCGGTGCGTCTCGAGCCGCTCGGCGAGTTCCTCTTTCGCGTACGGGTACGGGAACAGGAACTCGACGGCGTCGAAGCCCGCGTCCGCGGCCGCCTTGAAGCGGTCGAGGAACGGCACTTCGTTGAACAGCATGGTCAGGTTTGCAGCAAACTTCGGCATGAGCTAAGCCTCTTCGGTCGGTCAGTCAAAAATGTCGTGCGGTTCAGTCGAGCATCGAGATCGCGGTCGGTGCGTGCTCGGCCTTTTCGGCGAGCTCCTCGAATTCGTTGATCGCGTCGATTTCGGTGCCCATCGAGATGTTCGTCACGCGCTCGAGGATCACTTCGACGACCACCGGCACGCTGAACTCTTCCGCGAGCGTTTGCGCCTGGCGCAGCGCCGGCTCGATCTCTTCCGGCTTGAACACGCGCAGCGCCTTGCAGCCGAGGCCTTCCGCGACGGCCACGTGGTCGACGCCATAACCGTTCAGTTCCGGCGCATTCACGTTGTCGAACGCGAGCTGCACGCAGTAGTCCATGTCGAACGCGCGCTGGGCCTGGCGGATCAGCCCGAGGTACGAGTTGTTCACGACGACGTGCACGTACGGCAGCTTGAATTGCGCGCCGGCCGCCAGTTCCTCGATCATGAACTGGAAGTCGTAGTCGCCGGACAGCGCGACGATCGGGCGGCTCGGGTCGGCGGCACGCACGCCGAGCGCGGCGGGGATCGTCCAGCCGAGCGGGCCTGCCTGGCCGCAGTTGATCCAGTTGCGTGCCTTGAACACGTGCAGGAACTGCGCGGCGGCGATCTGCGACAGGCCGATCGTGCTGACGTAGCAGGTATCGCGGCCGAACACCTTGTTCATCTCTTCGTACACGCGCTGCGGCTTGACCGGCACGTTGTCGAAGTGCGTCTTGCGCTGCAGCGTGCGCTTTCGTTCCTGGCATTCCGAGACCCATGCGCTGCGGTCCTTCAGCTTGCCGGCGGCCTTCCATTCCTGGGCGACCGCGACGAACAGCTCGAGTGCGGCCTTCGCGTCGGACACGATGCCGAGATCCGGGCCGAACACGCGGCCGATCTGCGTCGGCTCGATGTCGACGTGCACGAACTTGCGGCCCTTCGTGTAGACCTCGACGCTGCCGGTGTGGCGGTTCGCCCAGCGGTTGCCGATGCCGAGCACGAAGTCGGACGCGAGCATCGTGGCGTTGCCGTAGCGATGCGACGTCTGCAGGCCGACCATGCCGGCCATCAGCGGGTGATCGTCCGGAATCGCGCCCCACGACATCAGCGTCGGGATCACCGGCACGCCGATCGTTTCGGCGAACTGGACGAGCAGGTCTTCGGCCGCTGCGTTGAGCACGCCGCCGCCCGACACGATCAGCGGCTTGTCCGCGTCGTTGAGCATCGCGAGCGCCTTCTCGATCTGCGCGCGGGTTGCCGCGGGCTTGTAGACCGGCAGCGGCTCATACGTGTCGATGTCGAATTCGATTTCGGCGAGCTGCACGTCGATCGGCAGGTCGACCAGCACCGGGCCCGGACGGCCCGAGCGCATCAGGTGGAATGCCTGCTGGAACACGCGCGGCACGAGCGCCGGTTCGCGCACGGTGACGGCCCACTTCGTGACCGGCTTCGCGATCGACTCGATGTCGACGGCCTGGAAGTCTTCCTTGTACAGGCGTGCACGCGGCGCCTGGCCCGTGATCGCGAGGATGGGAATCGAATCGGCGGAAGCGGAGTAGAGACCGGTGATCATGTCGGTGCCGGCGGGGCCCGACGTGCCGATGCACACGCCGATGTTGCCCGGGGCTGCACGCGTGAAGCCTTCGGCCATGTGCGATGCGCCTTCGACGTGGCGCGCCAGCACGTGGCTGATGCCACCCGACTTGCGCATCGCGGAGTAGAACGGGTTGATCGCTGCGCCCGGCACGCCGAACGCGGTCTGGATGCCTTCTTTCTCGAGCACGAGCACTGCTGCGTCGACGGCTCTCATCTTGGCCATGAATGTCTCCTTGAATGTGGCGGATCTTGCGAATGGGTCTGTTGGGAACACTTTAGGGATGCAGGAAAGGTTTGATAAGATCAGCCCGAGTCGCTTATTTCGAAACTAAAAGTATGGAATGACGGCCGGACGGGGCTTCCCGCCGGGGCCGGAACAGAGACGGAGACAGGAGATGGATCGCTTCAAGCAGATCGAGACGTTCGTGCGGGTGGCCGATGCCGGCAGCCTCGCGGCGGCGGCGCTCGAGGAGGGCGTGTCGCCGGTGGTGCTCGGGCGGCGCATCGACGCGCTGGAGAAGCGCCTCGGCGTGAAGCTGATGTACCGCTCGACGCGGCGGCTGGTGGTCAGCGAGGAGGGCGCCGCGTTCCTCGAGCGCTGCCGCGGGCTGCTGTCCGAATGGGACCAGGCCGAGAACGAACTGGCCGCCGGGCGGCGTGCGGTCAGCGGGCACCTGATCGTATCGGCGCCCGCCGCGTTCGGGCGCAAGCACGTTGCGCCGCACGCGCCCGGCTTTCTGGTCGACAAGCCCGAGATGCAGCTGTCGTTCAACCTGACCGACCGCGTCGTCGATCTCGTGCGCGAAGGCTACGACCTGTCGATCCGGATCGGCGGCGCCGTCGATCCGAACTTCGTCGCGGTGAAGCTCGCGTCGAACCGGCGCGTCGTGTGCGGCACGCCCGAGTATTTCCGGCGGCACGGCCGGCCGAAGTCGCTCGACGACCTGCTGAAGCACAACTGCCTCGCGTTCAACCTGCAGGGCGGGCAGAACCGAGGCTGGTATTTCCAGCGCCACGGCAAGATCGCGACGATGCGCGTGGCCGGCAACCTCGACTGCAACGACGGCGAGCTGCTGCACCGCTGGGTGGCCGAGGGGCTCGGGCTCGGCTGGCGCTCGACGTGGGAAATTGCCGCGCAGCTCGAGACGGGCGCGCTGGAGACGGTGCTCGACGAATACGCGCTGCCGGACTACGACATCCTCGCGGTCTACCCGCAGCAGCGCTACGTGCCGGCGCGCGTGCGCTATTTCATCGACTACCTGCGCGACGCGTATGCGCACCCCGGTTACTGGAGCACCACGCCGTAACGGGAGGCGGGCGGCCCGGCGATTTTTTACGCTTCGTGTGCCCGGCGCGGGAATAAACTCGACGCAGCAACGGTATGGTCATCGAGCGCGCACGTTGCCGGTCTGTCCGGGCACCGTGCGCGGAACGGGCGCGGCATCGGCCGCCGGGACCAGGGAGGTCATGTGGCGCAAGCCGGACAGGCGGTCGATGAACGGGTGGCAGACGATGCGGTCGCGCGCGGAGAGCGGTTTCGCGTGCTCGTGCTGCCGCATCTCGACGCCGCGTACAACCTCGCCCGCTGGCTGAGCGGCAACGCCGGCGACGCGGACGACGTCGTCCAGGACGCGTGCATGCGCGCGCTGCGCTTCGTCGATTCGTGTCGCGGCGACAATGCGCGGCCGTGGCTGCTGACGATCGTGCGCCACACCTGGTACACGGAGTGGCGGCGCCGCACGCATGCGCACGAAGTCGAGCTGCCCGACACGCTCGACGACACCGACGTGCCCGACGACTGGCAGCCGGCGACGGAGGATCCGCTGGCGCACTTGCTGCGCGGCGAGAACGTGCGGCTCGTGAATGCGGCGCTCGCGAAGCTGCCGCCCGAATACCGCGAGGTGCTCGTGCTGCGCGAGATGGAGGACCTGAGTTATCGCGAGATCGCGGCGATCGCGGACGTGCCGGTCGGCACGGTGATGTCGCGGCTCGCGCGCGGCCGGCGCAAGCTCGCCGCGCTGCTGGGCGGCGCGCCGGCACCGGCGCCCGAAGGCAGGCCGGGCCGTACGCCGGCCGGCGGAACCGCATCGGAGGCTATCGATGGACTGTAACGAAGCGCGAGCGTTGCTGGACGCGGACGTCGACCGCGAGCTGTCGGCGCCCGATGCGTTGCGGGTCCAGCAGCATGTCGAAGGGTGCGACGCGTGCCGCCGCGAACGCGCGCGTATCGTCACGCTGGTGCAGGCCGTGCGGCAGGCCGATTATCACCGTGCGCCGGATGCGTTGCGGGCGAGCATTCTTGCGAGCCTGCCTGCCGCGGCCGACGCGCCTGCCCGCGAGCCGTCTCGGGCGGAGCCGCGGCCTGAATCCCGATCGCAGTCGCAGCGGCGGCCGCGCGAGCGCAACTGGTGGTCCTGGCTGCCGGGGAGTGGCGGGTCGGCACGGCCGGCCACGGCCGGCACCGGGCCGCGCGTCGCGGCATTACCGGGGCTCGGCTGGGGCGTCGCGTTGCTGGTGGCGCTCGCGGCGGCGGGCGGGATGACGCTGTCCGCGCGCCACGCCGATACCGACCGCACGGTCGACGAACTCGTCTCGAGCCACGTGCGGGCCGACCTGTCGGCGCGCGATATCGACGTGATCTCGACCGACCGGCACACGGTCAAGCCGTGGTTCAACGGCCGGCTCGACTACGCACCGCCGGTCGAGGATCTCGCGGCGAACGGCTTCGCGCTGGTCGGCGGCCGGCTCGACTACGTTGGGCGGCGTCGCGTCGCGGTGCTCGTCTACCGCTACCGGCAGCATGTGATCGACGTCTACGTGCGGCCGGCCGGGGAAGGTCCCGCGGCGCCGTACACGACCGTGTCGCAGGGTTATGCGCTCGACCGCTGGGACGCGGCCGGGATGACGTGGTGGGCCGTGACCGACGCCGAGCCGTCGGCGCTCACGGCGTTCCGCACGGCGCTCGACGCGCGGCTTTCCGGCACGCGCAGCGAGTGACGGCGCGATGGCTGCTGCGCGCCGGTGCGCGCGCGACTTGAGTTCAGACCCCGATAAAAAAGAACTGAAGGGCGGCCGTGCGCACCGGCCGCCCGTTCAAGTCGTTGAAAACATGGCCGAATCCGCGCGCCGATCGTTGATTGGTCTTGCATGCGCCCCGTAATCGGGTTAGAATCTTCGGCTTCTCACTTGCCACACCGGTTCAGACGCCCGGGTGGCTTTAATCCACAAGGAGTGTGTAATGCGTCATTACGAAATCGTATTCATCGTGCACCCCGATCAGAGCGAGCAAGTGCCCGCGATGATCGAGCGCTACAAGTCCACGATCACGTCGCACGGCGGCCAGATCCACCGCGTCGAAGACTGGGGCCGTCGCCAACTGGCCTACATGATCGAGAAACTCGCGAAGGCTCACTACGTCTGCATGAACATCGAGTGCGACCAGACGACGCTCGACGAACTCGAACACGCGTTCAAGTTCAACGACGCCGTGCTGCGCCACCTCATCGTCAAGATGAAGAAGGCCGAAACCGGCCCGTCGCCGATGATGAAGGAAGTTCAGCGCGAAGAAGCCAAGAAGGCGGCTGCAGCTCAGCCGACCGAAGCGCAGGCTTAAGTTCGTCATTCATTAAGCCATCAAGGAGCGCGCCACTCTCGTGAACAGGTTGCAATTGACGGCGAGCGTCGTCGAACGCGCACCGGTGCGATATACGCCGGCAGGTGTTCCGATCGCTAGCGCCACATTGCAGCACCGCACGGAAGTCGTCGAAGCAGGCATCCGCCGTCAGGTCGAAATGACGATCGAGGCGGTGGCGGCCGGTGAGGCGAGCGGCAGGCTGGAAAGTCGTGAAATGGGCGTCGAAACGCTGTTCACGGGCTTCCTGGCCAAGAAAAGCCGCAACGCGAGAACCTTGGTGTTTCACATCACAGCATTGCAGGACATTGGAAAGGACTGAAATCATGCCCCGCCCGACTGGTAAGAAATTCGACAAGCGTCGTCAGCAACAAAACCCGCTCTTCAAGCGCAAGAAGTTCTGCCGTTTCACGGCTGCAGGCGTCGATCAGATCGACTACAAGGACACGGAAACGCTGAAGGACTTCATCGGCGAAAACGGCAAGATCACGCCGGCGCGTCTGACGGGTACGAAGGCGCACTATCAGCGTCAGCTCGACACGGCAATCAAGCGTGCGCGTTTCCTCGCGCTGCTGCCGTACACCGATCAGCACAAGGCGTAACTCGGCGACGCCATAAGGAGAATTCGAATGCAAATCATTCTGTTGGAAAAAGTCGCCAATCTGGGCAACCTCGGCGACATCGTCAAGGTCAAGGACGGTTACGCTCGCAACTTCCTGATCCCGAACCGCAAGGCTCGCCGTGCAACGAAGGAAGCGATCGCTGAATTCGAAGTGCGCCGCGCTGAACTCGAAAAGATCGCCGCTGAAAAGCTGGCAGCATCGCAGGCAGTCGGCGAGAAGCTGAACGGCCAGTCGTTCGAAATCACGCAGAAGTCGGGCGTTGACGGCCGTCTGTTCGGCTCGGTCACGAACGGCGACGTCGCGGAACTGCTGAAGAAGGCAGGTTTCGAAGTCGAGAAGCTGCAAGTTCGCATGCCGGAAGGCCCGCTGAAGATGATCGGCGAGCACAACGTCCAGGTCGCGCTGCACACGGACGTCGTCGTCGACGTCACGATCAACGTGATCGGCGACCACGCGTAAGCGTACGCAAGCTTTCCGGGCGGCTTCCGCCGTCCGGACAAGGGCAGGCGCCCGGGCAACCGGGGCCTGCCTTTTTTATTGCCCGATCGCCTCAGCGGTAGCGCAGCTGCGATCTATTCGCGATAATCCCAACCCATGAACGCGCCGCAAGATCCCCAAATCGAATCGCTGAAAGTCCCGCCGCATTCGGTCGAAGCCGAACAGTCGGTGCTCGGCGGCCTGTTGCTCGACAACGCGGCATGGGACCGGATTGCCGACTTCCTGTCGCAGGGCGATTTCTATCGCTACGACCACCGGATCATCTACGAGCACATCGGCCGGCTGATCGCGTCGACGCGCCCGGCCGACGTCGTGACCGTGTACGAAGCGATGGTCACGTCCGGCAAGGCCGAAGACGTCGGCGGGCTCGCGTACCTGAACGCACTCGCGCAGAACACGCCGAGCGCGGCGAACATCCGTCGTTATGCCGAAATCGTGCGCGATCGCGCGGTGCTGCGCCGGCTCGTGTCGGTCGCCGATGAAATCTCGGCCGACGCGTTCAATCCGCAGGGCAAGGAAGTGCGTCAGCTGCTCGACGAAGCCGAGTCGAAGGTGTTCTCGATCGCTGAAGAAGGCGCGCGCGGCAACCAGGGCTTCCTTGAGATCGGCCCGCTGCTCACGCAGGTGGTCGAGCGCATCGACACGCTGTACCACACCGCGAATCCGAGCGACGTCACGGGTACGCCGACGGGCTTCGTCGACCTCGACCGGATGACGTCCGGGATGCACGGCGGCGAACTGATCATCGTCGCAGGGCGCCCGTCGATGGGTAAGACGGCATTCTCGATGAACATCGGCGAATACGTCGCGGTCGAGTACGGGCTGCCGGTCGCGGTGTTCTCGATGGAAATGCCGGGTACCCAGCTCGTGATGCGTATGCTCGGCTCGATCGGCCGGCTCGACCAGCACCGGATGCGAACGGGCCGCCTGACGGACGAGGATTGGCCGAAGCTGACGCATGCGGTGCAGAAGATGAGCGAGGCGCAGCTCTTCATCGACGAGACGGGCGGCCTGAACCCGATGGAACTGCGCTCGCGCGCGCGGCGTCTGGCGCGGCAATGCGGCAAGCTCGGCCTGATCATCGTCGACTACCTGCAGCTGATGTCGGGTTCGTCGCAGGGCGAGAACCGTGCGACCGAAATCTCGGAAATCTCGCGATCGCTGAAGAGCCTCGCGAAGGAACTCGACGTGCCGGTGATCGCGCTGTCGCAGCTGAACCGCGGCCTCGAACAGCGTCCGAACAAGCGTCCGGTGATGTCCGATTTGCGCGAATCGGGCGCAATCGAACAGGATGCGGACGTGATCCTGTTCATTTACCGCGACGAAGTTTACAACCCGGACAGCCCCGACAAGGGCACGGCGGAAATCATCATCGGCAAGCAGCGTAACGGTCCGATCGGCCCCGTTCGGCTCACGTTCCTGGGGCAATACACGAAGTTCGATAACTTTGCAGGGGCGCAGACGTTCTACGGCGAGTAACGCCGATTGTAAAGCCCTAAATCGCCAAACGTTGTATCCAATCCCGGCGCGCGCATGTGCGCGCGTCGCGTCGCGACCGAAAACGGTACAATGTCGCCCGTTTTCGTGACAGTAGTTTGACAATCTCTCAGGAATCCCATGTTCGGTCGATTCATGCCCACCGAGGGCAAGTTCTTTGAACTCTTCAACGCGCACGCGAAGCACATCGTTTCCGGTGGCCGCGAGCTCGAACTGCTGATCGACAATCTCGCCGACGCCGAGATTCACAAGCAAAACGTGCAAACCGCCGAGAAGGCCGCCGACAAGCTCACGCACGAGGCGATCGATCTGCTGCACAAGACTTTCATCACGCCGCTCGATCGCGACGAGATCCACAAGCTGATCACGACGATGGATGACATCCTCGACCTGATGGAAGACGTCGCGACGGCCGTGTCGCTGTACGACGTGCGCGCCGTCACGTCCGAGGCGAGCCAGCTCGCGCACATCGTCACGCAGTCGGCCCAGCACGTGCAGCAGGCGGTCGGGCTGCTGTCCGACATGAAGCAGTCGGCACAGATCCTCAAGCAGTGCGAGGAGATCGACCGCTGGGAGTCGGAGGCCGATCGCGTGCTGCGCGCGGCGATGTCGAAGCTGTTCCGCGAGGAAGACGACGTGAAGACGCTCATCAAGCTGAAGGCGATCTACGAGCTGCTCGAAGAGATCACCGACAAGTGCGAGGACGTCGCGAACATCATCGAAGGCATCGTGCTGGAAAACGCCTGAGCGGACCACGATGCATTCGATACAACTCGCCCTCTGGATGGTCGCGACGCTTGTGCTCGTCGCGCTCGTATTCGACTTCATGAACGGCTTTCACGACGCGGCGAACTCGATCGCCACCGTCGTGTCGACCGGGGTGCTGAAGCCCCAGCAGGCCGTCGTGTTCGCGGCCGCGTTCAATGTGATCGCGTATTTCATCTTCCACCTTAAAGTCGCGCAGACCGTCGGCAAAGGCACGATCGACCCCGAGATCGTCGACCACTACGTCATATTCGGCGCGCTGGTCGGTGCGATCGGCTGGAACGTGATCACCTGGTACTACGGGATTCCGTCGAGCTCGTCGCACGCGCTGATCGGCGGTCTCGTCGGCGCAGCGCTGGCGAAGTCGGGCTGGGGCTCGCTGAACATCGACGGGCTGCTGAAGACGGTTGCGTTCATCTTCATTTCGCCGCTGCTCGGCTTCATTCTCGGTTCGCTGTTCATGCTCGGCGTGTCGTGGCTGTACTTCCGTACCGCGCCCAGCAAGGTCGACCGGCGCTTCCGCCGGCTGCAGCTGCTGTCGGCCGGCCTGTACAGTCTCGGCCACGGCGGCAACGACGCACAGAAGACGATCGGCATCATCTGGATGCTGCTGATCGCGAGCGGCTACGCATCGGCCACCGCCGACGCGCCGCCGGCATGGGTGATCGGTGCGTGCTATCTGTCGATGGGCCTCGGCACGCTGTTCGGCGGCTGGCGCATCGTGCGTACGATGGGCCAGAAGATCACGAAGCTCAAGCCGGTCGGTGGCTTCTGCGCGGAAAGCGGCGGGGCGATCACGCTGTTCATCGCGTCGTTCCTCGGCATTCCCGTGTCGACTACGCACACGATCACCGGCGCGATCGTCGGTGTCGGCGCGACGCAGAAGCTGTCGGCCGTGCGCTGGGGCGTCGCCGGCAACATCGTGTGGGCGTGGGTGCTGACGCTGCCCGCAGCCGCGCTGTTCGCGGCCGGCGGATGGTGGCTCGGCCACCAGATCTTCTGATCGCCGACACAGCCGGATCGACATGAAATGCGCCGCAAGCCGAAAGGCTGCGGCGCATTTTCTTTTGGGGCGGGGCGTTGGCGACGGAACGAACGGGCGGAGCGGCGGCCGATGCCGCCAACGTTACTCACCGTCGCGGTTCGGGCAACCGGTCAGTAATTTCCGTTCGCAAATCGCGCGATCGGATCGTCTGCGGTGCTGGTGCGCGGGCTGACGGGCGCGGATTGCGTCGACGCACGCAATACCTGCACGGGGGCGGGCTCGATACTGCGCGCAGAGGCCGACGCAGTGGCGGGCGGCGGTTCGGCATCGAACGCGGCGGCCTGGGCGGCCGTCAGCGCGGTCGTCGGAATCTGCGTGCCGGATTCCGACGGGGCGGCGGGCGCCGCATTGGCCGTCATCGCGGTCATGCCGTCATTCATCGAGGATACCTGTTGCTGCGCTGCCTGCATGCGCGGCGGTGGCGGTTCGTACGGATCGGCGGCCGGGGCCGCAGGGGCTGCTGCGGCGGTCGTCACGACCGGCGCGGCCGCGATGACCGGAGCGGGTGCAGGCGCTTGCGTCGTTTTCGCTTGCGACGATGCGTAGGCAGGCGGCCGCGGCGCAGCGGCAGTCGCGACCACCGCGGCCGGCGCAGCTGCCGGCAGGTTGCGCGGCTCGTCGCGCTTCGCCTCGTAGGTCGGCGCATCGAACGGCGTCGGCGCCGTGCGCGGCGGCGCGACGCGGCGAATGCCGTCGAAACGCTTGGCCCAGTACGGGTTCGTCAGGTAGTCGAGCCGCACGGTGCCGCCGGTCGACGGCGCATTGACGAAGCGCAGCTTGCCGACATAGATGCCGACGTGCGAATGCGGCCGCCCGGTCGTATTGAAGAAAATCAGGTCGCCCGGCGCGATCTCGTCGGGTTCGATCGACACGCCGCGGCCGCTCATGTCGGCGGTCGTGCGCGGCAGGTTGACGTCGGCCGCGCGGCCGATCACGTAGCGCACGAGCCCGCTGCAGTCGAAGCCGCTCGTCGGCGTGTTGCCGCCCCAGCGATACGGGACGCCGACGAGGCTCATCGCCTGGATCGAGATTTCTTCCTGGCCGACACTGTGATCGACGAATTTCGGGAAATTGGCCGGAGCAGGGAACGCGCGCGGCGTTGTGATCTTCATGCCCGACGCGGGACGCGATGCCGACTGCGGCGGCACGCTGGAGCAGGCCGCAAGCAGGGAAACGACGGCAACGGGAACCCAGATTCGAAGCATGGCGAGGCGGGCGAGCGCGGCGCGCTCGCGAATCGTATGACAACAGACAGACCCGATGGTAGACGTTCCGGCGGGGCTTAAGCAACCATTCTTGAGAATTTACTTGAAGTTTCGCGCGTAAACTGCGTTGTTGCGTGACGAAGCATTACTTTTCTCTTCGACCCCAAATAAAAACGGCGCTCCGGAAACGGAGCGCCGTGTGGCGTCGACAGCCGGCCGATCGGCCGGCTTGCGGTGTTACAGGATGTCCGACGCGTAGTCGGCAAGCCGTGAACGTTCGCCGCGAGCGAGCGTCACGTGGCCGCTGTGGCCCCAGCCCTTGAAGCGATCGACGACGTAGGTCAGGCCCGAGCTGCCTTCGGTCAGGTAAGGCGTGTCGATCTGCGCGATGTTGCCGAGGCACACGATCTTCGTGCCGGGGCCCGCGCGCGTGACGAGCGTCTTCATCTGCTTCGGCGTCAGGTTCTGCGCCTCGTCGATGATCAGGTACTTGTCGACGAACGTGCGGCCGCGCATGAAGTTCATGCTCTTCACCTTCAGGCGCGAACGGATCAGCTCCTGCGTTGCGGCGCGGCCCCATTCGCCGGCAGCGTCGTCGGTCTTCTGCAGCACTTCGAGGTTGTCATCGAATGCGCCCATCCACGGCTGCATCTTCTCTTCCTCGGTACCGGGCAGGAAACCGATGTCCTCGCCGACGGGCACGGTCGCGCGCGTCACGATGATCTCGTTGTAGCGCTTGTCGTCGAGCACCTGCGCGAGGCCGGCCGCGAGCGCGACGAGCGTCTTGCCGGTGCCGGCCTGGCCGAGCAGCGTGACGAAGTCGATCTCGGGGTTCATCAGCAGGTTCAGCGCGAAATTCTGCTCGCGGTTGCGCGCGGTGATGCCCCACACGTTGTTCTTGTGGTGGCTGTAGTCGCGCAGCGTCTGCAGCAGCGCCGTCTTGCCGTTCAGTTCGCGGACGATCGCATGGAACGTCGGCTCGCCGTTCTGCGGCTCGAGATAGACGAACTCGTTGACCAGCATCGACGCGACGAGCGGGCCGGTCACGCGGTAGTACGTGGTGCCCGTCTTCGTGTCCTGCCAGCTCTCCATGCCCTTGGCATGCTTGGTCCAGAAGTCCTGCGGCAGCTCGCGCACGCCGTTGTACAGGAGATCCGAATCCTCGAGCACCTGGTCGTTGAAGTAGTCTTCAGCGGGCAGGCCGAGCGCATGCGCCTTGATCCGCATGTTGATGTCTTTCGACACCAGCACGACCTGGCGGTCTGGCCGGTCGCGCTGCAGCGCGCGCACGACGCCGAGGATCTGGTTGTCGGCCTTGCCTTCGGGCAAGCCTTCGACCGGCGCGATGTCGGTGAGCTTCGTCTGGAAGTACAGGCGGCCGACCGCTTCGCGGCTGCCGAGGCGCGACAGCGGGATGCCGGCCGTGATCGGGCCCGCATCGGCGACCAGCGCGTCGAGCGTGCGGCTGACCTGGCGTGCGTTGCGCGCGACTTCGGACATCCCCTTCTTGTGGTTGTCGAGTTCCTCGAGCGTCATCATCGGCAGATAGACGTCGTGTTCCTCGAAGCGGAAGAGGCTGCTCGGGTCGTGCATCAGCACGTTGGTGTCGAGCACGAACAGTTTCTGCTGTTCGACTTCGGCAGGCTTGCGGCTGCGCGACTTCGTCGCGGCGCCAGTGTCGCGCGCGGGTGCCGCGGCCGGTTTGTCGGCAGCCGGCTTGTCGTTGCGCGCGACGACCGGCGCCGCGGGTTCGGCGGGCGCCTGCATCGGCTGCAACAGTGCGGCCGTCTGTTTGGTCTTGCGACCGCGTGCGGGTGCGCTCGCGGTTTCCTGCGCCGAAGACGCGACGGCGCGCAGAGGCGCGGCCGTGTTCGCGGCTTCGATCATCGGTTGGGCCACGCTCGCCGGACCGTAGTCACCGGCTGTGGATGCGTCCCCTTCGGCGGATTTCTTCGCGGCTTTCGCGGGCCGCGCTTTCGCCTTGTATTCGTCGGGCGGCAGCAGGCTGCCGAGCTTGCTGGGGGGGGTAGGCAAAGGCATGGTGTCCCTCGGGAGAATCGTGTCGCATGACGTGCGCCGCTGATCGCATCCTGCGTGACGTAGACGCATGCAGTTTGCGCGCGGTGGCGCACAGGAATTTCGTCTAGCCGGTTCGCCTAAGTGTCGATCAGCTCCTCGATGCGGTTAGGGCCGGACCGGGAGGGCCGGCGCGCAATCCATAAAAAAAGCCGCTGCCCCGTCGACAGGGACATGCGGCTCGGCTGATACCGTCGTGATGCGCTTCAGGTGCCGGGAAGCATCGCATCGAGCACCGGCGCAGCTACGAGAAATATGGGGCGAACTGGCATTCATTGCGGCCCAATATAACGCGCCTCAAAGCGCTTGTACAGCACTTAGCACGTCGTCCACATGACCCGGCACCTTGATGCCGCGCCATGCCTGACGGAGCACGCCGTCGGCGTCGATCAGGAACGTCGAGCGCTCGATTCCGCGCACTTCCTTGCCATACATTTTCTTCATCTTGATGACATCGAACAGCGCGCACAGCGCTTCGTCGGCATCGGAGATCAGCGGGAACGGCAGTTCGAGCTTTGCCTTGAAGTTGTCATGCGAGCGCAGGCTGTCGCGCGACACGCCGATGACTTCCGCACCGGCTTTCTTGAACTTCGGATAGAGATCGCGGAACTGCAGCCCTTCGGTCGTGCAGCCAGGCGTGTTGTCCTTCGGATAGAAGTACAGCACGAGCTTCTTGCCTTTCAGGTCGGACAGCGAAATGTCGCCGCCCGTGGCCGGTGCAGTGAAATCGGGAACTTGACGGTCAACTTCGACAGACACGTGTTTCTCCTGTTGTTATGGAAAGGCGCCGCTGCGGCGGCGCGGTGCGGCGGGGCGTCGCGGCAGCGCGTGGCAACCGCGCCGCGGGCGACGCCGGCTCGCGCGCGAACTCAGTCGGGCTGGACGATCAGTTCGCCGGAGCGGCCGGGGATTTCGCCCCACGTGACAGGGTACGATGGCAGCGAGTCGCGGTCCAGCGTCGCGTGGTAGTCGCCCATCGTCGCAAACGTGTGGCCTTGCGCGCGCCAGCCGGCGAGCAGTTGCTCGAACACGGGCGCGAGCTTCTGGCCTTCCAGTTCCGCATGCAGCGTGAACACCTGGTCGTGCGGATTGGTTTCGGTGAACTTGAGAATGTGCGCGGCGACGTTGTGCGTGTCGACGCCGTCGACGCCGAGCACTTCGTCGAGCGTCGGCAGCGTGGTCGGCATCTGCACGTGCGACAGCGTGCGGCCGCCGACGACGGGCAGGTACGGCGAATGGCCGCGCCCGTCGGATGCGTAGCGCATCCCCCATGCATCGATCTGCTCGAACGCGGCATTGTTCATCTGCCAGCCGGCCGCGCCATGCGTGACGGGCGGCGCGCCGAAGATCTCGATGAAGCGCGCGTGACTCTTCTGCATTTCACGCGCGGTCCAGTCGCGATCGCGCGCGCGGACGTTGTCCTGCCAGTACACGTGATCCCACGTGTGGATCCCGCATTCGAAGCCGGCCTCGTGAATCGCGCGCATGTCGGCGATCGCGCGGCGGCCGATGTCGGGAGCCGGCAGCAGCACGCCGTACATCAGCTGCTTCACGCCGTAGTGTTCGACCACCGATGTGCGCGACACCTTCTTCAGGAAGCCCGGGCGAAACACGCGCCGCAGCGCCCAGCCCGTGTGATCGGGCCCGAGGCTGAAGAGGAAGGTCGCGCGCGCACTGAAGCGGTCGAAGATGCGCGCGAGGTTCGGCACGCCTTCGCGCGTGCCGCGCAGCGTGTCGACGTCGATCTTGAGGACGATGCGAGCCAAGCGAACGTCCCGATCAGCCTTGCTGTTCGACGAGCGCGCGCGCGTCGGAGACGTGGCCGCGATACGCTTCGAAGATGTTGCGCAGCGCGTCGTCGAACGTTGCCTGCGGCGCCCAGCCGAGCTCCTGCATCGTGTTGTCGATCTTCGGCACGCGATTCTGCACGTCCTGGTAGCCGTTGCCGTAGTAGGCGCCGGAGGTCGTCTCGACGAGCTTCACCTGCTTGGCCGAATCGGCGTACTCGGTGTATTCCGCGGCCAGTTCGAGCATCTTGTGCGCGAGCTCGCGAACCGAGAAGTTGTTCTTCGGATTCCCGATGTTGTAGATCTTGCCCGACGCGACGCCGTCCTTGTTCTCGATGATCTTCATCAGCGCGCTGATGCCGTCGCCGATGTCGGTGAACGCGCGCTTCTGCGAGCCGCCGTCGACGAGGCTGATGTTTTCGCCGCGCACGATGTGGCCGAGGAACTGCGTGACCACGCGCGAGCTGCCTTCCTTCGGCGTGTAGATCGAGTCGAGGCCCGGGCCGATCCAGTTGAACGGACGGAACAGCGTGAAGTTCAGGCCTTCCATCCCGTAACCCCAGATCACGCGGTCCATCAGCTGCTTCGAGCAGGCGTAGATCCAGCGCGGCTTGTTGATCGGGCCGTAGGTGAGCGCCGATGCATCGGGGTCGAACTGCTCGTCCGAGCACATGCCGTAGACCTCGGAGGTCGACGGGAACACGAGGTGCTTGCCGTACTTGACGGCCGAACGCACGATCGGCAGGTTCGCCTCGAAGTCGAGTTCGAACACGCGCAGCGGCTGCTGGACGTAGGTGGCGGGCGTCGCGATCGCGACGAGCGGCAGGATCACGTCGCACTTCTTCACGTGATACTCGACCCACTCCTTGTTGATCGTGATGTCGCCTTCGAAGAAATGCATCCGCTCGTGGTTGACGAGATCGCCAAGCCGGTCGGTCTGCATGTCCATGCCGAACACTTCCCAATCGGTGGTTTCAAGAATGCGCTTCGACAGGTGATGGCCGATGAAGCCGTTCACACCCAGGATCAGGACTTTTTTTGCTTTCATGAATGACGGGAAGAATGAATGAACTGCGCGAATTCCGCGGGCGTCACGACGGTTTCGCTGCCGTCGCGCTGCTGCCACAGCTCGAGAATGGATAGGGCGCGGCTGTCGCCGCAGACGCCGAATAGCGCATTATCGCTTACGTGCAGGCCGGGCGGCAAATCTGCCGCGGCGGCCGCGGCCGCGCTGCCGGGCGCCGCGAGGCGCGCGCGCGCGATCACGAAACGCGTGCCGGCGAAGTCCGTAAACGCGCCCGGATACGGGGGCGCGACCGCGCGCACCAGGTTGTAGACCTGCGCGGCCGGTTTCGACCAGTCGACGCGGCCATCTTCAGGCTTGCGCCCGCCGTAGTAGCTGCCGGTCGACAGATCGTTCGGCAGGTGCGCCGCCTCGCCCGCGAGCAGTGCGGGCAGCACGCGCCAGAGCGTCTGCTCGGCCGCCACCGTGACCTTGTCGAACACCTGCGTGGCCGTGTCGTCCGGCAGGATCGGCACCGCGGTCTGGCCGATGATCGCGCCCGCGTCGGGTTTTGCGGCCATTTCGTGCAGCGTCGCGCCGGTTTCGGTCTCGCCATTCAGCACGGCCCAGTTGGTCGGTACCCGACCCCGATATTTCGGCAGCAGCGAACCGTGCATGTTGTACGCGCCACGCGGCGCGATCGCGAGCAGGTCCACCGGCAGCATGTGACGGTAGTAGAACGAGAAGATGAAATCGGGCTGCGCGTCGGACACCGCGCGGCGCAGTGCCGGATCGGCGGGATCGGCCGGCGTGACGACCGGAATGCCGTGCTCGGCCGCGACCGACGCGACACTGCCGAACCAGATGTTCTCGTTCGGGTTGTCCTCGTGCGTGACGACGAGCGCGACGTCGACGCCGCGCGCGAGCAGCACCTGCAGGCAGCGCACGCCGACGTTGTGATACGCGAAGACGACTGCGCGCGGCTTCATTGGCCGGCTCCCGTGCGGTTCGCGCCGGCCGGCACCGGCGGCATGCCGTCGTGCTGCTCGAGCACGGCCTGGATCAGGTAGCGCGGCCGTGCGCGCACCTGCTGGTAGATGCGGCCGACGTACTCGCCGAGCAGGCCGAGCGCGAAGATGATCACGCCGAGCAGGAAGAACGTGATCGCGAACAGCGTGAACACACCTTGCACTTCCGCGCCGACGATGAAGCGTCGCACGAGCAGCAGCACGAACAGCGCGGCGGAGCCGAGCGACAGGATCACGCCGATGAACGACAGCCATTGCAGCGGCACGACCGAGAAGCCGGTCACGAGGTCGAAGTTCAGCCGGATCAGGCTGTACAGCGAATACTTCGATTCGCCTGCGAAGCGTTCCTCGTGCGCGACCTCGATTTCGGTCGGCTTCTGCGCGAACGTGTACGCGAGCGCGGGGATGAACGTGTTGACTTCGCCGCACACGTTGATCGTGTCGATGATGCGGCGGCTGTACGCGCGCAGCATGCAGCCCTGGTCCGTCATCTTGATGCGCGTGATGCGTTCGCGCAGCCGGTTCATCATCTGCGACGCCTTGCGCCGCCACAGGCTGTCCTGGCGCTGCTTGCGGATCGAGCCGACGTAGTCGTAGCCCTCGCGCATCTTCGCGATCAGCTTGCCGATTTCCTCGGGCGGATTCTGCAGGTCGGCGTCGAGCGTGATGACGATCTCGCCGTGCGACTGCGCGAAGCCCGCGAGAATGGCCATGTGCTGGCCGTAGTTGCCGTTGAGCAGCACGACGCGTGTCGTGTCGGGCCGTACGTGGAACTGATCGGCGAGCATCGCGGCCGAGCGGTCGCGGCTGCCGTCGTTGATCAGGATCACTTCGTATGACGTGTCGAGTGCGTCGAGCGCCGGATACAGTCGCGCGAACAGCGCGGCGAGGCCATCTTCCTCGTTGTACACGGGGATGATGACCGATACTTCGGGCCGGCCGGCGTCCAGGTGTCCGGCGCCCGGGTGCCCGGCGCGTGCTTCAAGGTGACTCATGTACGCTTATTTTCCGTATTGTTCGCAAATCTGGTTGATGGCGTCGACCACGCGACGCACGTCGCCTTCCGTCATCTGCGTGAACAGCGGCAGCGTGACGGTCGACGCGCCGTACCGCTCGGCGTGGGGGAACATGCCCTCCTTGAAGCCGCGCGCGCGGTACAGCGTGAAAAGATGGATCGCCGGGTAGTGGATGCCCGTGCCGATGCCGCGTTCCTTCAGCTGCGCCATGAACTCGGCGCGCGTGATCGTCAGGCGCTCGAGCGGCAGCGTGATGAGGAACATGTGCCAGTTGCTGTTCTCGAAGTCGGCAACCGGCAGGCCGACGCCGAGCTTCACGGCCGCGCTACCGTCGAACGCGTCGAAATACGCACGGGCGAGCGCGCGGCGCTGCGCGGTGAAGCGGTCGATGTGCGGCAGCTGGCCGAGGCCGACGCGGGCGGCGACGTCCGTCAGGTTGTACTTGCCGCCGAGCACGTCGCAGTCCATCCCGTCGAAGCCGGTGCGCGTGATGCCCTGCAGCCGGTACTTCTGCGCGAGCGTCGCTTCGTCCTCGTTGTTCAGCACGAGCGCGCCGCCTTCGATCGTCGTCAGGTTCTTGTTCGCGTGGAAGCTGAACGACACGATGTCGCCGATCGCGCCGATGCGCTTGCCGTTCCACGTCGAGCCGAATGCCTGCGCGGCGTCTTCGATCACGCGCAGCTTGTGCGCGCGCGCGATCGCGTACAGGCGGTCCATGTCGACCGGCAGGCCGGACAGGAACACGGGGATGATCGCCTTCGTACGCGGCGTGATCGCCTGCTCGAGCTTGTCGAGGTCGATGTTGCGCGTGACGGGATCGATGTCGGCAAACACGGGCGTCGCGCCGGTTTCGATGATCACGTTGCTGGTCGAGACCCACGACGCCGGCGTCGTGATGACCTCGTCACCGGCACCGACACCCGCGATGCGCAGGCCGATCTCGAGCGTGCAGGTGCCCGAATTGAACGCGCGGACCGGACGGCCGCCACAGTACTCGGACAGCGCCGCTTCGAACTTCTGGCTCTGCGGGCCGGTGGTGATCCAGCCCGAGCGCAGCACTTCGACGACGCCCTGAATGGTTTCCTCGTCGATTTCCGGGCGGGTGAACGGCAGAAACGGAGCGGTATTCTGGCTCATGAACGCGTTGGCCTGTAATGGCGTGTAATAAAAGGGTCGGGCGATCCCGCCCGAAACCGGCATTAAACACCGGTTGGCGGATTCGCACCGTGATTTTTTGTAGGCGGACGCTTAACGCCGCGGGGCGTGCTCAGCTGCGTGCGAGCACGAGCACCCCGATCAGGATGATGCCGATGCCGATGAGCCGCTGGACCGACAGCACCTCGCCGAACAGGTACCAGGCCGCGAACGCGTTGACGACGTAGCCGAGCGACAGCATCGGGTACGCGATCGACACGTCGACCCGCGACAGCCCGAGAATCCAGACCACGACGCTCAGCACGTAGCAGCCGAGGCCGCCGATGATCGGCAGCTGGGTCGCGATCTTCAGGCCGACCGGGATGATGTTCGCACGGCTGAATTCGAAGTGCCCGACGGCGTTGACGCCGGCTTTCAGCAAAAGTTGCGCAACGGCGTTGAGCATCACGCCGGTGACGATGCAGACCAACGATACGGGATTCATGCGACGGGCGTCCTTACGATTGCGGTTTCTCGACGATCACGCGACGGTTGTCACGCGCGATCACGCGCATCGGCACGCCTTGCTTGACCAGCGTGTCGTACTGGCCGGGCGGCATGATCGCGAGCGCATGGGTTTCCTGCTTCCAGCGCGTGATCCATTCGTCGACGGTCGGAATCCACTTGTTCGGCTCCATCGAGATCCCGAACGCGAGCTCGTCCTGGCGCTGGACCATGATCGTCGTGTGGCCCATGTAGAACGGGAACGTGTGGTCGAGCATCTCGATCGAGTAGAACGGCGTGTCGGGCGGCAGTTTCGCCAGTTCGGCGCGCACGGCGGGGGCGAGCAGCGCGCCCGAGCTGTAGCGACCGAACTCGTCGTGCCCCGTGCCGCCGATCGTGCCGAACGCGAGCCATGCGGCGCCGAAGGCGGTGATCGCGGCGGCCACGCCCGTGCGGCGGTTCAGCCACGCGGCCGCGAGCGTCAGCGCGGCCGAGACCGCGAGGCCCGCGTACAGCCACATCTGGAACACGCGGTACAGCGCATTCGGCGTGCGGGCGTCGCCCTGGTAGGCGAGGAAGATGATCCCGAACGCGGCGACGACGAAGAACACGAGGTAGCCGAGCAGGTGGCGGCGGAACCGGTCGGCCGTCATCAGCGGCAGGTACGCGCCGATGATCAGCGCAAGCGCCGGCGCGACCGGCAGCACGTAGGAGATCAGCTTCGAATGCGACGTGCTGAAGAACAGGAAGATGAAAGCGCTCCAGATCAGCAGCACGAGCATCGGCGAGAAGCCGTTCGGCTGGCGCGGCATCCGCAGCGCATGGCGGATGCTCTGCCACGCGACCGACAGCCACGGCAGGAAGCCGACCAGCAGCACCGGCACGAAGTAGTACAGCGGGCCCGGGCGGTTCTGTTCCGGGGTCAGGTACCGGCGGAACTGCTGGACGATGAAGAAGAAATTGAAGAACTCGGGGTTGCGCTGCTGGACGAGCACGAACCACGGCGTGACGATCGCGAAGAAGATCACGAGGCCGCTCACCAGGTACAGGCGCTTCCACAGCGCCCAGTCGCGCGCGACCAGCGTATAGAGCACGAGCACGGCGCCGGGCAGGATCAGGCCGACGAGGCCCTTGGACAGCACCGCGAACGCCATCGCGGCCCAGCACGTCCACATCCAGCCGCGCACCGCGGCCGGACGCAGCCCGGGGCGTTGCGCGAGCAGCAGCGAGCAGAGCGACAGCGCCATCCAGAACGCGAGCCCCATGTCGAGCGCGTTGAAGTGGCCCATCAGGTTCCAGTACGGCGAACACGCGAGCACGACGGCCGCGAGGAAGCCCGACAGCGGGTTGAACAGGCGCGCGCCGGTGTAGCCGACGAGCAGCACGCCGGCGAAGCTCGCCACGGCCGTGTAGAGGCGCGCCTGCCATTCGCCGATGCCGAACCACGCGAACGTGAGCGCATTCAGCCAGGTCTGGAGCGGCGGCTTCTCGAAGTACTTGTAGCCGTTGTAGCGCGGCGTGATCCAGTCGCCGGTGACGAACATCTCGCGCGCCATTTCCGCGTAGCGGCCTTCGTCGCTCGGGATCAGGTGGCGCAGCCCGAGCGGCGCGAACCAGACAATCGCGAGCGCGACGAGCAGGAGGACGAGCGTGATGCGATTGAGCGGTAGCCTCGACGGCGTATCGTTCATGGATTTTCAGCCTGTTGGTTGTTGTGACGAGCCGCCGGCGGGTTGCGCCGGGGGCGGGCGGCCTGGCCGGGCCGATCGGGGGGATCGACCCGCTGCGCCGGCCCGAGTTTTACCGCATCGGGGATTAACGTTCAATTAAGAGCGCGGCGGCGACTTTCCGGCCCTCGGCCATCAGGATGTTGTAGGTGCGGCAGGCCGCCTGGAAATCCATCGTCTCGACGCCGATCCGCTTGGCCGTGAGCGCCGCGACGAGCCGCGGGTGCGGGAAGCGCAGCCGCGCGCCGCTGCCGAAGATCACGAGTTCGGGCGTCGGGTCGAGCAGCATCGCGAAATGCTCGGGCGCGAGCGCGTCGAACGACGACACGGGCCATGCCTGGACCGGCGCGCCGGGCAGCACGATGACGCTCGTTTCATGGCGTTCGAGATTGACGTCGACGTAATCGGGGCCGTAGCCGGTGACGGTATTGAGCGCGCCGCTCGTGTCCTGGTGCAGTTTCAAATCGGTATTCCGCGGTTCCGTAGGGGAATGGTTCGCTGGGCCTCAGCGGCCCGGTCTGGCCGGTTTCGCGCGCCTGGCCACGTGGGGACGCCTGACGGCGCGGGCCCGGCGCGGCTATGGTGCATTGCGAAAGTCGGCCAAAATCCGCTAAATTATAACTTTTTGGTCGCCCCCGGGCGCCACTTGCGTCGTGCGTCGCCACAAGCTGCGTCCGACCGCCCGCTTTTTTCCAGTCTAGACAGCGCGCACAGACCGGCCGCTTTCCAGTTTTGATCCCGTCCCCCCCGGCCGCAAGGCCAACCCAGGAACCGTGTCGTCGTGAAACCGATTCAGAAGTCGAACAAGCTGCTCAACGTCTGCTACGACATCCGTGGCCCGGTGCTCGAGCACGCGAAGCGCCTCGAGGAAGAAGGCCACCGCATCATCAAGCTGAACATCGGCAACCTCGCGCCGTTCGGTTTCGACGCGCCGGACGAGATCATCCAGGACATGATCCGCAACCTGCCGGCGTCGTCCGGCTATTCGGATTCGAAGGGCGTGTTCTCGGCGCGCAAGGCCGTGATGCACTACACGCAGGAAAAGGGCGTCGTGGGCGTCGGCCTCGATGACATCTACATCGGCAACGGCGCGTCCGAGCTGATCGTGATGGCGACCCAGGCGCTGCTGAACGACGGCGACGAAGTGCTGCTGCCCGCGCCCGACTACCCACTGTGGACGGCGGCGGTGAGCCTGTCGGGCGGCACGCCCGTGCACTACGTGTGTGACGAGCAGAACGCGTGGATGCCCGATCTCGACGACATCCGCAGCAAGATCACGCCGAACACGAAGGCGATCGTCGTCATCAACCCGAACAACCCGACGGGCGCGCTTTATTCCGACGAATTGCTGCTCGAGCTGCTCGACATCGCGCGCCAGCACGGGCTGATCGTGTTCGCCGACGAGGTTTACGACAAGATCGTCTACGACGGCCTCGAGCACACGGCGATGGGTTCGCTGTCGGAAGACGTGATCACCGTGACGTTCAACAGTCTGTCGAAGAGCTATCGCTCGTGCGGCTACCGCGCGGGCTGGATGGCCGTGTCGGGCCTCGGAGGCGACAACCGCCGGCGCGCGAAGGATTATCTCGAGGGGCTCGGCATCCTGTCGTCGATGCGCCTGTGCGCGAACGTGCCCGGGCAATTCGCGATCCAGACCGCGCTCGGCGGCTACCAGAGCATCAACGAGCTGATCGTGCCGAGCGGGCGCCTCTTCAAGCAGCGCGAGCTCGCGTATGACATGCTTACGTCGATCCCGGGCGTGACCTGCGTGAAGCCGCAGGCCGCGCTGTACATGTTCCCGCGCCTCGATCCGAAGCTCTACCCGATCCAGAACGACCAGCAATTCATTCTCGACCTGTTGCTCGAGGAGCGCGTGCTGCTGGTGCAGGGCACGGGCTTCAACTGGGCGACGCCCGACCACTTCCGCGTGGTCTTCCTGCCGAACCTCGACGACCTGACCGATTCGATCAACCGGATCGCACGCTTCCTCGACGGCTACCGCAAGCGCCATTCGGTCTGAGCGGGCAGTGTCACACGGAATTCACTACTTCTTACTCATCGATCACACGCAGCATGGAACCGATCAAAGTTGGCCTGTTGGGCTTCGGCACGGTGGGCAGCGGCACCTTCACGGTGCTGCGCCGCAACCAGGAAGAAATCAAGCGACGCGCGGGGCGCGGCATCGAGGTGGCGCGCATTGCCGTGCGCAACCCGGCCAAAGCGCAGGCAGCGCTCGGCGGTGACGCCGCCGCCGCACAGATCACCGATGACTTCAATGCAGTCGTCGACGATCCGTCGATCGCGATCATCGCCGAGATGATCGGCGGCACGGGCATCGCGCGGGAGCTCGTGCTGCGCGCGATCGCGAACGGCAAGCATGTCGTGACGGCGAACAAGGCGCTGCTCGCGGTGCACGGCACCGAGATCTTCGAAGCGGCGCGCGAAAAGGGCGTGATGGTTGCATTCGAAGCGGCCGTCGCCGGCGGCATCCCGATCATCAAGGCGCTGCGCGAAGGCCTCACCGCGAACCGTATCCAGTACATCGCCGGCATCATCAACGGCACGACCAACTACATCCTGTCGGAAATGCGCGACCGCGGGCTCGACTTCGCGACCGCGCTGAAGGCCGCGCAGGAGCTCGGCTACGCGGAAGCCGATCCGACCTTCGACATCGAAGGCGTCGACGCCGCGCACAAGGCGACGATCATGAGCGCGATCGCGTTCGGCGTGCCGGTGCAGTTCGACCGTGCATACGTCGAAGGCATCAGCAAGCTCGACGCGACCGATATCCGCTACGCGGAGGAGCTCGGCTACCGGATCAAGCTGCTCGGCATCACGCGCCGCGCCGAAAACGGCATCGAGCTGCGCGTGCATCCGACGCTGATCCCGGAAAAGCGCCTGCTCGCGAACGTCGAGGGTGCGATGAACGCGGTCGTCGTGCACGGCGACGCGGTCGGCACGACGCTGTACTACGGCAAGGGCGCGGGCGCGGAGCCGACCGCATCGGCCGTGGTCGCGGATCTCGTCGACGTCACGCGTCTGCATACGGCCGACCCGGAGCATCGCGTGCCGCATCTCGCGTTCCAGCCGGACAGCCTGTCGAACACGCCGATTTTGCCGATCGAGGAAGTGACGAGCGGCTACTACCTGCGCCTGCGCGTCGCCGATCAGACCGGCGTGCTGGCGGACATCACGCGCATCCTCGCCGCGTCGGGCATCTCGATCGACGCGCTGCTGCAGAAGGAATCGGAGCAGGTGGACGACGCGAACGGCGAAACCGACATCATCCTGATCACGCACGAAACGGTCGAGAAGAACGTCAATGCGGCGATCGCGCAAATCGAGAGCCTCGCGACGGTCGTGTCGAAGGTGACGAAGCTGCGCATGGAAGCGCTGAACTGAGGACGAAAGGCGACATGAACTACATCTCCACGCGCGGCGCCGGCATCGGCGAGCGCCATACGTTCTCCGACATCCTGCTCGGCGGTCTCGCGAAGGACGGCGGGCTCTACCTGCCGGCCGAGTATCCGAAGGTGTCCGCCGACGAGCTCGCGCGCTGGCGTACGCTGTCGTATGCGGATCTCGCGTTCGAGATCCTGTCGAAATTCTGCGACGACGTGCCGGCCGACGACCTGCGCGCGATCACGCGCCGCACGTACACGGCCGCCGTGTACAGCAACACGCGCCACGGCGAGAATGCGTCCGACATCACGCCGCTGAAGACGCTCGGCACCGAGAACGGCACGGCGCTGTCGCTGCTCGAACTGTCGAACGGCCCGACGCTCGCGTTCAAGGACATGGCGATGCAGCTGCTCGGCAACCTGTTCGAGTACACGCTCGCGAAGCACGGCGAAGCGCTGAACATCCTCGGCGCGACGTCGGGAGATACCGGCAGCGCGGCCGAGTACGCCATGCGTGGCAAGGCCGGCGTGCGCGTGTTCATGCTGTCGCCGCACAAGAAGATGAGCGCGTTCCAGACGGCACAGATGTTCAGCCTGCAGGATCCGAACATCTTCAACCTCGCGGTCGAGGGCGTGTTCGACGACTGCCAGGACATCGTGAAGGCCGTGTCGAACGATCACGCGTTCAAGGCGCAGCAGAAGATCGGCACCGTCAACTCGATCAACTGGGCGCGTGTCGTCGCGCAGGTCGTGTACTACTTCAAGGGTTACTTCGCCGCGACGCAGTCCAACGACGAGCGCGTGTCGTTCACGGTGCCGTCGGGCAACTTCGGCAACGTCTGCGCGGGTCACATCGCGCGAATGATGGGGCTGCCGATCGCGAAGCTCGTGGTCGCAACGAACGAGAACGACGTGCTCGACGAGTTCTTCCGTACGGGCGCGTATCGCGTGCGCAGCGCCGAGAACACGTATCACACGAGCAGCCCGAGCATGGACATCTCGAAGGCGTCGAACTTCGAGCGCTTCGTGTTCGACCTGCTCGGCCGCGATCCGGTGCGCGTGATGCAGCTGTTCCGCGATGTCGAGGAGAAGGGCGGTTTCGATCTCGCGGCGAGCGGCGATTTCGCGCGCGTCGCGGAGTTCGGCTTCGTGTCGGGCCGCAGCAGCCACACCGATCGTATCGCGACGATCCGCGACGTGTTCTCGCGCTACGACACGATGATCGATACGCACACGGCCGACGGCGTGAAGGTCGCGCGCGAGCACCTGGATGCAGGCGTGCCGATGGTCGTGCTCGAAACGGCGCAGCCGATCAAGTTCGGCGAGACGATTCGCGAGGCACTCGATCGCGAAGCCGAGCGTCCGGCTGCATTCGACGGGCTCGAGGCGCTGCCGCAGCGCTTCGAGGTCGTGAACGCCGACGCGCAGCAGGTGAAGGACTTCATCGTCGCCCACACGGGCGCATGACGCATGGCCGGGCCCGCGGGCCCGGCTGCGCAGGACGGCCGGAATGCCGATTCGTCGCACGGATCGGGGTTCCGGCCGTTTCGTTTGGCGCCCGGGCATGGCCTGTTGCACGAAACAAGTGCCAGACCCGCGCGTTCGCGCTGATCACAGTTTTCGCATGTCCGCCATATCGCGCGTCCGTGTGACGGCGTCGCTACAATGACGTATTGATTCCAACGATCCCCGATCCCATCGATGTCGAACCCGAATCCCGCGGCGCCGCGCGCGCCGATGCTGTCGACTGCCGAGGCGCTGGCCGCGCTGCTCGATGCCGCGAAACCGCTGCCCGGCGCCGAAACCGTCCCCACGCTCGATGCGCTCGGCCGCGTGCTGGCCGCCGACGTGAGCTCGCCGCTCGACGTGCCGCCGATGCATACGAGCGCGATGGACGGTTATGCGGTGCGCGTCGCCGACCTGCTGCACGGCGATCGGCGGTTGCCGGTGTCGCAGCGCATTCCGGCCGGCCATCCGGCTCAACCGCTTGCGGCCGGCACGGCCGCGCGGATCTTCACCGGTGCGACGGTGCCGCCCGGCGCCGATGCGGTCGTGATGCAGGAGCAGACATCGGCCGACGGAGACGCGGTCGAGATCCTGCACACGCCGAAGGCCGGTGAGTGGATCACCGCGCAGGGCGCGGACATCCGCCAGGGCTCGGTGATCCTGCCGGCCGGCACGCGGCTCACGCCGCAGGCGCTCGGCCTGGCCGCCTCGGTCGGCTGCGCGCAGTTGTCGGTTGCACGGCGGATTCGCGTCGCGGTGTTCTTCACCGGCGACGAGCTGACGATGCCCGGCGAGCCGCTGAAGCCCGGCGCCATCTACAACTCGAACCGCTTCACGCTGCGCGGGTTGCTGGAGCGGCTCGGCTGCCACGTGACCGATTACGGGATCGTGCCCGATTCGCTCGCCGCGACGCGCGACACGCTGCGCGAGGCTGCGCGCGATCACGACGTGATCCTGACGAGCGGCGGTGTATCGGTCGGCGACGAGGATCACGTGAAGCCGGCCGTCGAGTCCGAAGGGCGGCTCGCACTGTGGCAGATCGCGATGAAGCCCGGCAAGCCGCTCGCGTACGGCGCGGTGCGCCGCGGCGACGAGCGTGCCGATGCGCACTTCATCGGGTTGCCCGGCAACCCCGTCTCGAGCTTCGTCACGTTCCTGCTGTTCGTGCGGCCGTTCCTGCTGCGCCTGTCCGGCGTGCGCGACGTCGCGCCGCGCGCGTTGTCGCTGCGGGCGGACTTTTCGCAAGGCAAGGGCGATCGGCGCAACGAATTCCTGCGTGCGCGCGTCAACGCGGCCGGCGGCCTCGACCTGTTCCCGAACCAGAGCTCGGCGGTGCTGACGTCGACGGTCTGGGGCGACGGCCTGATCGACAATCCGCCGCAGCATGCGATCAGCGCCGGCGAGACCGTGCGTTTCATTCCGTTTTCCGAACTGCTGTCGTAACGCGACGGCTTCCCGAACCATGAAGATTCAGCTGAAATTTTTTGCAAGCGTCCGCGAGGCACTGGGCGTCGCCGACGAACAGGCCGACGTGCCGGACAGCGTGACGACCGTCGGCGACGTGCGTGCATGGCTGCGCGTGCGCGGTGGCGCGTGGGCCGAGACGCTCGCCGAAGGGCGCGCGCTGCGCATGGCGTGCAATCACGAGATGACCGATCCCGACACGCGGCTCACCGAAGGCTGCGAGGTCGCGTTCTTTCCGCCGGTGACGGGCGGTTGAGCTTTGCATGGGACTGGAGTGGACGCTCACGCGCCAACTCCGGTCGACAGGAACGTGTAATGGCAACGATACGAATCCAGACCGACGACTTCAATCTGAACGCCGAAGTCGCGGCATTACGGGCGCGCAACCCGAAGATCGGCGCGGTCGCGTGCTTCGTCGGCACGGTGCGCGACCTGAACGAAGGCGAATCGGTCGCCGCGATGGAGCTTGAGCACTATCCGGGGATGACCGAGAAGGCGCTCGAGAAGATCGCCGCCGAGGCCGGCCGGCGCTGGCCGGGCATCGACGTCGCGATCGTGCATCGCGTCGGCAAGCTGCTGCCGCTCGACCAGATCGTGATGGTCGCGACGGTTGCGTCGCACCGCGGCGACGCGTTCGCGTCGTGCGAGTTCGTGATGGACTATCTGAAGACCGAGGCGCCGTTCTGGAAGAAGGAAACGACACCGGACGGCGAGCGGTGGGTCGATGCGCGCAGCACCGACGATGCAGCGCTCGCGCGCTGGGGTGTCGAGTCGGGCAATACGCCGCGCTGAACGCGGCATCCGGACAAACGATGCGGCGAAGTGCCGCAGGTGGCGTGATCGCCGGGCATCGCGCGGGTCGCGCGTTACGCGTCCGGATCGACGCCGCGCCCGATGATTTTCGTCGGAAACGGTTCGCCGCGGGCACGCGACGGCAACGCGTGTGGATCGTCGCCCGCGTCGCGGCGGCGCGGTGCGATCGCGTCGAGCAGCGCCTGCTGCTCGGGCGGAATCTGATAGTCCCAGCCGAACCGGCTCAACTGCAGGCTCTGCGCGATCCGCAGCGCGGGCTCCATGAAGCGGATCGCCGCGGGCGGCGCGTAGCGCGCTTCGACCGTCTTCAGGAACAGCGCCAGCCAGCGGCTGAAATGGGCCGGCTCGATCCCGTCGAGCGGCTGGTGCGCCTGCTGCACGTTGCCGCGGTAGCCCTTGGTGCCGAGCACGAGGCTCGACCAGAACGTGACCATCTTCGGCAGGTGGTCGTCCCAGCGGCCGGCCAGCTTCGCGTCGAACACGGGCCCGAGCAGCGGATCGGTGCGCACGCGGTCGTAGAACGCGTAGACGAGATCGCGGATGTTGTCTTCGGTCGGCTCGGCGTCGCGAGGGCGGGCCGGTGCGGTTCCGGGGGAGGCGGGCAGGGCAGTCATGGCAAAAAGGGCCGGTAGATCGGGGCGCAGGCGGGCGGTGGCATGGGCGTCGGTTAGGACGCCGGTCGGATTTTGACGCAAAATAGCGTCCAATACCCCCTGAAAAACGTGTAGATGTAACGCATCTTATTGCGCGCACGCGATCCCGGCAACCCGAGGCCGTGGAACGGGACCGTCAGCCGGATTTGCGCGCATCGCGCTCGGCCCGGCTCACGTCATCGGGGCACGATCGATCATTTCCGTATCCGCTCATGAGACTCACCGACTACACCGACTATTCGCTGCGCGTGATGCTGTACCTTGCCGTACGCGGCGAGGGGCTCGCGACGATCCAGGAGATCTCGGATGCCTACGGCATCTCGAAGAACCATCTGATGAAAGTCGTGCAGCAGCTCGGCGAGCTGGGATGGGTCGACACGGTTCGCGGCCGCAATGGCGGGTTGCGGCTCTTTCCGGAATCGCTGCAACTGACGGTTGGCGAGGTCGTGCGCGCGACCGAGAGCGACTTCGCGCTGGTCGGCTGCTTTTCGGACGAGAACGGCGAATCGCGCGGCTGCGTGATCGAGCCGCAGTGCCGCCTGAAGGGGGTGCTGGCGGCCGCGCGCGATGCGTTTTTCGCCGAACTCGATCGTCACCGGCTCGGCGAGCTGGTCGAGCCCGCGTCGCCGCTCGCGGCGCTGCTCGGCATCCGCCCGGTCGCGCTCGTGCGTGCCGAATCGTTGCCGGACGATACCCCGGCGACTGCCGAGCCGCCGTCGGCGGCCGGCTGATACACGGGCGCCGCGTCCCGCGATCCGAGCGTGGCCCGTCCCGGGGCCGCTTCCAGCCAATCCAGCAATTTTTGCGCTGAATCAACCCGAATTTCGCTTGAAAGCCGCATAACCATCCTCATCTTGGTGTTAATCGAAAATTGGAGGTCTCGACTAAATGAGAATCGACAAGCTCACCACCAAGTTCCAGGAAGCACTCTCTGACGCGCAAAGCCTTGCGGCTGGCCGCGACAATCAATACATCGAACCCGTTCACGTGCTGGCCGCGCTGGTTGCGCAGCAGGACGGTTCCGCCCGCTCGCTGATGTCGCGCGCGGGTGTTCACATCCAGGCGCTGCAAGGCGCGCTGAACGAAGCCATCTCGCGCCTGCCGCAGGTGACGGGCACGGGCGGCGACATCCAGATCGGCCGCGAGCTGGCCGGGCTGCTGAACCAGGCCGACAAGGAAGCGCAGAAGCTCAACGATACGTTCATCGCGAGCGAGATGTTCCTGCTCGCCGTGTCCGACGACAAGGGCGAAGCCGGCAAGCTCGCGCGCCAGCACGGCCTCACGCGCAAGGCGCTCGAAGCTGCGATCGCCGCCGTGCGCGGCGGCTCGCAGGTGCATAGCCAGGACGCGGAAAGCCAGCGCGAGGCGCTGAAGAAATATACGGTCGACCTGACCGAGCGGGCCCGCGCGGGCAAGCTCGACCCGGTGATCGGCCGCGACGACGAAATCCGCCGCTCGATCCAGATCCTGCAGCGCCGCACGAAGAACAACCCGGTGCTGATCGGCGAGCCGGGCGTCGGCAAGACGGCAATCGTCGAAGGGCTCGCGCAGCGGATCGTCAACGGCGAAGTGCCGGAAACGCTGAAGGGCAAGCGCGTGCTGTCGCTCGACATGGCCGCGCTGCTCGCGGGCGCCAAGTACCGCGGCGAGTTCGAGGAGCGCCTGAAGGCCGTGCTCAGCGACATCGCGAAGGACGAAGGCCAGACGATCGTCTTCATCGACGAAATCCACACGATGGTCGGCGCGGGCAAGGCCGAAGGCGCGATGGATGCGGGCAACATGCTGAAGCCGGCGCTGTCGCGCGGCGAACTGCACTGCATCGGCGCGACCACGCTCGACGAATACCGCAAGTACATCGAGAAGGATGCCGCGCTCGAACGCCGCTTCCAGAAGGTGCTCGTCGACGAGCCGAGCGTCGAGGCGACGATCGCGATCCTGCGCGGGCTGCAGGAGAAGTACGAACTGCACCACGGCGTCGACATTACCGACCCGGCGATCGTCGCCGCGGCCGAGCTGTCGCACCGCTACATCACCGATCGTTTCCTGCCCGACAAGGCCATCGACCTGATCGACGAAGCCGCTTCGAAGATCAAGATGGAAATCGATTCGAAGCCCGAAGAGATGGACAAGCTCGACCGTCGTCTGATCCAGTTGAAGATCGAGCGCGAAGCCGTGAAGAAGGAGCAGGACGAAGCGTCGCAGAAGCGCCTGCAGCTGATCGAGGAAGAGATTCAGCGCCTCGGCCGCGAGTACGCGGACCTGGAAGAGATCTGGACCGCCGAGAAGGCCGCGGTGCAGGGCAGCGCACAGCTCAAGGAAGAGATCGAGAAGGTGCGTGCGGACATCGCGCGTCTGCAGCGTGACGGCAAGCTGGAGAAGGTCGCCGAACTGCAGTACGGCAAGCTGCCGCAGCTCGAGGCGCAGCTGAAGCAGGTCACGCAGGCCGAAGAGCAGGAGCAGCACAACCCGACGCGTCCGCGCCTGCTGCGCACGCAGGTCGGCGCCGAGGAAATCGCGGAAGTCGTGTCGCGTTCGACCGGGATTCCGGTATCGCGGATGATGCAGGGCGAACGCGAGAAGCTGCTGCACATCGAGGAAAAGCTGCACGAGCGCGTGGTCGGCCAGCATGAGGCGATCGGCGCGGTGGCCGACGCGATCCGCCGTTCGCGTGCGGGTCTCGCCGATCCGAACCGTCCGTACGGCTCGTTCCTGTTCCTCGGCCCGACGGGCGTCGGCAAGACCGAGCTGTGCAAGGCGCTGGCGTCGTTCCTGTTCGATTCGGAAGAGCACCTGATCCGCATCGACATGAGCGAGTTCATGGAGAAGCACAGCGTCGCGCGGCTGATCGGCGCGCCGCCGGGCTATGTCGGCTACGAGGAAGGCGGTTACCTGACGGAAGCCGTGCGCCGCAAGCCGTACAGCGTGATCCTGCTCGACGAGATCGAGAAGGCGCACCCGGACGTGTTCAACGTGCTGCTGCAGGTGCTCGACGACGGCCGCATGACGGACGGGCAGGGGCGCACGGTCGACTTCAAGAACACGGTGATCGTGATGACGTCGAACCTCGGCTCGCAGGTGATCCAGGCGATGACGGGGGCGCCGCAGGAAGAGATCAAGGACGCGGTGTGGCTCGAGGTGAAGCAGCATTTCCGCCCCGAGTTCCTGAACCGGATCGACGACGTCGTCGTGTTCCATGCGCTCGACCGCAGCAACATCGAGTCGATCGCGAAGATCCAGCTGGCGCGCCTGCACGATCGGCTCGCGAAGCTCGACATGGCGCTCGAGGTGTCGGAAGCGGCGCTCGAACAGATCGGGAAGGTCGGTTACGATCCACTGTTCGGTGCGCGGCCGCTGAAGCGCGCGATCCAGCAGGAGATCGAGAACCCGGTCGCGAAGCTCATCCTCGCGGGCCGCTTCGGTCCGAAGGACGTGATTCCGGTCGACGTCCACGACGGCAAGTTCGTGTTCGACCGCGTCGTGCACTGATCGCCTGCCATCGGCCGCCCGCCCGGTTCGCGCCGGGCGCGCAAAAACAAACACCCCGCCTCGGCGGGGTGTTTGCTTATGGAGCGTCGCAACGACGCAGGGCTCAGCCCTGCTTGTTGCCGCCGAACATGCCGGCGAGCTGCGACAGCGAGCCGAGCACGTTCGACGGGTCGACCTGGGCCTGGCCGTCGGCCGGCACCGCGCCGTCCGGCGTCGCGTGGTTGACGACGTGCGGCAGCACCTGCGCGAGGACGGTCGAGGCCATCGACGGGTCGACGCCGAACTTGCTCGCGAGCGCACCGATCGCGTCCGAGCCCAGCACGTTTTGCAGCGCGTCCGGCGAGATCGGCTGGTTCTGGCCGGTGCCGACCCACGAGCCGATGACGTCGCCGGCACCGCCGGCCTTGAACTTCTCGATCAGGCCATTCAGGCCGCCCGGCTGGTTGTTGATGAATTCGAGCGCGGTCGTGATCAGCGCGCTTTGCGAGTTGCCGCCGGCCTGGCCGCCGATCAGACCGCCAACGATGTCGAGGAGACCCATGGTTTTTCACCTTTACCGATAAGGGCGCCACGCTGTGGGCGCCCGTTGAACGAATGCCGCGCGCACGCCGTCGCGCGCGCGGCGCACATCAGGCGCCCGACGCCGCGGCGGCGGAGGCTGCCTTGTCCTTCTTGCTTTTCTTCTTCGAACCCTTCGTCGCTTTTGCCGACGACGCTGCGGCCGGTGCGCTCGCACCCGCATCGGCGGATGCCGCCGCCGCGGCTGCTGCTTTTTCCTTCTTCGACGCGCGCTTCGCCTTGGCCGGTTTCGCCGCCGCATCCGGTGCGCTTGCCGCCGGGGCCGGCGCTGCGGTCGTCGTGCCGGCCGTTGCGGTCGTGGACGTCGACGCCGTGCCTGCCGACGTCGTTGCCGACGTGGTCGCCGAGGTCGTCGCAGCCGGCTTCGACAGCTTCACGCCCTTCGGCGGCGTCGACGAGCCGCCGATCGTCAGGCCGTTTTCCTCCAGGTGCCCGACCGATTTCGTTCCGAGGCCCTTCACGCGGTTCGCGAGATCGTCGGCGTCCTTGAACGGGCCGTTCTTGGTACGTTCGTCAATGATCGCCTTCGACTTCACGGGCCCGAGACCCTTCACGGATTCGAGCGCGGCCTGGTCGGCCGAGTTGACTTCGACGGCCGCGGCAAGGCCTGCGGCGAACGACAGCGATAGCGCGACGAACAGCATCAGCAGCTTTTTCAGCATGGCAAAGGCTCCCTGGTTCTGACGGATGAATGGCTGTTGCAACAGACGGCGGGGCGAGGCCCGACCGGGCGTCGCCGTTAAGCATAGGACAAATGCGTGCCCTTTTTAAGACAGGCTGACCGAATCTTGCTGAAGGCTTGCGGTGCTGTAAAGACTGAAAACCGCGTCGGGAGGCGATTTTGACCATTGTTTACGGTGTCGCAGGGGGCGAGCGGATCGTCGTCGCGCTGGCCGTTCGATAACGCTTGACTTAGAGTGAACTCTAACTCCTAACCTTGTTCCTGCCATGTCGAAAACCGTATCCCAACCCTCCGCCGCCGGTCCGCTGACGATCGGGCAAGTCGCCGAATTGACGGGCGTGTCGACGCACACGCTGCGGTACTACGAGCAGGCCGGCCTGCTGCGCGCGATTTCGCGCACGGTGGCCGGGCACCGGCTCTATGCACCGGCCGACCTTGCCGGGCTGGCCTTCGTGATGCGCCTGAAGGCGACCGGCATGCCGATCGCGCAGATCCAGGCGTTCGTGGAACTGCGCGAGCAGGGCGAGCCGACATTTGGTGCGCGGCGCAGGTTGCTGGTCGCGCATCGCGATGCGGTGCGCGCGCATCTCGCGGAGCTGCAGGTGAACCTCGATGCGATCAGCGACAAGATCACGTACTACGAGGCACAGGAGCGCGATACGACCCGACCGGCAAATCCTTCTCACGCTTTATCGGAACAGGACGGACACAATGGAACGACTCGTTGAAGACCGCTACACGCGCGGCTGGAACAAACTGAAGGAAATCGACGGCGAAGTGGGCGAACGCGTGATTGCGGCGCTGGCGCCGATTGCACCGGACTTCGGGCGGTTGCTGGTCGAGTTCAGCTTCGGCGACATCTACAGCCGGCCGCAACTCGATCTGAGAGCGCGCGAGATCGCGACGATCGCGGCGCTGGCCGCGCTCGGCAACGCGCAGCCGCAGTTGAAGGTGCATATCGAGGCCGCGCTGAACGTCGGCTGCACGCGCGACGAGATCGTCGAGGTGTTCATGCAGATGGCCGTCTACGCGGGTATGCCGGCCGCACTCAACGCGCTGTTCGCCGCGCACGAGGTGTTCACGCGGCGTGACGAAGCGGCCGCCGAAGCTGGAAACGCCGGAAAGTCGGTCGAAGCGGCCGGGCAGGCCGCATGACCGCATGATCGCAGTCGCGCCCGTGCGTCACGCGCGGTGCGGCGCGACGATCCGGTGCTTCGCGATGCGCCGATACAGCGTCGCGCGCGAAATGCCGAGCGCCTGTGCGGCCGCGTCGGGCCGCCAGCGGTGCGCGGTGAGCGCGGCGACGATGCGGCCGCGTTCGTCGTCGGGCAGTGTACCGGTCGACGCGCCGCCGAGTTGCGCGGCGAGGTCGGCCGGCAGGTCGTGCCGCGTCACGCGCGCGGCGTCGCACACCGCGCACGCATAGCGCAGCACGTTGCGCAGTTGCCGCACGTTGCCGGGCCACGCATACGCGGCGAGCTGCTCGGCGAGCGTCGTGTCGAGCGTGAGCACGTGGCCGGTTGCCTGCGCTTCCTCGGCGAACACGGCGGCAATCACGTCGCGCACGTCCGCGCGTTCGCGCAGCGGCGGCAGTTCGAACGTTGCGCCGCTCAGCCGGTAGTACAGGTCTTCGCGGAACGTCCCGTCGGCCACCATCCGCGCGAGATCGCGGTGCGTTGCGCAGATCACGTCGAGATCGACGCGCACCGGCGTATCGCTGCCGAGCGGCACGACCTCGCCGTCGGCGAGCACGCGCAACAGGCGCGTCTGCAGCGCGAGCGGCATGTCGCCGATTTCATCGAGAAACAGCGTGCCGCCGTCGGCGAGCGCGATCTTGCCGCGCGCGCCGTGCTTGCGCGCACCGGTGAACGCGCCGGCCGCATAGCCGAACAGTTCGCTCTCGATCAGCGCGTCCGGCAGCGCGCCGCAGTTGACGGCGACGAACGGCCGCGCACGCCGAGCACCGGCATCGTGGATCGCGCGTGCGAACACTTCCTTGCCCGCACCGGTTTCGCCGAGCACGAGAATCGGCAGCCGCTTGCCGGCCACGCGCAGCGCGAGCTCGGCCTGTTGTGCAATATGCGTGTCGCTGCTGTGCAGGAACGGCGTCAGCGCGCCGACGTGGCGTGGCGCGGTGCCCGCGCGGCGCGATACCGTGCCGGGTTCGCGGCCGGCGCGCCGTAGCGGCGCCCGCAACCGCGCATAGAGCGGTGCGCCGGTCGCGCGCAGCCGCAGTGCGACGATGGTGTCGAGCCGCGCGGCATCGCGCAGCGGCATCTCGGTCGCATCGAAGATCTCGTCGATATGACGCGGCTCGCGCAGCGCCGGCAGCGCGTCGCGCGCCTGCCGATTCGCGGCGACGATGTTGCCGCATTCGTCGAACGCGATCAGCCATTCGGGTTGCGCTTCGACGTAGTGACGGTTCGGATGCCCGAACAGGATCCAGTACTGCGCGGTGCTGTGCACGAAGTAGCCGTCCTCGATCAGCGCCGCGCTTTGCCGCACGAGCTGGTAGACGAGGCGCTGGCTGTCGCGGCCGTCGGGCGAATGCACGGCCGACGCGTCGAGCACGCCGATCAGTTCGCCGCCCGGCGAGAAGATCGGTGCCGCGCTGCAGGTGAGCGTCGTGAACGCCGCGCGAAAGTGATCGGTCTTGTGCACGGTGATCGGCGCGAGATCGGTCAGCACGCTCGCCACGCCGCACGTTCCTTCCTCGCTTTCCGACCAGCACGAGCCGATGTGCAGCCCCGCATGACGGAAGTCGTTGCGGCGCTCGCGGTCGATCCGGTAGTCGATCGTCACGCCGTGCGCGTCGGTCAGCATCACGCAGTAGTCGGCGACGCGGATCATGTCGTGCAGCCGCGTCAGGCACTGGCCCGATGCGCGCAGGAAGGCTTCTTCCTTGTCGCGCACTTCGCGCAGCTCGGCCGCGGTCAGCACCCGCGGGCCGATCGATGAAGCGGGGTCGAGACAGTAGCGCTCCAGCGACCGTTGCCACGACGACACGAGACGCTCGGAGTCGGCCGGCGCGGGCAGGCGCCCGGCGAGCGCGCCGAGTACACGGTCGGCGTGCTGGGCCTGGGGGACGGCGTAGGGCATGGTCGGCTCCGGTTCCGTACGGCGGGGATATCGCTGTCCTTGTAGCACATCCCGTTCGGCGGATCACATTGCATCGCAGCACGCGGTGCGCGTGAGACGTTCGTCTCACCGGTATCTCGCCGTGTCTCGCGCGGTTGAGACAGCCGCATGCGTGGCGCGCGGTGGTCGACAGGCTTGCCGGCGCATGCGTCGAGCCGCACGCGTGCGGGGTTTGCGGGCAGCGCGGTGCGCATGCGCCGATGCCGGGACGATCGCGTCGTCGCATCGACGTCGTGAGACGCACCGGCGGATTCGCCATGTGCCGCGTCGTCGCGATCGCGAATCCTGAACACGTGCCTGCCTGCCGAGCCAGTGTGCACGCGGGTTCCACGGACATTGCCGCGGCGATGGCACGCCGCTTGCAGAGATCACGGGCAAGCCGATGCGGTCGTGTCGGCGACGACGATCCGCCGCCCGTCGATGGCAGCGGACGAAACAGGCAGGGCAGGCATGCCGGCCCACTGGATGGAGACGAACCCGTGACGACGCCCGTTACCGTCGGTGTGATCGCGAACCCCGCATCGGGGCGCGACATCCGCCGCCTCACGACGCATGCATCCGTATTTCCGACGGCCGAGAAGGCGAACATGGTCGTGCGCCTGCTGGCCGGCCTCGGTGCGATGGGCGTCGAGCGCGTACTGACGCTGCGCGATCGCACGGGCATCGCGACGCTGCTGCTGCGCGCGATCGACACGCATCGCGCGGTCGCGCCGCACGAACGCTGGCCCGAGGTCGAATTCGTCGACCTGCCGATCACCGATACCGTCGTCGACACGCAGGCCGGCGCTGCGTACCTGCACCGCATGGAAGTCGCGCTGATCGTCGTGCTCGGCGGCGACGGCACCCATCGCGCGGTGGCCGCGCATTGCGGCGCGACGCCGCTCGTCGCGCTGTCCACCGGCACCAACAATGCGTTTCCCGAACATCGCGAGGCGACCGTCGCCGGCGTCGCGGCAGGGCTCGCCGCGACCGGCGCCGTGCCGGCCGAGGTCGCGTTCGTGCGCAACAAGCGGCTCGTCGTGCGTTGCGTGGCCGGTGCGCAGCCGGGGCGCGAGGAAATCGCGCTGGTCGACGTGTGCGCCGCGCGGCAGCGCTTCATCGGCGCGCGCGCGATCTCCGGATCCGACGACATCGATTCGCTCTACCTGACGTTCGCGGAGCCGGACGGTATCGGCCTGTCCGCGCTCGGCGGCGCGTGGGCGCCGCTCGAACGCAGCGCGCCGCACGGGCTCGCGATGCGCTTCGCGGAAGCCGGCAAGACGGCCGGCACGCCGCTCGTGGCGCCGATCGCGCCGGGTCGCGTCGACCGCGTCGTGATGCGCAGTTGCGAACGGCTCGAACCGGGTACGTGGCAGGCGATTCCGTTCGAACGCGGCACGCTCGCGTTCGACGGCGAGCGCGAGATCGAGGTCGCCCGCGGCGATCGCTACGAGATCTCGCTCGACTGGCGCGGGCCGCTGACGGTCGATGTCGGCCGCACGCTGCGCTTCGCGTCTTCGCGGCAATTGCTGCGCGATGCCGGCGCATGGCATGACTGAGCATCCGGTTTCTCGCGACACATTTCGACATCCATAACGATCATCAAGGAGACATTGCCATGACAGCCCCACTCGAAGGACAGGTCGCCATCGTCACGGGCGGCGCGCGCGGCATCGGCCGCGGCATTGCGCTGACGCTTGCCGGCGCGGGCGCCGACATCCTGCTGGCCGATCTGCTCGACGACGCGCTCGACGCCACGGCGCGCGAGGTGCGCGCGCTTGGCCGCCGCGCGGCGGTTGCGAAGATCGACGTCACGCAGGCTGCACAGGTCGACGCGATGGTCGCGCAGGCGCTCGCCGAACTCGGCCGGCTCGACATCCTCGTGAACTGCGCCGGCGTGATCAGCATTCATCCGGTTGCCGAGCTGACCGAACGCGATTGGGATTTCGTGATGGACGTGAACGCGAAAGGCACGTTCCTCGGCTGTCGCGCGGCGCTCGCGCATCTGAAGGCGCAGGGGCACGGCCGGATCATCAACGTCGCGTCGATCGCGGGCAAGGAGGGCTTTCCGAATCTCGCGCACTACAGCGCATCGAAATTCGCGGTCGTCGGCTTCACGAACGCGCTCGCGAAGGAGCTCGCGCGCGACGGCGTGACCGTCAACGCGATCTGCCCCGGCATCGTCCGTACCGACATGTGGGACCGGCTGTCCGACGAATGGAAGACCGACGGCGAAACGGTCGAGGAATCGTGGCAGCGGCACCAGTTGACGCTGATCCCGCAGGGCCGCGCGCAGACGCCGGAGGACATGGGCCGGCTCGCGCTGTTCTTCGCGACGATGGACAACGTGACGGGCCAGGCCGTGAACGTCGACGGCGGCTTCACGTTCCACTGACGGCCGCAGGCCGTGCAATCCGTCGCCACGGCATCGCCGCGGCGGCATTCGCAGTCAGACCTACCCAGGAGACATACATGACCGCTTCGACACAGCTCAGCAGGGACAAACTGCTGGACGCCTACCGGCTGATGCGCACGATTCGCGAATTCGAGGAGCGCCTGCACGTCGAATTCGCGACCGGCGAGATTCCCGGCTTCGTTCACCTGTACGCGGGCGAGGAGGCGTCCGCGGTCGGCACGATCCTGCACCTCGGCCTCGACGACTACGTCGCGACCACGCACCGCGGCCACGGCCATTGCATCGCGAAGGGCGTCGACGTGCACGGGATGATGGCCGAGATCTACGGCAAGAAAACCGGCGTTTGCCACGGCAAGGGCGGCTCGATGCATATCGCCGACCTGTCGATGGGGATGCTCGGCGCGAACGGGATCGTCGGCGCGGGCGGCCCGCTCGTGTGCGGCGCGGCGCTCGCGGCGAAGCACAAGAAGACCGGCGGCGTCGGCGTGTGCTTCTTCGGCGACGGCGCGTCGAACCAGGGCGTGATCTTCGAATCGATGAACCTCGCGTCGGTGTGGCGGCTGCCCGCGATCTTCGTCGCCGAGAACAACGGCTATGCGGAAGCGACGTCGTCGAGCTGGTCGGTCGCGACCGACAACATCGCCGATCGCGCGAACGGGTTCGGGATGCCGGGCGTGATCGTCGACGGCTTCGACTTCTTCGCGGTGCACGAAGCGCTCGGCGAAGCCGTCGAGCGCGCGCGCAACGGCGGCGGCCCGACGCTCGTCGAGGTGAAGTTCACACGCTATTTCGGCCATTTCGAAGGCGATGCGCAAACCTACCGCGCGCCGGGCGAGGTGCAGAAGCTGCGCGACGAGAAGGACTGCCTGAAGCATTTCGAGACGCGTGTCGTGCGCGCCGAGGCGCTGACGACGGCCGACCTGCGCGCGGTCGACGCGCAGGTGAAGGCGCTGATCGACGACGCGGTCGCGCAGGCGAAGGCCGCGCCGGTGCCGGATGCCGCCGACCTGCTGACCGACGTCTACGTGTCGTATCCGTGAGCGCGGCCTGACACCGCAGCCGGCACGGCGAACCGAACATTCCAGGAGACAGACATGGCAAGGAAGATCACTTATTCGCAGGCGATCAACGAAGCGCTCGCGCAGGAAATGGCGCGCGACGACAGCGTGATCGTGATGGGCGAGGACAACGCGGGCGGCGCGGGCGCGCCGGGCGAGGACGACGCATGGGGCGGCGTGCTCGGCGTGACGAAGGGGCTGTTCCACAAGTTTCCGGGCCGCGTGCTCGATACGCCGTTGTCCGAGGGCGGCTACATCGGCGCGGCGGTTGGCGCGGCCGCGTGCGGGATGCGGCCGGTCGCGGAGCTGATGTTCATCGATTTCATGGGCGTGTGTTTCGACCAGATCTTCAACCAGGCCGCGAAGTTCCGCTACATGTTCGGCGGCAAGGCCGTGACGCCGGTCGTGATTCGCGCGATGTACGGCGCCGGTTTGCGTGCGGCCGCGCAGCACTCGCAGATGCTGACGTCGCTGTTCACGCACATTCCGGGGCTGAAGGTCGTGTGCCCGTCGACGCCGTACGACGCGAAAGGGCTGCTGATCCAGGCGATCCGCGACAACGATCCCGTGATCTTCCTCGAACACAAGCTGCTCTATACGCGTGAAGGCGACGTGCCGGAGGAATCCTATGCGATTCCGTTTGGCGAGGCGAACGTGGTGCGCGAGGGCGACGACGTGACGATCGTCACGTACGGCCGAATGGTGCATCTCGCGACGGATGCGGCCGCGAAGCTCGCGAAGGACGGTATCCAGTGCGACGTGATCGACCTGCGCACGACATCGCCGCTCGACGAGGAAACGATCCTCGAAAGCGCGGAGCGTACCGGGCGCGTGGTGGTCGTCGACGAAGCGAATCCGCGCTGCTCGATTGCAACCGACATCGCCGCGCTCGTCGCGCAGCGTGCATTTCATTCGCTGAAGTCGCCGATCGAGCTCGTCACCGCGCCGCATACGCCCGCGCCGTTCGCGAGCGTGCTTGAAGACCTGTACATTCCGACCGCCGATGCGATTGCGCAGGCGGTCCTGAAGACGAGGAGCTGACACGATGTCGATTCACATGATCACGATGCCCAAGTGGGGGCTGTCGATGGAGCAGGGGCAGGTCAACGGCTGGCTGAAAGCGCTCGGGGAACGCGTGACCAAGGGCGATGAGGTGCTCGACGTCGAGACCGACAAGATCTCGTCGGGCGTCGAATGCGCGTTCGACGGCACGCTGCGCCGGCAGGTCGCGCAGGAAGGCGACACGCTGCCGGTCGGCGCGCTGCTCGGCGTCGTCGCGGCGGCCGAGGCGAGCGATGCCGACATCGATGCGGCAATCGCCGAATTCCAGCGCGATTTCGTGCCGAGCGCGGCGGCTGACGAAGCGGCCGGCCCGCAACCCGAGAAGGCGCAGATCGGCGGCCGCACGGTGCGCTTCCTGAAGCTCGGCGAAGGCGCTGGCACGCCCGCCGTGCTGATCCACGGCTTCGGCGGCGACCTGAACAACTGGCTGTTCAATCACGCGGATCTCGCCGCGCACCGGCCCGTGTGGGCACTTGACCTGCCCGGTCACGGCGAATCGGGCAAGGCGGTCGAGACGGGCAGCCTCGACGAACTGGCCGACACGGTGCTCGCGCTGCTCGATGCGAAAGGTATCGACCAAGCACACCTGATCGGCCATTCGATGGGCGGCGCGGTTGCGATGGCAGCGGCCGAGCGTGCGCCGCAACGTGTCGCGTCGCTGACGCTGATCGCGAGCGCGGGGCTCGGCACCGACATCAACCGTGCGTATATCGACGGTTTCGTTGCCGGCAACAGCCGCAACACGCTGAAGCCGCACCTCGGCGCGTTGTTCGCCGACAACGCGCTGGTGACGCGGCAGCTCGTCGAGGATCTCGTCAAGTACAAGCGGCTCGAAGGCGTGCAGGCCGCGCTCGAGAAGATCGCGAATGCCGCGTTCGACGGCGCCGCACAGCGGCGCGTGTTCCGCGACCGGCTTTCGACGCTTGCGCCGCGCACGCTCGTGATCTGGGGCGAGCGCGACCAGGTGATTCCCGCGCAGCACGCGCAGGGCTTGCCGGACGGCGTGCGGGCCGAGGTGATCGCCGGCAGCGGGCACATGGTGCAGATGGAGGCTGCCGCCGACGTGAACCGCCTGATCGTCGCGTTTCTCGGAGACTGACGATGACCGCCGCGCTCGAACGACCCAGCCTCACGGCGCTCGGCCAGCCGGGCACGCGCAGCCGCGACAAGCTCGCGCGTATCCCGGTGCGCGTCGAGCCCGCGGCCGGCGCGGCGCTGCCGAAGCCGCCGTGGCTGCGCGCGCGGCCGATGATGAGCGCGGCGGTGGCCGACATGGCCGCCGTGCTGCGCGACCATCGGCTGCATTCCGTCTGCGAGGAGGCGATGTGTCCGAACATCGGCGAATGCTTCGCGCAGCGCACCGCGACCTTCATGATCATGGGCGGGCTGTGCACGCGGCGCTGCCCGTTCTGCGATGTTGCGCACGGCCGCCCCGATCCGCTCGATCCCGACGAGCCGGCGCGGCTGGCCGACGCGGCCGCGGCGCTCGGGTTGCGCTATGTCGTGATCACGTCGGTCGACCGCGACGACCTGCGCGACGGCGGCGCGGCGCATTTCGCGGCGTGCATCGAGGCGGTGCGCGCGAGCGTGCCGGGCATCGGCGTCGAAGTCCTGACGCCGGACTTCCGTGGCCGCGTGGCGCGTGCGCTCGATGCACTGTCGACGGCGTGGCCGGACGTGTTCAACCACAACATCGAGACGGTGCCGTCGCTGTATCGCGCGGCGCGGCCGGGCGCCGACTATCGCGGCTCGCTCGACTTGCTCGCGCAGGCGAAGCGGGCGCGACCGGGGCTGGTGACGAAATCGGGGTTGATGCTCGGGCTCGGCGAGTGCGACGACGAGGTGCGCGACACGCTGCGCGACCTGCGCGCGCACGACGTCGACGTGCTGACGCTCGGCCAGTATCTCGCGCCGTCGGCGCACCATCTGCCGGTGCGGCGTTACGTGAGCCCGGAGGCGTTCGCTGCGTGGCGCGACGAGGCGCTCGAACTCGGTTTCAGGGAAGTCGTCGCCGGCCCGCTCGTGCGGTCGTCCTATCATGCGGCCGACGTGCTGGAGGGCGCGTAGCGGGCCTGGCGTCAGGCGGAGGAGGAGGATGCGGCAGCGGCGTGCGCACGACTCACGCGGCGCAGGTACAGCACGAGCCCGGCGCCTGCGAGCATCAGGCTGACCGTGTTCGCGAACCAGAAGCCGCGTGCACTGGTCAGCCACGCGGGCGCGATGCCGCCGACGTCGAAGCCGAGCACGTAGCCGCCGCTGAGGCCGACGCCCCACAGCGCGACCGCATAGATCACGGTCGGCACGACCGCCACCTTGTACGCGCGCAGCACGAACGCCGACGTGACCTGCAGCGCATCGAAGACGTGGTAGCACGCGACGATCGCGACGAGCGGCATCGCGGCCGCCGCGACGGCCGGGTTCGGCGTATAGCCGCCGATGATCAGCGGGCGCAGCGTGAACACGAGCACGCCGTAGGCGGCCGCCACGCCGCACGCGAACATCACGCTGTGCCGGCCGAGCAGCCGCGCTTCTTCCGGGCGTCCGGCGCCGAGCGCGCGCGCAACCAGCGTCGATGCCGCCACGCCGATCGACAGCGGCGTCATGTACAGCACCGCGCCGATGTTGCCGGCGATCTGGTGGCCGGCGAGCGTGGTCGTGCCGAACTGCGCGATGAACAGCGCCATGCACGTGTACGACGTGACTTCGATCAGGTACGACAGGCCCATCGGCACGCCGAGCTTCAGGATCGCCTTCTGGCGTTCCCAGACGGGCCAGCAGAAGCGCGAGAAGATCGCGAGCGGCGCGAACACGTCGAGCTTCGCGAGCAGCGTGTAGCCGATCAGCGCAAGTGCCCAGTTGATCAGCGTGCTGGCCAGCCCGCAGCCCGGGCCGCCGAGGGCCGGCACGCCGAACCCGCCGAAGATGAACCACACGTTGAGCGGAAACTTGAGCAGCAGCGCGCCGATCTGCAGGATCATCGCGAGGCGTGGCTTGCCGGCCGCGTTGGTCAGCGCGTTGTAGATGCGGAAGACGAGGCTGGCGGGCAGGCCGTACGACAGGATGCGCAGGTAGTCGACGGTGCGGTCGTGCAGCGCGGCGGGTGTGTGCGCGACCCGCAGCAGCGGCTCGGGAAAATGCAGCAGCAGGAAGCCGGGAATCGCGAGCAGCAGCGCGAGCCACAGCGCCTGGCGTACTTCTTCCCCGATCTCGGCATAGCGCCGCGCGCCGTACAACTGCCCGGTGATCGGTTGCAGCGCCGACAGGATACCCGTCAGGCCGATATAGATCGAGATGTAGATCGACGAGCCGAGCCCGAGCGCGGCGAGATCGACGGCCGAGTAGCGGCCGACCATCGCGGTGTCGATCACGCCGAATGCGATGATCGCGAGCTGGCCGACGAGCACCGGCCACGCGAGACCGACGATCCGGCGGATGTCGCCGAACATCGTCAATCGGCCGCCTGGCGGCGGGGCGGACGCTTCTTGACGGGCGCCTTCGGCCGTTCGATGCGCTCGTACAGGCGGAAGCGCTCGTCGCGGTCGGCGACGCGGCGGCCTTCCCACACGAGACGCCACACGTATTGCGACATCGAGCTCGGCTCGCCGAAGTCAGCGTGGTCCTGGCGCAGGATCACGTCGCAGTCGCCGGAGAAATCGAAGCGCATGTTGCCGAAATACGCGAAGGTCGCGATCTGTGCGTCACCGAGCCGCACGGGCGAGATGCATTCGTAGTCGGATGGCAAATGCACGGCGATCTGCTGCGCGACATCGCGATAGGTCCGGCCGTAGTTGACGATCGGCAGCCACAGCGTCATCAGCAGCACCCACATCAGCGTGGTGCCCGCACCCGACAGCACGACGCTGCGCCACAGGACCTTCGGCTGTCGCGAGATGCGCCAGCGCACGAGGAAGCACCAGCACACCGTGGCGATCACTGCGCAGATGAACGACAGGATCTTGAAATGCGGTTCGTAGCCGGGCACGAGGCGCGCGAGGTTGCGTGCGAGCGGATGCGGGAAGCCGGTGAGCGACGCGAGCCACACGAGCCACACGAAGGTGCCGAGGATCGTGAAGCTCAGCACCGCGAACCAGTCGATCGCGTTGATCGCGCCGCGCTTCAGGGTCGGCAGCGCGAACGTCGCGAGCACGGCGAGCGGCGGCAGCAGCAGCATGTACATGCGGTTCGACTGCTGGCTTTGCAGGATCACGAGCGCGACGAGCGGCACGGCGACCGACAGCGGAATCGCGACGTGCGCACGGCGGCGCATGCCGGCCCAGCTCCACCAGGCCCAGATCGCGAGCGGCCACGCGGGCCAGGTGAACAGCGGCAGGTTCTTTGCCGCATAGCCGAGCACCGCGGTCGGCGGGCCCGAAAAGCGCATCAGGCTGCCGTGGATCCATTGGTTGAAGAACCATGCGGCATCGTCGGCCGCCGCGACGAACGCGGCCAGCGGCCACAGTGCGAAGATCGCGGCCGCGAGCGGCACGCCGATCAGCGGCAGGCGCAGGTTGCGCATCTCGGGCGTGACGAGCCACAGCGCGGCCGTGCCGGCGAGCAGCGCGACGACCAGCACGGGGTTGCCGGAAAGCGCGACGAGGCCGATCGCGACGCCCCACCACAGCGCGCCCTGCATCGGCTTGTCGATGCCGCGCACGATCCCGTAGACGAGCATCGCGATCCATGCGAACTGCGCGAGCTGCGGCGTCGTTTCATGGCCGCGCTCTGCGAGGCCGAAACATGCGACGAGCACCAGCAGCGCGCCGTCGGCGAGCGTGCGGCCGTAGTCGCGCGGCTCGGGTTCGCCGCCGAATGCGTATTTGAACGGCTGGACCTCGGCGCGTCGGCCGAGCAGGTAGGCCGCGTACCAGACGAATGCGCACGCGACGCAGAACAGCACGCCCGTATCGACGCGCGACGCGTTGCTGGCATCGACCCACGGGCCGAGGCCGCGGATCGACAGCGCGCCGAGCCAGTAGCCGAGCGGCCCGTCGGTCGTGATGAACTTGCCGACGAGGTTCGGCAGCAGCCAGTCGTGCCAGCCACCCTTGGCCATCGTCCACATCACGCCGAAGCCCGCCGCGTCCTCGTTTTTCCACGGGTCGCGGCCGAACAGGCCGAACGCCGCGTAGACGAGGCAGAGCGTGAGCAGCAGCCAGCGCGGTAGCGCACGCGTGGCGGAGGCGGTGAGACGGACGACAGGCTTCATGCAGATGAGCGTTTTGTTATGGGCGCGCGTCCGGCGCGGTCGCGCGCGGACGAGCCGGTTTCGAGCATCCGGCATTGTAGACGCGCCGGCCGTGGCGCGTCAGGTCGATGCCCGGACGCCGGCCGGCGGTTTCCGGGCGAGCAGAGACAAAAAAGGGCAGCCTGGGCTGCCCTTTTGTGCGATACCGGCGCAATGCAACCACCGGATACGGAGCGAAGCTTACTTCGCCTTGCCGCTGGCGCGAACGCCGAACTTGTTCTTGAACTTCTCGACACGGCCTGCCGTGTCCATGATCTTTTGCTGACCCGTGTAGAACGAGTGCGATTCCGACGACACTTCGATCTTGGCGAGCGGGTAGGTCTTGCCGTCGAGTTCGATGTTTTCGCGCGTCTGGATCGTCGAGCGCGTGATGAACTTGAAGCCGTTCGACATGTCTTGGAAGACGACTTCGCGGTAATTCGGGTGGATGCCTTCTTTCATGGTCTTTCCTTGGTGAGAGCGGTAGCCAACCCGCCGCTTGCCGTGCCGGCCTGCGCACATTGCGCAATACCAGACGACGCCAAGCCCGGCGCGAGCCACTTGCCTAAGGTCGAAAAACGGCGATTATGCCAGAAAATCAGATGGTTGACGAATAATTTTCAACGTGCGTCGAGAGCGCCGGTGCCGGCCGGATCCTGCCGGTAGTAGCGCGCGAGTAGCCGGTACAGCTCCGGAAATTCGGACTCGAACGCTTTCGGCCGCACGAACAGCGCCTCGCTGCACACCGCGAAGAATTCCGACGGGTGGTCGGCCGCATATGGGTCAATCAGCGAGTCCCGCTCGAAGCGCGCCCACGCACGGTCCGGCACCGCGTCGACACGTGCGCAGAACTGGTCGTACGCATGCTCGAACACGTCGGCCCAGGCCTGCGCATCGAGATGCGGCGCGTGCCAGCGGCGAAACAGGGGCGGATAGCCGTCGGCCGCGCCGTTGACCATGTCGATCTTGTGCGCGAATTCGTGGATCACGACGTTGTACGCATCCCGGCCATCCGTCATTTGCGCGTCTTCCCACGACAGGATCACCGGGCCGCCTTCCCAGGCCTCGCCGCTCGCGTCCTGCTCGACTTCGTGGACCACGCCGTCCTCGTCCTGCACGGTCTTGCGGATCACGAATTCGCCCGGATACACGACGACGCCGACCCAGCCGTCGTACAACGACAGGTCGAGATTCAGCACGGGCAGGCAGGCTTGCGCGGCGATCGCGACGATCATCTCGTCGGTCAGCTCCAGCCCGTGCGCGGTCGAGAACGATTTCTTCGCGACGAACAGGCTCGTCAGCTCGCGCAGCCGGCCGAGCGCATCAGGCGCCAGCACCGCGAGGAACGGTAGTCGCTCGACGGTGTCCTGCCACAGCGCGTCGGAGATCGGGTGGCTGCGCAGCGCACGGTCGCGGCGGCGATCGTCGAACCAGCGGGTGAGTTTCGAGAGCATGGAGATGGCTGACGATAATCCAAAGCCTGTCTTTTAACTCAATCGATCTCTTTTTGCCATGCTGCGAAGACGCCGCCGACGAGTGCGACGCCCGCCAGGAAGTAAAAGCCGTCGAGCGACGCGAGGAACGACGCCTGTTGCGCGACCATCCGCGCGATCGAGGCGATCGCGAGGGCGTGCGCCTCGTTCAGTGCGTGGCCCGCTGCCGCATAGCTGCGCGTCAGCGCGTCGACGGTCTGCTGAAATAGCGGGTCGAACACGTTCGCGCGCTCGACGAGCCGCGTCTGGTGCACGGCGACGCGGTGCTGCTCGACGATGATCACCGACGACGTCGCGAACGAGATCGTCAGTTGCCGGACGATGTTCTTCAGCCGGTAGCCATGCGTATATTCGTCGATCGCGAAGATCCGGAACGTCAGGTTGGCCACCGGCAGCACGATGAAGAGCAGCAGCAGTCCGCGCAGCAGCAGCGGCACGATCAGCGCGGCTTCGCCGACCTGCGGCGTCATGCGCGTCATCCACAGCGCGGCCGTGACGGCGATCGCGAATCCCGGCACGACGAACCACTTCTTGTGCGTGACGAACTTCGCATAACGCAGGTACGCGAACAGCGCGGTGGCCGAAATCAGCGACATCGTGCCCACCAGGCGTCCGGCGTTCTCGACCGGATAGCCGAGCCCGCCTTCGAGAAACCGCGACGTCAGGTAACTGAAACCTGTCGTCTCGTAGTAATAGAACATGTAGAGCAGCAGCCCGACCTGGAAGGTCCGCTCTCGAAACGCATGCAGCCGCACGAGCGGCGTCGGGTGGTTCCACTGGTGATACGCGAACCACGCGAGCGCGCCGATCCCCGCGATCGTCAGCAGGATCAGCATCGGCGAGCCGCTGTAGAGCTGGTAATGCACCTGCTGCAGCACGATCTGCAGCGCGCCTTGTGCGAGCGCGAACACGACATACGGCCAGAAGTGTCCGGAGCCGCGCTCGTCGTCGGGCGTGCGGCCCGAGTCGGGCAGCGTGAGCAGCGCGAGGATCGCGAATGCGATGCCGGCCGGCGCCGTGCACGCGAACAGGGCGCGCCACGTCGAATGCGCGACCAGTAGCCCGCCGACGATCGGCGCGAGTGCGCTGCCGAGCAGGATCATGATCAGGAATGCGCGCGTCGCGGGCGGCCGCTCCTGCGGCTTGAAGCTGATCTGGATCAGGATGCGGCACGCACCCATCATCGGGCCGATGAAATACCCCTGGAAACCGCGCGCGAACGCGAGTTGCAGCGACGTATCGGCGAGCGCGGCCGCGATCGCGCCGAACGAGAACATCAGCATGCAGCCGGCGACGTAGCGGCGATGGCCGAGCCGGTCGACCCACCATTGCTGCTGCAGGATGCCGAGCACGGCCGTGACCGCGTACGCGCTCGACGACCAGACGAGTTCGTCGGGCGACGCGTTGATGCCGCCAGCGATATAGCTGGCGAAGAACGAGAAGACCGCGTTGTCGAAGTAGTCGATGCCGGTGACGAGTGCGAGTGCCCACGGGAACAGGTCCGTGCGCAGGTTCGCACGGCTCCACAGCGGCGGGCGACCGGCCCCCGCGTTCATTCGCGATCCTTGTGCGTGCGCCGCGTACCGGCTTCGGCCTGCCGCTGCGCGATCAGCGCATCGGGGTTTTCGCCGGCGAGACGCCGCTCGACGTAGTCGATGTCGTGCTGCAGTTCCTTGCGCAGTGCGACGGCTTCCTTCAGTTCGCGCTGGACCGCCGCGATCCGCCGGTCCAGCGTGTCGATCTGGTCGGCAAGGCCTGTGCGGATGTCGCGCAGCGACGCATCCGAATAGCGGCGCCGGCCGTCGCCCGTTTCTTCCAGCGGGCGCTTCAGCATTTCGGTGATGCCGTGCAGCGAGAAGCCGAGCGCGCGTAGCCGCAGGATGCGCGCGAAGCGCTCGAGGTCGGCTTCGTCATAGAGGCGGTAGCGGCCGCCGCTGCGCGATGGCGTGACGAGCCCGCGCTCTTCGTAATACTTCAGCGTGCGCGGCGTGACACCGAGCCGCGATGCGGCGTCGCTCACGGTCAGCAGCGGGGTGGGGGCGTCGTTCGGCATCGGGAGGCGCGGGGTTGGGTCGGGGCGATGACGCGATTATAGATCAACCTGTACGTTCACGTTCAGGTTGGGGCGGAAAAACGGCCGCCGGGCGAGTTGCGCGGGCGGCCGTCTTGCGGGGGCGGAGGCGATCAGCCGCCGCGGCGCATCAGGTCGAAGAACTCGGAGTTGCTCTTCGTCTGGCGGATCTTGTCGAGCAGGAATTCCATGGCCTCGACTTCGTCCATGTCGTGGATGAACTTGCGCAGCACCCAGATCTTCTGAAGGATCTCGGGCTTGATCAGCATTTCTTCGCGACGCGTGCCCGACTTGTTCAGGTTGATCGACGGGTAGACGCGCTTTTCCGCGAGGCGGCGCTCGAGGTGCACTTCCATGTTGCCGGTGCCCTTGAACTCTTCGTAGATCACGTCGTCCATGCGGCTGCCGGTTTCGATCAGCGCGGTGCCGATGATCGTCAGCGAGCCACCTTCCTCGATGTTGCGCGCCGCGCCGAAGAAGCGCTTCGGACGCTGCAGTGCGTTTGCATCGACACCACCCGTCAGCACCTTGCCCGATGCGGGGATCACGGTGTTGTACGCGCGGGCGAGACGCGTGATCGAGTCGAGCAGGATCACGACGTCGTGCTTCATTTCGACGAGGCGCTTGGCCTTCTCGATCACCATTTCGGCGACCTGGACGTGACGCGTGGCCGGTTCGTCGAACGTCGATGCGATCACTTCGCCGGCGACCGAGCGCTGCATTTCGGTCACTTCTTCAGGGCGTTCGTCGATCAGCAGCACGAACAGGATCACGTCCGGGTGGTTCTGCTTGATCGCGTGTGCGATGTGCTGGAGCATCACGGTCTTGCCCGACTTCGGCGACGCGACGAGCAGGCCGCGCTGGCCCTTGCCGATCGGCGCGATCATGTCGATGATGCGGCCCGTGACGTTCTCTTCGCCGCGCATTTCGCGTTCGAGCGACAGCGGCTTGTTCGGGTGCAGCGGCGTGAGGTTCTCGAACATGATCTTGTGTTTCGAGGCCTCGGGCGGCTGCCCGTTGACTTTGTCGACCTTCACCAGCGCGAAGTAGCGCTCGCCGTCCTTCGGCGTGCGGACTTCACCTTCGATGGTGTCGCCGGTGTGCAGGTTGAAGCGGCGGATCTGCGACGGGCTGATGTAGATGTCGTCGGTGCTCGCGAGGTACGACATTTCCGGCGAGCGCAGGAAACCGAAGCCGTCCGGCAGCACTTCGAGCGTACCGTCGCCGAAGATCGTCTCTCCCGTCTTGGCGCGCTTTTTAAGAATGGCAAACATCAACTCCTGCTTGCGCAGGCGGTTCGCGTTTTCGATCTCCAGGCCATTGGCCATTTCGATCAGTTCGGAGACGTGCAGAGACTTGAGCTCGGATAAATGCATACGGAGAACCCGCCAGGGAGGAGAAGCGACGAAAGAAAATAAGGGAGGAGGGCGAGCGGAAGCGCTCAGAGACTTAAATGCGTCTTGTCGACGTTTTTTAATTCTAGCATAGGCCGATTCGCGCTTGAGCGAGCGATCGGCGGCTTGACGGCGGACGTGTTGCCGGCTGACAACACGTCCGCGGAACTGCCGGTTTTACAGGTGGCTGTCCAGGAATGCGGTGAGCTGCGACTTCGACAGCGCGCCGACCTTCTGCGCGGCGGCCGCGCCGTTCTTGAACAGGATCAGCGTCGGGATGCCGCGCACGCCGAACTTCGCGGGCGTCGCCTGGTTGTCGTCGACGTTGATTTTCGCGATCTGCAGCTTGTCGCCGTAGTCCTTCGCGACTTCGTCGAGGATCGGGGCGATCATCTTGCACGGGCCGCACCATTCGGCCCAGAAATCGACGAGCACGGGCTTGTCGGATTTGACGACGTCCTGTTCGAACGATGCGTCGCTGATGTGTTTGATCTGTTCGCTCATTGGGTCAATACCTCTTACGGTTCGGGGACTGCCTGCTTGCGCGTTGCGGCGTGCCGGCCGCCGTAGGCTGCCGGCCGCTGCGGCAGGCCACTCCGCGCTCCGGAAAGGAGGGGCGTAAGCACTGCATGCCGCGGCTCGCGGGTCGTTCGGGCGTCATATTAGCCTAAATTGCTATCTGCTGCGGGCGGCGATAGTAGCCGCTACGCGAGTAGGGGTACGACGCGACGTTCGACCGTTGTGCCATGCAAGTGGAGGCTGGCCTGCAGATTACAAGGGGCCGGCACGCTTGCGCGTCGTGCGAACGGATGGCGCGCCGGTTTGCCCGGCGATATTCGCATTGATGCGAACAAACGGTCGCATTCGTCCGGAAGCGGTGATAGAATATGCCGTGACGGGCCTCCTCGCATGGTGGGGCGGTGAACCTGGTCAGGTCGGGAACGAAGCAGCCACAATCGTTTTCCGCCAGTGCCGAGGGTTGGGCTCGTCACCTTCCATCTCGCCCCGTTCGCCGGGCGTTTTTTATTTCTGCATCACACTCCGTTCGACCCGCACTTTGCCCGTTCTCCGCACCGTTTCGCGTGTCGGCGCGACGCAGCGTTACTGATACAATTTCCCGATGACCTATCAAGTTCTCGCACGCAAGTGGCGTCCGAAGGATTTCGCTTCGCTCGTCGGCCAGGAGCACGTCGTCAGGGCGCTTACGCACGCGCTCGACGGCGGGCGTCTCCATCACGCCTATCTGTTTACCGGAACCCGCGGTGTCGGCAAGACGACGCTGTCGCGGATCTTCGCCAAGGCACTCAACTGTGAAACCGGCGTCACGTCGCAGCCGTGCGGCGTGTGCCGCGCCTGTCGCGAGATCGACGAGGGCCGTTTCGTCGATTACGTCGAAATGGATGCCGCGAGCAACCGCGGCGTCGACGAGATGGCCGCGCTGCTCGAGCGCGCGGTGTACGCGCCTGTCGATGCGCGCTTCAAGGTCTACATGATCGACGAAGTGCACATGCTGACGAACCACGCGTTCAACGCGATGCTGAAGACGCTCGAAGAGCCGCCGCCGCACGTCAAGTTCATCCTCGCGACGACCGATCCGCAGAAGATTCCCGTTACCGTGCTGTCGCGCTGCCTGCAGTTCAACCTGAAGCAGATGCCGGCCGGGCACATCGTGTCGCATCTCGAGCGGATCCTCGGCGAAGAGCAGATCACGTTCGAGCAGCAGGCGCTGCGCCTGCTCGCGCGTGCGGCGCAGGGCAGCATGCGCGATGCGCTGTCGCTTACCGATCAGGCGATCGCCTATTCGGCGAACGAAGTGACCGAGTCGGCCGTGTCGGGCATGCTCGGCGCGCTCGACCAGACTTACATGGTGCGTCTGCTCGACGCGCTCGCGGCTGGCAGCGGCCCCGAAATCCTCACGATCGCTGACGAAATGTCGCTGCGCAGCCTGTCGTTCTCGACCGCGCTGCAGGATCTCGCGAGCCTGCTGCACCGGATCGCGTGGGCGCAGTTCGCCCCGGGATCGGTACTCGACGAATGGCCGGAAGCGGCCGATCTGCGCCGTTTCGCGGAGACATTGAGCCCCGAACAGGTGCAGTTGTTCTATCAGATCGCGACGGTCGGCCGTGCGGAGCTCGGTCTCGCGCCGGACGAGTATGCCGGTTTCACGATGACGCTGCTGCGGATGCTCGCGTTCGAGCCGACGGTTGCCGCCGGCAGTGCGCCGGGCGGTCAGCCGTCCGTGCCGCGGGCCGTGCCGGCGCCGCGCGCTGCCGCGGCATCGGCTGCTGCGGCGAAGCCGGTATCGGCTGCGCCCGTCGAGGCGGCGCGCCCGTCGGCGGCTGCTCCGGCTGCCCCGATCGCAGCCGTCGCGCGTTCGGCGCCTGCTCGGTCTGAAGACGAAGCCCGCCCGCCGGCCGCGAAGCCGGCTGCCGTTCAGGCGCCCGCGCCCGCGCCGGTGCCGGTTGACGCACCCGTCATCGAAACGCCGCAGCCGGGAACGGATGTCGTGCAGCAAGCGGCGACGGACCTGCCGCCGCCTGTCCGCAACGAGCCCGAGCCGCTTGGGGCTACCGCTGCCGCGGTAGCGCTGCAAATCGAAGAACCGGTCGTACAGGCCGCACCGGTGCCGCGCGCTGCGCCGCCGGAGCCGGCTGCACGTCCGGCCGCGCGCGCAGGCGGTGCCGCCGCCGCGCTCGACGTGCTGCGCAATGCGGGGATGCGCGTGTCGTCCGATCGGGGGCGCGCAGGCGCGGCGCCGAAACCGGCAGCCCAGCCGGTCGCCGAGAAGCCGGCCGCACCGCGTCCCGCCGTGCAGGTGCCGACGCCGCGTGCCGCGGCCCGTGCACCGCAGGCTGCCGAGTCGCGCCAGGCCTCGCCGCCGTGGGAAGACATTCCGCCCGACGACTACGTGCCGCTCAGCGCCGACGAGATGTTCGGCGGCCCGGACGACGGCTTCGTGCCGGAGTTCAACAGCGGTCCCGACGATGTGCGCGTGATGCCGAAGCCGGCGGAAACGCGTCCGTCCGCGCCGGTCGATGCGCGACCGTTGCCGCCCGCCATCGCGCTGGATCCGCTCGGCTTCGACGGCGAATGGCCGGCGCTGGCCGCTCGGTTGCCGTTGAAGGGCGTCGCGTACCAGCTCGCCTTCAACAGCGAGCTGACGGCCGTCGATGCGACCACCCTGAAACTTTCGGTGCCGGTGCCGCAGTACGCGGACGCCGCGCAGGTGGCGAAGCTGAAGGCGGCGCTGGCCGATGCGCTCGGCAAGCCGGTCGAGGTGGCCGTCGAGGTCGGGCCCGCACGGCGCACCGCGGCGGCGCTCGATGCGGCCGCGCGCGCGGCGCGCCAGCGCGAGGCCGAGCAGGAGATTCACGGCGATCCGTTCGTCCAGCAGCTCGTGCGCGACTTCGGTGCGCGCATCGTCGAGGGTTCGGTCCGTCCTCTCGCCGATTCGGCGCCGGACGGCGTGCCGCCGACGCTGCATTGAACTGACCGCCCCGCGACAGGCACAATCACGCCCCGCACACTTTGGCCGGCACGCGCCGCGTGCCGGTTTTCACACGATCAAGAAGGAGTATTTCCATGTTGAAAGGCAACCTCGCCGGACTGATGAAGCAAGCGCAGCAAATGCAGGAAAACATGAAGAAGATGCAGGAGCAGCTTGCGCTGATCGAAGTCGAAGGGCAGTCGGGCGCCGGCCTCGTCAAGGTGACGATGACGTGCCGCAACGAAGTGCGCCGCGTCGCGATCGACCCGAGCCTGCTCGCGGACGACAAGGACATGCTCGAGGATCTCGTCGCCGCTGCGTTCAACGACGCCGTGCGCAAGGCCGAAGCGACGTCGCAGGAAAAGATGAGCGGCATGACGTCGGGCCTGCCGCTGCCCCCGGGCTTCAAGCTGCCGTTCTGAGCGCCGCGTCCTTGCCACTGTTTGCCGCCGTATGAAACAGCCGTCCGCCCTGTCTGCTCTCGTCGAAGCGTTGCGCGTGCTGCCCGGCGTCGGGCCGAAATCCGCGCAGCGCATGGCGGTCCACCTGATGCAGCACGACCGCGAAGGCGCGGAGCGGCTTGGCCGGTCGCTGCTGTTCGCGACCGAGCACCTGCAGCACTGCGAAAAGTGCAACACGTTCACCGAAGCGCAGATCTGCGAGGTCTGCAGCGACGAGGAGCGTGATCCGACGCTGCTGTGCGTCGTCGAGACGCCCGCCGACCAGATCATGCTCGAGCAGACGATGACGTACCGCGGGCTGTATTTCGTGTTGATGGGGCGACTGAGCCCGCTCGACGGGATCGGCCCGAAGGAAATCCACTTCGACCGCCTCGTGCGGCGCGCGTCCGACGGTATCGTCAAGGAAGTCGTGCTCGCGACCAACTTCACGAACGAAGGCGAAGCCACCGCGCATTACCTCGGTCAGACGCTGAAGGCGCGCGGCCTCGCGGTCACGCGCCTTGCGCGCGGCGTGCCGGTGGGCGGCGAACTCGAATACGTCGACGCGGGCACCATCGCCCGCGCGATGCTCGATCGCCGCACGATGTAAGCCGGGCGCCGCCTGCCGGCGGCGCCATTCCTCATGCCAGGGAGACACATGAGCACCAGCCAGGGCCCGCTCGCGGGCGTCAAAGTGCTCGAATTCGGAACGCTGATCGCGGGGCCGTTCGCGTCGCGGCTGTTCGCCGAATTCGGCGCGGAAGTGATCAAGATCGAGGATCCGAACGGCGGCGACCCGCTGCGCAAATGGCGCAAGCTCCACCCGGAGCAGGGCGGCACGTCGCTGTGGTGGTCCGTCCAGGCGCGCAACAAGAAATCGGTCACGCTGAACCTGAAAGCCGACGCCGGCAAGGCGATCGCGCGACAGCTCGCGAGCGAGGCCGACATCGTGATCGAGAACTTCCGTCCCGGCCTGCTGGAGAAGCTCGGGCTCGGTTGCGACGTGCTGTCGGCCGACAACCCGGGTCTCGTGATGGTGCGCCTGTCCGGCTACGGTCAGACGGGCCCGTACCGCGACCGTCCCGGTTTCGGTGCGATCGCCGAATCGATGGGCGGGCTGCGTCACATCACCGGCTATCCCGATCTGCCGCCGCCGCGCATCGGCATCTCGATCGGCGATTCGATCGCCGCGCTGCACGGCGTGATCGGCGCGCTGATGGCGCTGCATCACCGCAAGGTCAACGGCGGCGCGGGGCAGGTGGTCGACGTCGCACTGTATGAAGCCGTCTTCAACATGATGGAAAGCGTGGTGCCCGAATACGGCGTGTACGGGATGGTGCGCGAGCGCACCGGCGCGTCGTTGCCGGGCATCGTGCCGTCGAATACCTATGCGTGCCGCGACGGCAGCATCGTGATCGGCGGCAACAGCGACCCGATCTTCAAGCGGCTGATGAAGGCGATCGAGCGCGACGACCTCGCCGACGATCCCGCGCTCGCGCAAAACGACGGGCGCGTGCCGCGTACGCAGGAGATCGACGACGCGATCGCCGCGTGGCTCACGCCGCGCACGATCGACGAGGCGCTGGTCGTGCTCAATGCGGCCGACGTGCCGGCCGGGCGCATCTACAGCGCCGCCGACATGTTCACCGATCCGCAGTTTGTTGCCCGGCAGATGATCCAGCGTTTCAAGCTGGCTGACGGTACCGACATTCCGCTGCCGAACATCACGCCGAAGCTGTCGGATACGCCGGGCGAAACGCGCTGGCTCGGGCCCGAGCTCGGCGAGCATACGGACGAGGTGCTGCGCGGCCTCGGCTACGACGCCCAGGCGATTGCCGCGCTGCGCGAAGCGGGCGCGATCTGAGGGAAGTGCGCGCGGACCTGTCGCCTCGTGCCAGGTCCGCGACGCAGGCATTCGCCGACGGGACCTCCTTTGGGGCGGAAAACCCGGGGCGGCATGGCGTTTTCCCGAGCGTGCTGAAAGACGCCGCGCCATGCGGCGGCGCACCCTGCGCACATGCGCGCACCCGTCCGCTCGCGCCCGTCGGACTGTCGCTCTCGCGCCATCTTTCCTCGGTTACAATCGCCGGATGCGAATCCTACTCAGCAACGACGACGGCTATCTCGCCCCCGGTCTCGCCGCGCTCAGCCAAGCGCTGCAGCCGCTGGCCGAGCTCACGGTGATCGCGCCCGAGCAGAACTGCAGCGGCGCGTCGAATTCCCTCACGTTGTCGCGGCCGCTGTCGGTACAGCGTGCGGCGGGTACGGGTTTCTTCTACGTGAACGGCACGCCGACCGATTCGGTGCACGTCGCGTTGACGGGGATGGCCGATGCGAAGCCGGATCTCGTCGTTTCCGGGATCAACAACGGCCAGAACATGGGCGAAGACACGCTCTATTCAGGGACAGTTGCGGCCGCCACCGAAGGCATCATGTTCGGCGTGCCGGCGATCGCATTCTCGCTGGCCGACAAGGGCTGGGCCCATCTGGCGGACGCCGCGCGCGTCGCCGCGGAGATCGTCGAGCACTACCTCGCGCATCCGCTGCCGGGCAACCCGCTGCTGAACGTCAATATTCCGAATCTGCCGTACGACGAACTGAAGGGCTGGAAGGTCACGCGTCTCGGCAAGCGTCATCCGTCGCAGCCGGTGATTCGCCAGACCGACCCGCGTGGCGAGCCGATCTACTGGATCGGCGCCGCGGGCGCGGCGATGGACGCGAGCGACGGCACCGATTTCCACGCCGTCGCAAACGGTTTCGTGTCGATCACGCCGCTGCAGCTCGACCTCACGCATACGCAGATGCTGCCCGCGACGCGCGAATGGGCGCGCGCCGGAGGGCGGGCTTCATGAGCGGCGAGCGCGCGAAGCGGTTTCCGCTCGCGCTCGAAGATCTCAAGCGAGCGCCACGCAAATCGGAAGGTCGGGCCGGCGAACGCCATGCGGCGGTTGCGGTGCCGAAGGCTGCCGACAAGCCCGCTGCCGTGCTGAAACCGGTTGCGGTGAAGCCTGCCGCCGTGCGGTCGGCGGCGCACGGTCCCGCCGCCGCGAAGCCGGCGACCGCGCCGAAGCCGACCGCGCTGAAGCCCGCGATGCCGAAACCGGCTGCGCCGAGCGTCGCGCCGGCCGGCGCGTTCGCGCTCACGTCGGAACGCGTGCGCGAGCGGATGGTCGAACGACTGCGCGCGAACGGCGTGACCGACGCGCGCGTACTGGACGCGATGGCCGCGGTACCGCGCCACATGTTCGTGGATCCGGGGCTCGCAACGCAGGCCTACGAGGATTCGGCGTTGCCGATCGGCCACCAGCAAACCATTTCCAAGCCGTCGGTTGTCGCGCGCATGATCGAGCTCGCGATGGCCGGCCGCACACTCGAGCGCGTGCTCGAGATCGGCACGGGGTGCGGCTATCAGGCCGCCGTGCTGAGCCACGTGGCACGCGACGTGTATTCGATTGAACGCATCAAGCCGCTCTATGAGCGCGCGAAGCTGAACCTGCGGCCGCTGCGCGTGCCGAACATCCGTCTGCACTACGGCGACGGGCGTGTCGGCTTGCCGTCCGCGGCCCCGTTCGACGCGATCGTGATCGCGGCGGCGGGGCTCGACGTGCCGCAGGCGCTGCTCGAGCAGCTCGCGATCGGCGGGCGGCTCGTCGCGCCGGTCGGCGCGCAGAGCGGGCAGCATCAGGTGCTCACGCTCGTCGAGCGCGTCGCGCACGCGCAATGGCGAGAGTCACGGCTTGATCGCGTTTTCTTTGTCCCTTTAAAATCCGGAGTGATTTGAAACCGATGAGTATGTTGCGCGCGATGCAAAACAACCGATCCAGGGAACCGCTCACACTCGCCCAGCGCGCGATCTGTGTGGCTGCGTTCTCCACGCTACTGGCCGCTTGTGCGACGCGGCTCGACAACGCGCCTGTCGTCGATCGCTCCGGCTCGCTCGGCACGACCGGCACCGCGCAGCCCGCGGCGCCGCTTCCGCCGGCGCCCCCGGGTTACTACCGGGTGAAGCCGGGTGACACGCTGTACCGGATCGCACTCGAAAACGGGCAGAACTATCGCGACATCGCCGCGTGGAACAACCTGGCGAACCCGAATCAGATTGAAGTCGACCAGTTGCTGCGCGTTTCGCCGCAGGCGGGCGCCGCCGTTGCGGGCACGCAGGTCGCTGCGCCGATCGCGGGCGCCGCCGTCGCGACCGCGCCGCTCAGCAGCGGCCCGGCAACGCCGGCTGCCGGCACGTCGTCCACGCTCGCCACGCCGCCGGCTGCGGCCGCCGGCTCGAGCGATACGGCAGCGGCCCCGAGCGGCCCCGTGACGTTCGCATGGCCCGCGCGCGGCCCCGTGCTGAACGGGTTCGACGACGCGAAGAACAAGGGTGTCAACATCGGCGGCACGGCCGGCGAGACCGTGAAGGCGGCGGCCGACGGCCGCGTCGTCTACTCCGGTAACGGCCTGCGCGGCTACGGCAACCTCATTATCATCAAACACGACGCAACTTACCTCACGGCGTATGCACACAATCGTGCTTTGATGGTAAAAGAGGGGGACGCGGTAACGAAGGGGCAGAAGATCGCCGAGATGGGTAACAGCGATGCCGACCGCGTGATGCTGCATTTCGAGGTTCGCCGACAGGGTAAGCCTGTCGATCCGCTGAAGTATTTGCCGCCTCAATAACCGAGACGACCATGCCGAAATCGAAGCGCCACGAGCCGCAAGCCGAGTCTGAGAAGATCAGTCGTGCCACGCAAGCATCGGTGGGGCGAGCAGGTGCTTCGACGGACGACGAGGACGATATCGCGGACAACGAACGCGATATCGAGGCACGCGACGCCGAGGCGGACGGTGGCGATGACGAGCGCGAGGGCCGCCCGGAAGCGGCGCCCGACGTCGACGATTTCCGCACGATGCTGCAGGCCGAGCTCACGGCCGACACGATCCAGCATTACCTGAACCGAATCAGCGTGAAGCCGCTGCTGACCGTCGAGGAAGAGCAGCGCTATTCGCGCCTGGCGAAGGCCGGCGAATTCGAGGCGCGGCAGGTGATGATCGAGCGCAACCTGCGCCTCGTCGTCAGCATCGCGAAGGGATACCTGAACCGTGGTGTGCCGCTGCTCGACCTGATCGAGGAAGGCAACCTCGGCCTGATGCACGCGATCGAGAAGTTCGACCCGACGCGCGGGTTCCGTTTCTCGACCTATGCGACGTGGTGGATCCGGCAGAGCATCGAGCGGGCGATCATGAATCAGGCCCGCACGGTGCGCCTGCCCGTGCACGTCATCCGCGAACTGAACCAGGTGCTGCGCGCGAAGCGCCACCTCGAAAAGAATTCGATGTCGACGGGCGAGGCGGCCGAGCGCCGTGAAGCCAGCATCGACGACATCGCCTATCTCACCGGCAAGACCGCCGAGGAAGTCACTGACATCCTTGCGCTCAACGAGCACACGGCGTCGCTCGACGCGCCGCTCGATCTCGATCCCGCGAGCAGCCTGCTCGACCTGCTGCCCGACGATCAGAGCCAGTCACCCGACGCCGAGGTGCAGCACCGCGAGCTCGAAACGCTGACGCGCGCGTGGCTGTCGCGGTTGTCCGACAAGCATCGGCACGTGATCGAGCGACGCTTCGGCCTGAACCATATCGAACCGGCGACGCTCGAGGAGCTCGCCGACGAGATGGGGCTCACGCGCGAGCGCGTGCGGCAGATCCAGCAGGAAGCGCTGGTGCGCCTCAAGCGGTTCTTTGCCTCCAACGGCGTGCGCAAGGACGCCGTTCTGTAACTGATGACTCCGATTCTTGTTTTTGACATCGAGACGATTCCCGATGTCGACGGCATTCGCCGTCTGGAAGACCTGTCCGCGACGCTCGACGATGCCGCGGTGGCCGAACATGCATTCGCCGCACGCCGCGAGAAGACCGGCAGCGATTTCCTGCCGCATCACCTGCAGCGGATCGCGGCGATCTCGTGCGTGTTCCGCGACAACAACGGCTTTCGTGTGCGCTCGCTCGGCACGCCGCAGGACGACGAAGCGGCGCTGATCCAGTCGTTCTACCGCGTGATCGAGAAATACACACCGCAGCTCGTGTCGTGGAACGGCGGCGGCTTCGATCTGCCGGTGCTGCATTACCGTGCGCTCGTGCACGGCATCCCCGCGACCCGCTACTGGGATCTCGGCGAGGACGACCGCGAATTCAAGTGGAACAACTACATCTCGCGCTATCACTCGCGGCATACCGACCTGATGGACGTGCTCGCGATGTATCAGGCGCGCGCCAACGCGCCGCTCGACGCGCTGGCGAAGCTGTGCGGATTCCCCGGCAAGCTCGGGATGGACGGCAGCCAGGTGTGGCCGGCGTTCCGGGATGGCCGGATCGATGAAATCCGCAACTATTGCGAAACCGACGTCGTCAACACCTACCTGCTGTACTGTCGGTTCCAGTTGATGCGCGGCGGCCTGACACCGAGCGAGTACGCGGACGAGATCCTGATCGTGAAGAACGCGCTCGCCCTGGAGCCGGCGCCGCACTGGGTCGAGTACCTGGCCGGTTTCGACGCGTAGCGCGGGCGGCCTGCGTCGCAACCGGCGCGATCAGGCCAGTTCGAGCAGCACCGGCTGGTGATCCGACGCGCGCACGTCACCGTCGATGTCGCAGCGCGTGACGCGCGGCAGCAGTGTCTCGGTCACGAACGCGAAGTCGCATGCGAGCGGCCCGTCCGGCCATTGCACCGTATCGTAGACGCCGGCCGTCGGGGGCGGCGTGCGCCCCGGGTGTTGCGCGACCCATGCGTCGACGAAACGAGGCGCGTCCGCGATCGGTTCCAGGAAGCGCCGATATGCATCGCTGTCGAACGCACTGTTGAAGTCGCCGCAGACGATCGCGTCGCGCGGCTGGCCGGTCGCGCTGAACGGCCCCTCGGCGGTCTCGGCAGGCGCCGGACGTTCTGCGTGCGCGCAGGCCTCGCGATGCCGGCCGCGCAGCGCGCCGACCTGGGCGAGCCGCTGGCGCGCCGAATAATATTCCAGATGAGTGGTCACCACGCGCAGCGGGCCGAACGGGGCCTGCAGTTCGACGTCCAGCGCGACGCGCGGCATCGACGGCGCACCGGCGTCGGCCGGCCACGGCAGCAACTGGCGCAGCACGCGCCCGACCGGAAGCCGCGTCGCGATCGCGTTGCCGAACTGGCGGCGCGGTGCGCCCGGTTCGATGGCCGGCAGATCGGCGCCGATCGCTCCGATGATCGTATAGCCGGGCAGCAGCACTGCGAGTTCGGCGAACTGGTCGGGGCCGGGCTGCCCGGGCAGCGCGCCGAAGCCGCGCGTGACCTCCTGCAGGCACAGTACGTCGAAATCGCCGAGCCGCTGGATCGCCGAGACGGTGCGGGAAAGGTCGACGATGCCGTCCGCGTCCCGACCCCATTGGATGTTCCAGTCGATCAGTCGCATGCTCGAATCTCCTGGTGGTTGGGTGGCGGGCTACGGGCCGGCCCTGACGCGTTCTGCGGTCTTGTGCGGCTGTCGGTGCCGTAAGCCGGCTGCGTGGCCGTTGCGGCGCGATGCAGGGCCGTCCATCATCAAGTATCGACGCTCGGCCCATCCAAAGCGGGCGATACGGGCCTTCGTCGTCTACAATCTCGCCTTCTTCAACGTTTGTCAGGAAAAGCTGGTGTCCGAAGCCGTCCCCACTTCTGCGCGCAAATCGAAAAATGCGCCCGTCGCGCCCGGGCCCGCCCCGGTTCTCGAGATCGAATCGCTCGACATGGAAGCGCGCGGTGTCGGCCGCACGATCACCGAGGACGGCGAGCCGGGCAAGGTCATCTTCGTCGAAGGCGCGTTGCCGGGCGAGCGCGTGACCTATTCGAGCTACCGCCGCAAGCCGAGTTACGAGCAGGCGACGGTTGTCGATATTCTGCGCCCGAGCGTGATGCGCACGCAGCCGAAATGCAAGTTCTTCGGTACTTGCGGCGGCTGCTCGATGCAGCATCTCGACATGCGTGCACAGGTGGCGGTCAAGCAGCGCGTGCTCGAGGACAACCTGTGGCACCTCGCGAAGCTGCGCGCGGAAACGATGTTCGCGCCGATCCACGGCCCGTCGTGGGGCTATCGCTACCGTGCGCGCCTGACCGTGCGCAACGTGGCGAAGAAGGGCGGCGTGCTGGTCGGCTTCCACGAGAAGAAGAGCAGCTATGTTGCCGACATGACGAGCTGCGAAGTGCTGCCGCCGCACGTGTCGGCGATGCTGGTGCCGCTGCGCCGGCTCGTCGAGGGGCTGTCGATCCGCGATCGGATGCCGCAGATCGAGCTGGCGGTCGGTTCGGAAGTCACGGCGCTCGTGCTGCGCGTGCTGGAGCCGATCAACGCGGACGACGAAGCGCTGCTGCGCGCGTTCGCGGACGAGCACAAGGTGCAGTTCTGGCTGCAGCCGAAGGGCCCGGACACGGTGACGCCGTTCTATCCGCTCGACGTGGCGCTCGACTACACGCTGCCGGAATTCGGCATCCGCATGCCGTTCAAGCCGACCGACTTCACGCAGGTCAACCACCAGATCAACCGCGTGCTGGTGGGGCGTGCGCTGCGCCTGCTCGCGCCGTCGCGCGACGACCGCGTGCTGGACCTGTTCTGCGGGATCGGCAACTTCACGCTGCCGCTCGCGCGACTGTCGCGCGAAGTGATGGGTATCGAGGGCAGCGACACGCTGACGACGCGGGCGCTGGCGAATGCGCGCGAGAACGGTGTCGACGGTCATACGACGTTCGCGTGCCGGAACCTGTTCGAAGTGACGGGTGACGACCTCCGTGCGCTTGGTGCATTCGACAAGTTCCTGATCGACCCGCCGCGCGAAGGCGCGCTCGCGGTGTCGAAGGCGCTGGCCGAGATCGCGCAGAGCGGCGAAGGCCCGCTGCCGAAGCGGATCGTCTACGTGTCGTGCAACCCGTCGACGCTCGCACGCGACGCGGGCCTGCTCGTGCACGAGGCCGGTTACCGGCTCAAGGGCGCCGGTGTCGTGAACATGTTCCCGAATACGTCGCACGTCGAATCGATCGCGCTGTTCGAGCGCGACTGAGCCCGGCGGCGGACGTAAAAAAACCGGCCCGAA